>JAOATF010000162.1 GCA_030158285.1 Hyphomonadaceae bacterium
CTCCGTCGCGCTGCGCGCGCCACCTCCCCCGGCTTCGCCGGTGGAGGCAACGCGGCGATGCGGGAGGCTGTAGGCGCCGATGATCCGCGCCTCGCCCGTGGGACAGCCGCGCAGAGTGCGGCATTCGGCGAGAAGGCCGGGGCCGGCGGCGCGGTGGATGGCGCCGTCGACACCGCCGCCGCCGAGCAGCGATGAATTTGCGGCGTTGACGATGATGCCGACCTTCGCGCGGGTGATGTCGCCCTGCTCCGCCGTGAGGTGCGGCATCGATCAGGACTCGGTTGCTTGCGGCCAGATCAGGTCTTCAAGGAGATCAAAGGCGCGCAGTGTTGCGTGTTCAAGCCCATCGGCATGCTTGATCGCCCTGAACGGAACCACGGCGTGATAGTCGAAAGCGAGGCAGCCAAGTCGGGTACGCGGATCGGCATTTAGCTGTTCCACCACTAACTGCAGGTGACGTTGCAGATATCCCAGATCATTCTCCTGCAGAGTTGAATCATCGACCGGGGCGCCATCGCTGATCAGCAGACACACCCAAGAGGTAGGATCACGACGCATGGCGCGATCCCTTGCCCACAGCAGCGCCTCGCCGTCGATATTTTCGCGCAGGACGTTCGGCATCAGCATGAGCGGCAAATAAACAGGCCACCTCCCCACAGAGCCGGTTTCGTCATTGTAGACGATGTGAAGAAGATCGTTGAGACGACCCGGATTTTCTGGCGCCCCTCGACCGAGCCAAAATACGCGCGACTTCCCGCCTTTCCATGCACCCGTAGTGAAGCCCAACAGGTCCATGCTGCAGTGTTGATGCTCCAGCATGTCGCCAAGAATGTCGGTGACCGTGGCAGCGGCGAGCGATCTCGCTCCCTTCATCGACCCCGAGTGGTCGATCAGCAACGTAAAATGCGGCTTGTCGCCAAGGCTGTGGCCGGCGCGAAAGCGCGTCTGGAACGACATCGCGCGTTGTGTCGCTTCTACCCAGGCAGGGGTGCGAACGCGCATCGCGTCCCCCAACTCCGCCAGCGAGGCGGAGCCGGGCGGCAATTTGGATGCGATTTCACGATAGAGATCAGCGGCCAGAATCTCTCGGTCAAACCGGTCTGTAAATGCCTTACAAGAAGCAAGTTCCTCGGAATCAGAGCCCTTATCGCGTCCAAAATTCCAAATCACGGCCTACCCCAACAGATTGCATCCAAGCCACATTGCAGAATCACCCGGCTCGCGTAAATGAGCCGCGAGATGCGGGGTCCTGATCCGTTTTGGGGCCCTGCTGGAGCCGCTTATGAGCCTCGACCAGTTTGTCGCCTGCCGGCGTGCGCCGAAGCTGCCGGATGACCTGCCGGGCGCGGGCGCGTGGAGCGCGCATGTGGTTGAGGACGTGCCGGTCTACACGCTGACCGGCGCGGGCTGGCTGGTGTCTGTGAGCGTGGAGCCGGCGTTTCCCGAGGACATGACGGATCAGCTGGCCGATGACCTGGCGGATACCGGGATCGCGGATGCGCGGGTGGAAGATTATGGCGTGCTGGTGAGCGTGATGCTGCAGCCGGTGACGCAGGATGAAGATGCGCTGAGCGCGCAGATGGCAGTGCTCGACATGCTGGTCGAGACCTGCGACGGCGTGGTCTTGGCGAACTGAGTGATGGCGAACTGAGGATGAAGATGACCGACCTTTCCCCGCTCCTCGCCGCACAGACCGCTGCGGATGCTGCCGCGCAAGGCATCAAGGCCGACGAGTTCGCGATCCTGCTGGATCGCCTCGGCCGTGCGCCGAACAAGGTGGAGCTCGGCATCTTCTCGGTGATGTGGTCGGAGCATTGCTCTTACAAATCGACGCGGAGACATCTGGGCAAGTTCCCGACAAAAGGTCCGCGCGTGATCCAGGGGCCGGGCGAGAATGCAGGCGTTGTCGATATCGGCGATGGGCAGGCATGCATCTTCAAGATGGAGAGCCACAACCACCCGAGCTATATCGAGCCGCGGCAGGGCGCGGGCACCGGCGTGGGCGGCATCCTGCGCGATGTGTTCACGATGGGCGCGCGCCCGATCGCGCTGGTGAATGCGCTGCGCTTTGGCGAGCCGAGCCATCCGAAGACGCGCAGCCTCGTGGCGGGCGTCGTGTCGGGCATTGGCGGCTATGGCAACTGCGTGGGCGTGCCGACGGTGGCGGGCGAGACGCAGTTCCACAAAGGCTATAACGGCAACATCCTCGTCAACGCGATGGCGGTGGGCCTCGCGCAGACGGACAACATCTTCTATTCGCGCGGCGCCGAGCCGGGGAATGCGATCTTCTATGTGGGATCGAAGACCGGGCGCGATGGCATCCATGGCGCGACCATGGCGTCTGCGGAATTCTCCGAGGGCGATGAGGAAAAACGTCCGACAGTTCAGGTCGGTGATCCCTTCACGGAAAAACTGCTGATCGAGGCGTGCCTTGAGCTGATGGCGACGGACTGGATTCAGTCGATCCAGGACATGGGCGCAGCTGGCCTCACCTCCTCCTCCGTCGAGATTGCGGACAAGGGCGGCGTCGGTGTCGAGATGGACATGGACAAGGTGCCCCAGCGCGAGACGGGCATGACGGCTTACGAGATCATGCTGTCGGAATCGCAAGAGCGCATGCTCATGGTGCTGAAGCCGGGCAAGGAAGCGGACGCGAAGAAGATTTTCGACAAGTGGGATCTGGACGCGGAAGTGATCGGCTACACGACCAACACGGGGCGTCTGGTGCTGAAGCAGCAGGGCATCGTGGTGTGCGATATTCCGGTGCCGCCGCTGTCGCAGGACGCGCCGAACTATGACCGGCCGTGGACTGCGCCGAAGCCCGCGCCGGCGCTGGATATTTCCAAGTATCCGGAGCCTGCGGATTATGGCGAGGTGCTGCTCAAGCTGATGTCGTCGCCGGACATGGCGTCGAAGCGGTGGATCTGGGAGCAGTATGATCGCCACGTGATGGGCGACACGATTGACAGCTCTCAATCCGGTGGCGACGCGGCCATCGTGCGCATCCACGGCACGAACAAGGGCCTTGCGATCTGCTCGGACTGCAACCCGCATTATGTGGCGGCCGATCCCTATGAGGGCGGCAAGCAGGCGGTGGCGGAGGCGTATCGCAATCTGAGCGCGGTTGGCGCGACGCCGATTGCGATCACTGACAATCTCAATTTCGGCAACCCGGAAAAGCCCGACACGATGGGCGTCATCGTGAAGGCGATCGAGGGCATGGCGGAAGCCTGTCGCGTGCTCGACTTCCCGGTCGTGAGCGGGAACGTGTCGCTCTACAACGAGACGGACGGCGTGGGGATTCCGCCGACGCCGGTGGTGGGCGGGATCGGGCTGATCGAGAACCTCGATCATGTGGCGACGCTGAAGGGGGCGAAGGCGGGGGATGTGCTGCTGCTCATCGGCGAGACCAGAAGCGATCATGGCGCCTCTCTGTATGGCCGTGTCGTTCTCGGCCTCGATGGCGCGGCGGCAGGCGCGTCGCCGCATGTCGATCTCCAAACCGAAATTCGTCATGCGACGCTCGTCCGCGAACTGGTGCGCGGCGGATACGTTCACGCCGTGCATGACGTAAGCGATGGCGGCATCCTGTGCTCCGCCGCCGAACTGGCGCTTGCTTCGGGCGTCGGCGCCGCGCTGATCAATGCGGAAGACGCTGTCGGCTATTGGCCGAATGAAGGCGGCGGCTTTGAAGGACTGACAGCCATCGCGTTCCTGTCTGAGACACAGGGGCGCTACCTTGTAGCCTTGCCTGAAGCGAGCCTCGCCAAGGTCCGTGAACTTGCGGCAGCGCGAAACATTCACATCGCCCGGATTGGCGCCTTTGGTGGTGCGGAGATTTCGCTGCAGGAAGCCGACGACCGCCCCAACCTGAAAGCACGAAAAACTGCTGTTTCTCTCTCCACCCTGCGCGCAGCACATGAGGGCTGGTTGCCGGACTACATGAACGGCCGAGGCTGACGGCTCCTGGGTTCCGGCTCGCGCGCTTTGCGCGCGTCCGGAATGACAGGCGGTGGTTGGCGCGCCGGTTTCTTGCAATCACAACAATCACGCACAAGACGCGCGGATTTCGGGACAATCCCGGGACATCACATCTTCGCGCGTGTGGCGCCGGGCGCACGGTTTGCGCGCCGTGCTGTCGCAGCCTGTGGGGCGCTATTGTGCGCCGATGGGATGTGTCTAGAAGGAACCCCCGGGGACTATTAGCCGGTTACCGCCACGGGTCTGGGGGCGGACGGCAGCAAGGGATGACGGCCATGGCTATGGATCGGGCCACGCTCGAGACCTATCTGCGCGACGCGTTTCCCGACGCCCAGATCGCGCTCAACGACATGGCCGGCGACAACGATCACTGGAGCGCCGAGATCGTCTCCGAGCAATTCCGCGGCAAGACACGCGTGGCGCAGCACCAGCTGGTCTATGCAGCCCTGAAGGGGCGCATGGGCGGACAGCTGCATGCCCTTGCCCTCACCACCCGCGCTCCGGCCTGAACGGATACAGGCTGTGGGAGAGGCTCGCCGTGAAACTGCCTATGGAGCGCGCCGCCTCGGTTTCGGGGTGACCGGCGCGCATGGCACGATCATGGTGCGGCCGGAATCCACCGTGCAGATGGTGCAGCACGCCTATGCGCTGGGCATCCGCGTGTTCGACACCGGCCCGGTCTATGGCGCGGGCGAGGCCGAGCGGCGGCTCGGCGAAGCGCTGAAACGGCTGCCGCCTTACGATCCGATCGTCTCGACCAAGGCCGGCCTGCTGGGCGCCGGGGTGCGGCGGCGCGACCGGGATTTTTCGCCGTCGGGCATCCGCAAGTCGGTGGAGGCGTCGCTGCGGCGATTGGGGCGCGCGCGCGTCGATATTCTCTACCTGCACGGGCCGGCCCAGATCGAGATGACGGACGCCCTGCTGAAGACGCTGAACGACATGCGACGCGAGGGGATGATTGTCTCGCTGGGCATCTGTGGCCGAAGCGAGGAACTGGACGCAGCCATGAAGACCGGGGAGTTCACCCACTACATGGCCCCCGTCCATGCCGGGCTGACCGTCGAGGACAAGCAGCGGCTCTATCGCCTGCGGGCGGCCGGGGAGCTGGTGGGGATCGAGACGCTGGCTGCGGCCAATCCGCGCTTTCCCCTGCCCGTGACGGCGGGGGCGACCTGGCGGCTGGCGCGGTCGTTGATGGGGTGGAATGCGCCCCGCCCGGCAACGCCCATGACCGTGGATGAGGCCCTGCACTGGGCCCTTGGCGAGGGCGGCGCGCACCGCGTTATCACCACCACCACCCGCCTGCCGCACCTCGAAGCCAATGTGGGCTGCATGGTGACCCCGGTCACCGGTGGCTTGATTACCGCCTGATCCGGCCTTAGCTGATCTGGACCAGCCATTTTCCCGGGAAAATCGCCATGAGCGACATCGAAACACGCATCCAGGGCCTGATCGACGCCAGCCCGGTGTTCCTGTTCATGAAGGGAACGCCGACTTTCCCGCAGTGCGGCTTCTCGGCGACCGTGATCGCGATCCTCGATCATCTGGGCGTGCCGTATGAGAGCGCCAACATCCTCGAGGACGCGGACCTGCGGCAAGGGATCAAGGATTTCTCCAACTGGCCGACCATTCCGCAGCTCTATGTGAAGGGCGAATTCCTCGGCGGGTGCGACATCGCCAAGGAGATGTTCCAGTCGGGCGAGCTGAAACAGCTGCTCGAGGAAAAAGGCGTATTGCAACCGGCGTAAGGCCGGGCTCCTTCCAGTCTCAAGTCCCGGTATAGCGCGCGCGTGGACGGATGATCCGGCCATTGGCGCGCTGTTCCATGGCGTGCGCCAGCCAGCCGGTGAGACGGCCAAGCGCGAAGAGCGTGAACGGCGCCTCGTCCGGCAGCTTGAGGTCTCGCGTGAGCGCGGCCAGCGCGGCATCGCAATTGGGCTGGTCGCCGGTTTCGGTGCGCAGCACGTGCAGGACGCGGGCGATGGCGGCTTTCGGCTTCAACGCAGCGAGCAGATCGGCGGCGCGCGGATCGCCGTCGGGATAGAGCGGATGCGACCAGCCGGCGATGGACTCGCCACGCGCAACCATGGCGCGGGCCTCGGCTGCCGGGTCTTTCGCAGCAAGCAGCATGTCCATCTGTGCAAGAGCGCGGGCGGCGGCTTCGCCGTGCAGCGGGCCGGCCAGCGTGGACAGACCGGCGAGCGCGCAGGCTGCGAGCGGCGCGCCGGTTGAGGCAGCGATGCGGACAGCGAATGTTGAGGGATTGAGTTCGTGGTCCGACATCAGGACCATGGCCCGGCGGATCAGGTGTGCGCCGCGCGCATCGAGACGCCAGACGCGAGCGAGGCGTTCGTGGACTGGGCCGCGCGCGGGTTTGCCGGTGAGCGCATCGGCAAAGTCGGAGAGGATGGGCCACGCGTCTGCCGCGAGCGCGGCGGGGCTGCGGCCAAGCGAGGGGGCGTCGCTACCGGCGCGGCGGGCGAGCATGGCGAAGGCGCGGGCTTTTGCCGTGTCACCTTCCGGCCTTGCGGATGAGGCGATGGCGGCGGGCGGTTCAGCTTGCCAAAGCAGGCTGGCGACGTCTTCGAGCGTGGCGCGTTTGGCAAGATCGTCCACGCTGCGGCCGCGGATAATCAGCTGGCCATCGCGCACGGTGGAGATGGCGCTTTCGAGGACGGGCTCACCCCAGGCGATGGCCCCGGCGGCGACTTCAGAGCGGCGGCGGGCGCCGCGCCGTCTGCCTTTCAGGCGGGCGATGTCGGCGACGGCATAGAGGCTGCGGCGCGGGTCTTCGCCATCCGCACGGGCGCGCAGGAGGCCACGGCTGACATAGGCGTAGAGCGTCTGGCGCTGCACGCCGAGGCGGGAGAGCGCGTCTTCCACCGGGATCCAGTCCATCGCCCGTCTCCGAAGGTCTTATGTTGATTATATTGCTCAATCTTGACCAAAGCCACACTGGATCGCCATCTCTGTCCCGTCAATTCCACAGAGTGGTCAGGAGTGATCCATGGACGCGGGCCTCGAGACAGTTGTCGCAGCTGAAACCGTGATGTCGGATGTGCAGGGCGCTGAAGGCCGCCTGATCATTCGCGGCGTCGATGTCGAACAGCTGGCGCGGGACTTCAGCTATGAGCAGACGGCAGCGCATCTGTGGGGCGGCTATTTCGAGCAGATGCCGGGCGATCTGTCGTCAATGCTGGGCGCGGCGCGCGTGGTCGCGTTCGACCGGATGACGGGTGATTTTGCGCGGCTGGCGGCGTTGCCGGAGACAGAGGCGCTGCGCGTGGCGCTGAGCCTTGCGCCGGATGGGCATGATCTTGGCAGCGCAATCGATCTTGTGGCGACGATGGCCGTTGCAACGGGTGCGATTGCACGGCTGAAGGCGGGACAGGCGCCGGTGGCGCCCGAGGCAGGCGCATCGCACGCGGCGGACCTGTTGCGGATGATCCGGGGCGACAAGCCCAACGAAGCAGACGCGCGGGCGCTGGAGGCTTACCTGGTGACGGTGTGCGATCACGGGCTGAATGCCTCGACCTTCGTGGCGCGGTGCGTGGCCTCGACGCGCGCGGGGCTGGGGTCTGCGGTGATTGCTGGGTTGTCGGCTCTTAAAGGCCCGCTGCATGGCGGTGCGCCGGGGCCGGTTCTGGACATGCTCGACGGGATCGGGTCGGCGGACAATGCCGAGACGTGGATCCGCGAGGCGCTGGACCGGGGCGAGCGGCTGATGGGCTTCGGGCACAGGGTTTACCGCACGCGCGATCCGCGCGCCGATGTGCTGAAGCGCGTGGTGGGTGGCTTGCCGGCGAGCCATGGGCGGCTGGCGCTGGCGCAGGCGATCGAGGGGCGCATCCTGCAACGGCTGGCGGCGGAGAAGCCGGACCGCAAGCTGGACACCAATGTGGAGTACTACACGGCCATCCTGCTGGAAGCCGTCGGCGCCCCGCGCGGGCTGTTCACCTGCCTGTTTGCGTGCGGGCGCGTGACGGGATGGATCGCGCATGCACGTGAGCAGCTGTCCACGGGGCGGCTGGTGCGGCCGGCATCTGTCTATGTCGGGCCGGTGAGCGCGCTGGCGGCCTAGGCTGCGGAGGGCTTGGCGCCCTGCCCCGGACGGCGCTTGCCGGCGACACCGGCGGCGGCGGCCATCAGCTCCGACGCTGTGACAGGCTTCGGCAATGACAGCGCGGCGCCGGCCAGATCGGCGAGCAACAGCACATGTTCGGGCGACTTGCCGTCGAAGCCCGCACCGCCGATGGCAATCACCGGCGGCATAGCGGGCCGGGAACACAGGTCAGCGGCCAGAGACAGGCCCCTGGCGCAATCGACGCCGACGATGACCACGTCTGCAAGGGCGGCCTGCTTGCGGGAGGCGGCAGCGCTGACGGGGGCGAGGAATCCGATCTGCGTTCCGGCAAGGCTGAAAGACCGCAACGCGGCCTGGAGCCCCGGATCCTGATCCATGACGAGGACCTTCAGAGCCTTGTCGTGCTGTCCCATTGGGTCGTGCTGTCCCATAGGCTTTCCGCCTTAGCCAAGAACCCGGCAGTTCTCCCGCCCTGTGACAGGAGTTAACGTAGACATGCTAATTTTTAGTATTTGACGTCCTTGGGGCCTTCCCCGGGGATTGCACGATACCGATTGGCATCCTGGGGCATATTCGTGCAAATGCGCCATTGCTGCGGACTTTCGGCGCCCCGGACGTCTGGGCTGAGGACTTTCTGAAATGGCCGACGACCTGAGCATCGACACGGGAGACGCTGAAACCGCCGAAGCCGGCGACAGCGCGGACGCGTTCAGCCCGATGCATCCGCTGTTCGCCGAGGCGCCGAAGAGCGTGGCGTTCCGCAAGCTGCGCAAGCGGCTGGTGCGACAGACGCAAGAAGCCATCCGCGCTTATGGCATGGTGAGCGCGCGGGAGGACGGAAAACGTCCGCGCTGGCTGGTGTGCCTGTCGGGGGGCAAGGACAGCTATACGCTGCTGTCGGTGTTGCTGGACCTGCAGTGGCAGGGCGCGCTGCCGGTGGACCTGCTGGCGTGCAATCTCGACCAGGGGCAGCCGGGTTTCGACAAGAGCATACTACCGACTTACTTCGCAAAGATCGGCGTTGAGCATCGCATCATCACGCAGGACACCTATTCGGTGGTGACGGAGAAGATCCCGTCGACGAACACGTATTGCTCGCTGTGCTCGCGGTTGCGGCGGGGGATTCTCTATCGGGTGGCGCGCGAGGAGGGATGCGAGGCGGTGGTGCTGGGGCATCATCGCGACGACTCGCTCGAGACGTTCATGCTGAACTTCCTGCATGGCGGGCGCATGTCTGCGATGCCGCCGAAGCTGGTGAACGATGCGGGGGATTTGTTTGTGTTGCGCCCGCTGATCGGGTGCGCGGAGGAGGACATCCGCAAGTTTGCGGGGCTGATGCAGTTCCCGATCATCCCGTGCAATTTGTGCGGATCGCAGGACGGGTTGCAGCGGATGCAGATCAAGTCGCTGCTGGACGAGTGGGAGAAGCGCAGCCCGGGCAAGCGGCAGACGATGGCGCGGGCGCTGAGCCATGTGCGGCCCTCGCACATGATCGATGCGGAGCTGTTCGATTTCGCGGGGCTGGCGCTGGGCGAGCCGGGTACGAAGGATGACGGGGTTTAGGTCCATCCGCCTGCTTCGCAGTCGGCCCCTTCCGGCCCTTCGG
>JAOATF010000163.1 GCA_030158285.1 Hyphomonadaceae bacterium
AAACGGCTCCCATCGCCTTCGAGGCTGACGACCGCGACGGACTGCGGGCGAGCAATCTCGCCAAGTCGTTCAAGGGCCGGCAAGTCGTCAAGGATGTCAGCCTCCACCTGAGGCGCGGCGAGATCGTTGGCCTGCTCGGACCGAACGGCGCCGGCAAGACGACCTGCTTCTACATGATCATGGGTCTCATCACGGCTGATGCGGGTCGCGTGACGATGGACGGCGCGGACGTGACCTCGTTGCCGATGTACCAGCGTGCGCGCCTCGGCGCGGGCTACCTGCCGCAGGAGAATTCGATCTTCCGCGGCATGAGCGTCTGGGACAACATCATGGCTGTGGCGGAGCTGACGGAAGACAGCCGCGCCAAGCGCAAGGAGCTCACCGAGTCCCTGCTCGAAGAACTCCAGATCACGCGGCTGGCCAAGCAGAACGCCAACTCGCTGTCGGGTGGCGAACGCCGCCGCGTCGAGATCGCCCGCGCGCTGGCCTCGCGCCCGCACTTCATGCTGCTCGACGAGCCGTTCACCGGCATCGACCCGCTGGCCGTGTCCGACATTTCGGACCTGGTGCGCTATCTGAAGGGTCGTGGCCTTGGCGTGCTGATCACCGACCACCAGGTTCGCGAGACGCTGGCAATCGTGGATCGAGCGTCGATCATCTATGACGGACGTGTGCTGAAAGATGGCTCTCCGCAGGAAATCCTGAACGACGAGGACGTGCGCCGCGTCTACCTTGGCGCGCGTTTCAACGCGTCCTGATTGTACTCAATCGCTATCGCTTGCGCGCGCAACATTGTTGCGCGGCTGCAGCAGTGCGCGCGCGCCGTCACAGGACTTAAGAACCTGGTAACCGGTTGGAAGTGCATGAAAGTCTGCGGTTCACCGAGAATGCAATTTTAATACCGCGGGATTAGGGTAGTCTAAATCAGAGTTTAGGTGCTGCGGGGGGCGGATCCTGCGGCGTGTGGAGGGACCAGGTGGCGCTTGCGCATCGTTTGCAGCTGAGACAGGGCCAGTCCCTCGTCATGACGCCGCAACTGCAGCAGGCGATCAAGCTGCTCCAGCTCTCCAACATCGAATTGCAGGAATACGTCGAGACCGAGATCGAGCGTAACCCGCTGCTGACGCGCCCCGAAGGCGAGGGCGCTGCGGATGGCGATACGCCGGAGAAGGTTTCCGAACGCCGCGAGGAAATGCGCCTCGATGAGTCCGATGGCGCCGACAAGGCCAGCCGCGAACTCGATGCGTCGTCCGACGATGCTTATGAATCCGACGGCCCGTCCGAACGCGCGATGGACGCCAGCCAGAGTGGCCCGTCCGCACAGCTCGACTGGTCCAAGGCCGGATCGGGCAAGCAGGTTTCCGAAGACTACGACCTCGAAGCGATCACCGCCGAGGAAAAAAACCTCCGCGATCACCTCGAAGACCAGCTGAACATCGCCGGCCTCAACGATGCCGATCGCCTGATCGCGCTGCGCCTGATCGATGAAACCGATGAAGCCGGCTTCATGCGCGGCGACATCAGCGAGATCGCAACCGCGCTGGGCACCGATGTCGAGGACGTGGAAGCCGTGCTGGGCGTCTGCCATGGCTTCGAGCCGACAGGCGTGATGGCCCGCAATCTCCAGGAATGCCTCACGCTGCAGCTGGTCGAGCGCGATCGCTTCGATCCGGCGATGCAGAAGCTGATGGACCATCTCGAGGTCGCAGCCCGCCGCGACTTCCGCCGCCTCTCCGAACTCTGCGGCGTCGACCAGGAAGACGTTGTCGACATGCTGGCCGAGTTGCGCACGCTGACGCCGCGCCCGGGCGCTGCGTTCGCGGGTGAAGCTGCTCCGACTGTGACGCCGGATGTGTTCGTGCGCGAAATGCACAACGGCACGTTTGCCGTCGAACTCAATGCCGACACGCTGCCGCGCGTGCTGCTCGATCGCAGCTATTATGCAGAAGTCGCTGGCCTGTCGCGGACGGACGAGGAGAAGTCTTTCCTCTCTGAATGCCAGGCGTCGGCCAACTGGCTGATCAAGTCGCTGGACCAGCGCGCCCGCACCATCCTGAAAGTGTCGAGCGAGATCGTGCGCCAGCAGGATGCGTTCTTCGTCCACGGCGTGCGCGCACTGCGCCCGCTCAATCTCAAGACGGTTGCGGACGCGGTCGAGATGCACGAGTCCACTGTCTCGCGCGTCACCTCCAACAAATATATGTCGACGCCGCGTGGCGTTTTCGAGTTGAAATACTTCTTCTCCGCATCAATTCCTGCAGTGCAGGGTGGGGAATCCCATTCGGCGGAAGCCGTGCGGCACCGCATCAAGGACATGATCGACCAGGAGAGCCGGGAAGCCGTGCTGTCCGACGATCAGATCGTCGAGCGCCTTCGCGCGCACGGAATTGATATTGCGCGCCGCACTGTCGCCAAATATCGCGAGTCGCTCCGCATACCCTCCTCAGTTGAACGCAGGCGTATTTTCGCTGTCGGCGGCTGAACGCAGGCGTTGACCTGAACGATTTGCAATCCCACAGTTAGTACGGGACAGTGAGGTCGGGCCAGCCAAAGAGCGTGTCCCATGCTGGCATGCTTCAGGAACAAGGAGCCGCCGTTGCAAGTTCAGATCGCAGGCAAGAAAATCGAGATCGGCGCCGCGCTGCAGGAGCGCATAGCGTTCGGACTTGAGTCTCGGGTCTCGAAATACTTCAACCGAACCGGCGAAGCGTTCGTTACAGTTTCAAAGCCCGGCTGGGCATTCAATGTCGACTGCTCAATCCATCTTCCCTCGGGCGTGACGCTGCAGGCGCATGGCGAGGGCGATGACGGTTACCAGGCTTTCGAGATGGCGCTCGACAAGATCGAGAAGCGCGTTCGTCGCTACAAGAACCGCCTGCGCGACCACCGCGCCAAGGACGGCACATCCTCCGAGATCGTACTGGAGCGGATCATTCTCCCGCTGCAGGAGTCTGCGGAAGACTCCGATGGGGCGAATGGCGTGGCGGCTGATGGCCCGGAGGGTGATTCCGGCGCTGGCGACAGCCCGGTCATCGTGGCGGAATCGGACACACGGATCCAGACAATGACCGTTTCCATGGCGGTCATGCAGCTCGAACTGGCCGATTCCCCGGCAGTTCTGTTCCGCAATGCCGCCCATGGGCGACTGAACATGGTCTACAAGCGACCGGACGGTAATGTCGGCTGGGTAGACCCCGGCAAGGACGGCTGAAGATTTGCAGGTGTTTTTCTCGATCGGGGTGGATGGCTGCCGGAGACGGCTGGATTCCGGCGCCCGGCTTCGGCTATAGGCCCGGCCAGGACGTCCCGTGGAGGATGGACAAGGTAGAGTGATGACGTCAGGTCGTGTTTCGTCAGGCGGGGGCAAGTGATGTCCAGTCTGGGTGAACTTCTCCTCCCGAATGCAATCGTGGCGCGCGCCCGCTGGCAGGGCCGACGACAGGTGCTGGCCGAAATGTCCGGCATGATGGCGCGGGCCCTGGGCCTCGACGTGCGCGAGGTTCATGACGCCGTGCAGGAGCGCGAACGGCTGGGCTCGACCGGCGTGGGCGAGGGCGTGGCGATCCCGCATGCGCGGATCGAAAGCCTGTCGCGACCCGTGGGCGGTTTTGTCCGCCTGCTGGAGCCGGCGGACTTCGAAGCGATCGACGAGCGCCCAGCTGACCTGATCTTCATGCTGCTGGCGCCGACCGATGCAGGGGCTGATCACTTGCGGGCGCTGGCCAAGGCTGCGCGCATGTTCCGGCAGGAACGAATCCGCGATGCCCTGCGCGGTGCGCAGACGGAAGAGGCCGTGCTGGCGATCCTTGCGCCGGGCACGCTCAACACCGACGCGGCCTGATCAGATTCGAGCGTGAAATTCAGCGATGCGGGCGGCCAGCCAGTCTGGCTGTTCCAGCGGCATCATGTGACCGGCATTCTTCGCCATCACCGTGCGTGCGCCCGGGATGAGGCTCGCCATCGTCTCGATCGCGCTCCACGGCACGAAGGGGTCGCTGTCGGCGCCGATCAGCATCACGGGGATGTCCAGCTCGGGCAGGCGCGGGGCCAGCGAGGTGCGCGTGCTGGTGTCCCTGAGTTGGGCCACCAGAACCGGCTTGCCGAGCCCGCGGTCCATGGCGCGGATCACATCGACCACGTCGGGGTCTGACTGGCGGCTGGGGTGGACGAACTGGTTGAGGCGGCTGGTGGGCATGCCGCGGTAGTCGTGCTTCTCCAGCAGCTCCAGCGCCCGCACGCGCTCAGCAGCCTCCTGAGGCGTCAGGCCGAAGGCGGAGGAGCCGACGGTGATCAGGGAGGCGACCCGGCCAGGGTTATCCAGCGCGTATTGGAGGGCCAGATAGCCCCCCATCGAGAATGCGACCAAATGGAGCGGGTCGCCCGCCGCGGCCACCGACTGGATCAGCCCCAGCATGCCCGCGCGGGTGCGCGCCGACTCGATCGGCACGTAATCACAGGAAAACCGCGGCCCCAGCGCGCGCCAGACCGGTTGCCAGAGCCTATGGTCGCACATTGTGCCGGGCAGAAAGGTCAGGATTTCGGCCATTCCAGATCCTTGTGTTTCCCCGCTTGATCCGGGGCAACTCTCGCTATAAGCAACGCGCTCCCAAATCGGGGCGGGCCGGAAACGGCCAGACCCGTACCACGGATGTGGGGCCATAGCTCAGTTGGGAGAGCGCTTGCATGGCATGCAAGAGGTCGTCGGTTCGATTCCGTCTGGCTCCACCATTCCTTCCTTATCCAGCAAAGCCTCTGGGCGTGTGACGCCGGTCCGGATTTGTGGCATTGTCCGCCTGCGCCGGTTCTCCGGCGTGGGGAGCGGCTCATGCCGTCGCAGCGTCCACGCGCCTTCCTGTCCTACCGCCACACCGAGCATGAGGCGGGTGCGGACATCGATGCCCACAGCGAGCGCCACCGGGCCTGGGTCGCGAAGTTCGCGGCTGATCTCCGCAGCAACGGCGTCGACGTGTTCTTCGATCAGGACCTGCGGGACATCTTCGCGGCGCGGACGACGAAGGATCCGTGGCTGATCGCATTCCTGGGGGAGATGGCCAGCATCTGCCCGTTCATCTGCCACACCTTCATCCCCATCCTCACGCCGTCCTACATCGAGCGACTTGGCTATGGCGGGTACGAGAACAAGGGCGCCACTGACTGGAGCTTCGTGCTGGAGGAGTGGCATTATGGCATGCAGCTGGTGAACGGCGGGGCGATGAACTACGTCCCGGTGATCCGCGCGGGTGAGTTCGAGCGGTACGAGGCATTGCCGCTGGGTGTGGGGCCGGACACCGCCTTCGACATGATGGATCCCACCCACTACGACTGGCAGGTGGGGATCATCGCCAAGATGATGCTGCACGTGTGGGACGGCGGCGATCCGCTGATCGGGTGCGACCTGCCGGAGTTTGTCGATCTCTATATGGGCTGGTGTCGCGAGAAGGGCGGGCCCCGCGCAACCCTGCCGGTCGAAGAGTGGAAGGCGGATGCGGTCTATACCCGCATGTTCTTCGACGCGATCATGAGCCGCTTCCGTTAGCCCTGAAACAGAACGGCCCGCGATCGTCTCGCGGGCCGTTTCAATTCCTGAGCGAGAAAGAGCCTACTCTTCCTCATCCTCGACTTCGAGGTCGTCGTCCTCGTCGAGATCGTCTTCCTCGTCGATGACGGTCAGATCGTCGTCGTCCTCGTCGAGGTCGTCTTCGTCATCATCATCGTCGTCATCGTCGTCTTCGAGGTCATCCGCGTCGTCATCGCCTTCGGCTTTGACCGGGTCTTCTTCCTCGTCATCCTCGGCGTCGTCTTCATCTTCGTCTTCATCGTCCGAGTCCTCGTCGTCGAGGTCCTCGTCTTCATCCTCGTCGTCCTCGAGGTCTTCGTCCTCGTCATCCTCGTCGGACTTCTTGGCGGCGGCCTTTTTGGCAGGCGCGGGTTTGGGTTTCGCGGCAGCCGCGCGTTTCGGCTTGGCCGGTTCGGCGGTTACCGTGATGACCGTCTTGCACTTCGGGCAGACGGGCGGGTGTTTGCCGAGATCGTAGAATCTGGACCCACATTCCGGGCAGATGTGCTTCTCGCCAAGATCGTTATTAGCCAAGGTCATATCCCCATGCTTGGGTCGGCGCTTGCCATGTCTGCACGAGGCTGTAAAGCGCTCATGTTTTTCCGGCCAGACCCCGTCTGGCGAGGCTATCCACAAGGCTTTCGAGGCCCATGCGCGCGCGTTCAACAGCTGTCGGCCGTATCACCGGAACGGTCCGTGCGCCGGGGGACAAGTCCTGTTCCCACCGGGCGGTGATGATGGCGGCCGTGGCGCACGGCGAATCAACTGTTTCGGGCCTTCTGGAAGGCGAGGACGTGCTCAATACCGCCCGCGCCGTGAAGGCGCTTGGCGCAGGGGTGGAGCGGACAGGACAGGGATCGTGGACAATCGCGGGCGTCGGCGCCCGGGGATTTGAGACTCCCGCCGGCGACCTCGATTTCGGCAATTCCGGCACCGGCGCCCGGCTGATGATGGGGCTGGTCGGCGGCCATGCCGTGACCGCCCGGTTCGTGGGCGATGAGTCGCTGTCGTCCCGCCCCATGGAGCGGGTGCTGAAGCCGCTGCGCGAGATGGGCGTCAAGGCCGATACCTCCCCGGGTGGGCGCCTGCCGGCCACGATTACGGGCGGCAGTCTGAAGGCGATCCGCTATGCGCCGCCGGAAGCTTCGGCGCAGGTGAAGTCGGCGATCATGCTGGCGGGGCTGCGGGCCGAGGGCGTGACCGTGGTGGAAGAGAAGGAAGCCACGCGCGACCACACGGAACGGATGCTGCGGGCGTTCGGCGTAGAGGTTGGCGTTGAGGAGCGGGCGGACGGTGGGCCGGTTGTCTCGGTGAGAGGTGGGCAGTCGCTGCACGCAATCAAGGGGGCGTCTGTTGCGGGCGATCCGTCTTCTGCGGCGTTCGCCATCGCGATGGCGCTGATCGCGGGCGAGGGCGAGGCCAGTGTGACCGGCATGCTCGATAACCGGACGCGCACGGGCTTCCTCGATGCGGCGAAGGAGATGGGCGGCGTGCTGCGGGTCGAGGGCGACGGGCAGGCGACGGGTGAAGAGACAGTGCGCGTCATTGCGTCGGCCTCGAAGCTGAAGGGCATCGTGCTGGACCCGGCGCTGGTGCCGTCGATGATCGATGAGCTGCCGATCTTCGCGGTGCTGGCGGCGTTCGCCGAGGGGCAGACGAAAGTGACGGGCGCGGCGGAACTGCGCGTCAAGGAGAGCGACCGGATCAAGGCGATCTGCGCCATGCTGTCGGTCAACGGCATTGTCGTGGACGAACTGCCGGACGGTTTCATCGTGACCGGACGTGGCGCGCGCGGGGCGCCGGGCGGCGGGTTGGTGGAAGCGCGGCACGATCACCGGATCGCGATGTCTGCGCTAGTGATGGGCTCTGCTGCAAAGAACGTGGTGTCGGTCGACGACATTGCAATGATCGCCACATCTTATCCCGAATTCTTCGATCACATGACGACGCTGGGCGCGAAGGTGGAGCAACAGGGCCAATGATCATCGCGATCGACGGCACGACGTCTTCCGGCAAGGGTACGCTGGCGAAGCGGCTGGCGGCGCATTACGGGCTGCCGCATCTGGATACGGGCCTGTTGTATCGTGCGGTTGCGAAGTCGGCCCTCAACAAAGGCATCGACTTCAAGGACGAGCGCGAGTGCGCGCTGCTGGCGGCGCATATTGATCTGGCCGAGTTCGATGAGCGCGAGCTGCGGACGGCGGGCGTCGGGACGGCGGCATCCGTTGTGGCGACGCTGGGGGCGGTGCGGCGGGCGTTGTTCGAGCTGCAGCGGAAGTTTGCGCAGCAGAAGGGCGGCGCGGTTCTGGATGGACGCGACATCGGCACGGTGATTGCGCCGGATGCGGATGTGAAGCTGTGGGTGGATGCCTCGGTTGAAGAACGCGCGCGGCGGCGGTTCAAGGAATTGTCGGCGATGGGCGAGGACGTGACGGAGCACGGCGTCCTGATGCAGCTGAAAGATCGCGACGCGCGGGACTCGCAGCGCAAGGATGCGCCGATGAAACCGGCGGATGATGCCGTCTGGATCGACACGACGCGGATGACTCCGGATGAGTGTCTCGCGAAGGCCATCGAGGTGGTCGAGGCGCGGAAAGCGGCGCCGAAGGAGAAGAAGGCGCCGGTGAAGAAGCCGAAGGCGTAACGTGCATTGAGCGGAGCGAAATGCACCGCTCGAGCACGCGAGGTGGATTTCGCTGCGCTCTATCCACCCTACGCGTCGAACACCGCTTTCTGGATATCGCCCGGGAGTTGCCCGGCCATGCCTTCGAGCGTGGTGTTGGTGAGGTTGACGATTGTCGTCTTGCGGGTCGGGTCGACGAACCACGAGTGGCCCCAGACGCCGCCCCATTGCCAGGAGCCGGGGGAGAGGCGGGAGCCGGAGGCGGCGGGATCGAGCAGGATGGAGCCGCCGAAGCCGAAGGCGGTGTTGCCTGTCGGGTCAAACAGGATGCGCAGCGGACCGACCTGGTTCGACATCATCTGTTTCGTGGAGGCTTCCGACAGGATCGGGCCGCCGCCGGCGCGGATGGCGTCGAGCATGCGGACGATATCCATCGCCTTGCCGTTCATGCAGCCGCCGCCGCCCTGGAAGGCGGTGCGGTCGAAGGCGCGGGAGACGCCGAGATTGATTGGGCCGCAGCCGGGCACGAAAGGCTGCTTGAAATCATCGCCGATGCGCACGGGTTCTGGCGCAGCGTTGGAATAGGGCTGGGCGAGGCGGGCTGCGTCGGTGACGAAGAAGGAGGTATCCGTCATCTGCATCGGGCCGCAGACGTATTTCTGGACGGCGCCTTCAACGTCCGTGCCTTCGGCCTTCGCCATCACGGCGCCCAGCACATCGATGGACACGGAGTAGAGCCAGGCGGCGCCGGGCGGGAAGGTGAGGCCTGCCTGCACCATGCGGGCGAGGTTCTCTTCCATCGTGACATTGCCTGCGATGCCGGCGGAGACGGGGATGGTGTTGTAGGGGCCATCGAGCGGCTGGAGGAAATCGTAGGACAGGCCGGCCGTGTGGGTGAGCAGGTGACGGATGGTGATGACGGGCGTCGAGCCATCCGGCGACTTGGGTTTGAAGTCGGGCAGGAAATCGGTGACGGGCGTGTCGAGCGCGAACTTGCCCTTTTCGATCATGGCCATCGCGGCGGCGGTGACGATGGGCTTGGAGATCGAGGCGAGGCGGAAGATCGCGTCTTCCTGCATGGCGCGGCCGGCTTCGCGGTCTGCCTGGCCATAGGCCTTGAAGTGGGCGAGTTGCCCATCCTGCATCACGGCGATGACGGCGCCGACGAGGCGCTTCTCGTTGATGGCGGACTGGACGGTGGCGTCGATGCGTTGGGTGATGTTTGTCATGGGCGTGACGATGGCGCCTTGTGCGTGTTTGTCCAGAGAGGGCGTGCGGGTGCGGTCTCGCTGATGAGGTCAGCGAGGTGCGTGAACTAAGAGTCGTAGCGGAAAGGGTGGGCCACGTGCTTGTGCTGTGAGCGCAGGGCGGCGGCTGCCCCCTCCGTCGCGCGACGAAGAGGTCGCGCGCCACCTCCCCCGCGCTTTGCGCGGAGGAGGAAAGGCACCGTTCTCTTTC
>JAOATF010000164.1 GCA_030158285.1 Hyphomonadaceae bacterium
CATGTCGAACGCAGTGCTTCCCGTCTACGGCCCGAGCCCGGTCGTCTTCGAGCGAGGCGAAGGCGTGCGCATGTATGACGACAAGGGGAAAGCTTACCTCGATTTCATCGCCGGCATCGCGGTCAACGCGCTGGGGCATTGCCATCCGGTGCTCGTCAACGCGCTGACCAAGCAGGCGAACACGCTGTGGCATACGTCGAACATGTTTCGCGTGCCGGGGCAGGAGCGGCTGGCGCAGCGCTATGTCGACCTGACGTTTGCGGATTTTGCGTTCTTCACGAACTCGGGCGCCGAGTCGATCGAGGGCTGCATCAAGATCGCGCGGCGCTATCACTGGGCGAAGGGGCAGCCTGAGCGCATCGGCATCCTGTCGTTCGAGGGATCGTTCCACGGACGTACGCTGGGCGGCATCAATGCCGGCGCGCAGGAGAAATATCGCGAGGGCTTTGGTCCGCGCCTGCAGGGCTTCCGCTCGATTCCGTTCGGCGATCATGACGCGCTGAAGCTGGCGATCAAGGAGCCGGACCTCGCGGCCGTGATCATCGAGCCGGTGCAGGGCGAAGGCGGCGTGCGCGAAGTGCCTGAGCAGTGCCTGCTCGGCCTGCGCAAGCTGTGCGACGAGCATGGCGTGCTGCTGATCTATGACGAGATCCAGTGCGGCGCGGGCCGGACGGGCAAGCTGTTCCATCACCAGTGGGTCGAAGGCGCGGCGCCGGATCTGCTGGCGGCGGCCAAGGGCATTGGCGGCGGTTTCCCGATGGGGATGATCCTCGTGACCGAGAAGGCTGCTTCCGGCATGGCCAAGGGCGTGCACGGGACGACGTTCGGTGGTGGTCCGCTGGCGATGGCGGTCGGCAATGCTGTGCTGGACGTAGTGGCGGGCGACGGTTTCCTTGAACAGGTGCGCCGCGTGGCCGGTTCGTTGCAGCAGGGCATGGAGAGCCTGAAGGGGCGCTATCCGGAGCTGGTGCTGGATGTGACCGGTGCGGGCCTGATGCGCGGGCTGAAGATGAAGGACGATCCGCTGCCGCTGCGGGGCAAGCTGTCGGATCGCGGGCTGCTGGTCGGCACGGCGGGCGCCAACACGCTGCGGCTTGCGCCGCCGCTGGTGGTGACCGAGGGCGATGTGCGCGAGGCGATCGACATCATCGACCAGCAGTTCGCCAGCATGATGACGGCTGCGGGTTCGTAAGGTCCGGCCATGAACCATTTTCTGGATCTCTGGCCGATTCCTGCGGCCGAGCTGCGCGCTATTCTGAACGCAGCGAAGACACGCAAGGCGGCGCGCGCCGGCCTGCCGAAAGGCATGGCGGACAAGGACGCGCCGCTCAACGGCCGCACGCTGGCGATGATCTTCGAGAAGAACTCGACGCGGACGCGCGTCTCGTTCGACATGGCGATACGGCAGCTGGGGGGATCGTCGCTGATCCTCACGGCGGGTGACTCGCAGATCAGCCGTGGCGAAAGCATCGAGGACACGGCGCGGGTGCTCTCGCGCTATGTGGACGCGGTGATGATGCGCGCCAACAATCATGCGGACGTGGTCGCGTTCTCGGAAGCCGCCACGGTGCCGGTGATCAACGGGCTGACGGACAAGTCGCACCCGTGCCAGATCATGGCGGACTTGCAGACGCTGGAAGAGGCGGGGCTGACGCTGAAGGGCGCGCGCATTGCCTGGGTGGGCGATGGCAACAACATGGCCAATACGTTCATCCACGCGGCGCCGAAATTCGGCTTCTCGCTCGCGGTGGCGACGCCGGCCGGGTACGACCCCGACATGGGCGATGTGGAGCGCGCGCGGGCCGAGCAGGGGCGCGTCGATCTCTATCGCGATCCGAAAGAGGCGGTTGCGGGCGCTGACGTCGTCGTGGCGGATACGTTCGTCTCGATGGGCGACAAGGATGCGGGCAAGCGCCTGGCTGATCTCGGCGGCTACAAGGTCAGCGGCGAGCTGATGCGGCTGGCCAATGGCGGCGCGAAATTCCTGCACTGCCTGCCGGCGCACCGTGGCGAGGAAGTGGACGCCGACGTGATCGACGGCCCGCAATCGCTGGTGTTCGACGAGGCGGAGAACCGGCTGCACGCGCAGAAGGCTGTGCTGGAGTGGTGCTTCAGGGGTTAGGCGAGCGGGTTTGCTTGCGTGACTGGCGACTTAGCTTCGTCCGCACGCGCTGGCTCAGCCCCGGCTTCGTGTATCATGCGCCATGCGATGCCGGACGCGACTGCGACCAGTGCAATTCGGACCACATTGATCAGCGTGCCAGTTACGATTCGGGTGACGCCGACAAACACGTCGCCCGCAAGCGCCCATGCGTAGTCGAATAGTCCGCCAACCATGACCGGTACGGGGTTGGGCGTTACCTCGTGACCCAGGCCGCCGTTCAACACATACGGAATGGCGAAGCTGCGAAACAGGACGAAGTCGCCCGCCGCCCACAGAAGCCAGAAGCCCAGAAGATGCATCTCGTTTTCGCGCGTTGCGCGTATCGACGGCAGTATGCCGATCCCGCCGATGGCGACCGCTGCTGGAAGCGCCATCGAAAGACGCAAATGAATTCGCACCATTATCCATACAGCGGCCGCGCCGGCGCCAAATGCCAGCAGAACGCCGACACGCGGAATGGAGTCAGAGAGAAAGGCCAACACCACGCTTGTGATGTTGGCCGCCAAATTGAAAAGCAGGTTGCAGGCAACCAGAAGGAGAGCCGTCAGGAAGACGAAGAGTTCCAGCTTTCCGAATTGGATGCAGATCGGAGATTTCGGGCGCTCGCCCCGGATGATCAACCGCAGGATGCCTGCAATGAGCAAGGCGTACGGCGCACACGAGATTGCCAACGCTAGCAACAGCAGGAAAAGGTCCGGCAAACTAAAGGAGAGCCGCACCCAGGTAACGCCCATGCCCAGCAAGAGGCTGTTGCCGAGGCTCGGAAGTGGGAAGAGCTGAAGTGCAAAGCTTGCCGCGATACACAGAAGCGCAGGCGCCCAGCTGATGATCAGCAGGTCACGCCAAAAGGCGCCAGCGAACTCGATGGTTGCTTTGACAGCTTTGAGTACGGGTAGCTTCAATGGGCCCCAACCCTGTCCCGGCGATGATGCCAGCTATCCGCGAACCGGCGCCAAGTCATCCAGAATCTAGTCCCCACGCCCCACGATGGATGCTGACGCGACCAGTTCCTGCAGCAGGGCGAGGGTGGCTTCGCCGGAGGCGTGGAAGGGGTCGAGTTCGGCGCGGGTGAAGTATTTCAGGAGCACGCTGGGGTTCACCTTGGCGAGGTTGACCTGGCCCATGGTCCAGTTGCCGAACTGGCGCTGGGTGATCTCGTCATAGGCCAGCAGGCGGACATGTTCGTGGCGGCTGTCGCGGACGATGGCGTGGTAGAGATCGCACACTTCATCGCGACCGCCCTCGAGCAGCTGGATGAAGACGTGATCCGAGACGCACAGGAGGCCTGTGATGCCTTTCGCCGGGTTGTTGCGGCGTGACTGGCTGAGGATGTCGTCCAGCACGGCGGGGCCTGATCCGGCGGCGGCGCGGCTGGCGTAGAGGCAGCGGACGAGCATGTCGGTCAGCCCTTCTTGAGGTTCAGCAGCGAGAGGAATTCGCGGCGCAGCGTCTGGTCCTTGAGGAAGGAGCCGCGCATCACCGAGTTGATCATCTTGGTTTCGTTGTCGCGCACGCCGCGCCAGTGCATGCAGAAATGGTCGGCCTCCATAACGACGGCGAGGCCATCGGGGCGGACTTTATCCAGCAGGAGCTCGGCCATTTGCGTGATGGCCTCTTCCTGGATCTGCGGACGGGACATCACCCATTCGGCAAGGCGCGAGTATTTCGACAGGCCGATGAGGTTGGAGTGCTCGTTCGGCATCAGGCCGATCCAGAGCCGGCCCATGATGGGGCAGAGGTGGTGTGAGCAGGCCGAGCGCACGGTGATCGGGCCGACGATCATCAGCTCGTTGAGGGATTCGACGTTCGGGAATTCGGTGACGGCGGGCGCGGCGTGATAGCGGCCATGGAAGACCTCGTTGAGATACATCTTGGCGACGCGCTTGGCCGTCTCGTGCGTGTTGTGGTCGCTTTCGGTGTCGATGACGAGGCTTTCGAGAACGCCCTTGAGCTTGGCCTCGACCTCGGCCTGCAGGGCGTCGAGTTCGCCCTCGTGGATGAAGGCCGAGATGTTGTCGTTGGCGTGGAAGCGGCGCTTTGCTTTCTGGATACGGGCGCGGATGCGGGCGGAGACGGGCTCCGTCACGGCGGCCGGAGTCTTTGCAGCGGGCGTGCGGGGCGCGGGCGTCTTGGTGCGGTCGCTCATCGCTGGGCGGGTCCTTCCTGTGCGGGCCGGGTGGGGCCGGTCCCTGTTTCATGTTCTACGAGGCAAAGGGGCGTTCGTCTCACCCCAAAGTTGGTGAATTTTCCGGATATTGGATGCGCGGGTGGCCGAGGCGTTCCTGCAGGCAGGCCGGACTCGCGGCGTGGTTGCATTCGCGGATACGGGACAGCACTGTCCGCGCGATAACCTGTGGGAGGGATCACATGCGGCGGATCTGGTCACTTGCGGCGGCGATGACGCTTGGGCTTGCCGCGCCGGCCTGCGCGCAGGTGGCGCCAGCACCGCAGCTTGGGCCGGAGTGGCAGCTCCCGCTGGCGTCGATCGATGAGCGGATGCTGGCCTTTCAGGAAGAGGCGCACATTCCCGGCATGGTGTGGGGCGTGGTGAAGGACGGACGGCTGGTTCACATCACCGGCAATGGCGTGCAGAGCCTCGAGACGGGCGAGCCAGTGAATGCGGAGACGCTGTTCCGCATCGCCTCGATGAGCAAGGCGTTCACGGCGCTGGCGATCCTGAAGCTGCGGGATGAGGGCAAGTTGCAGCTGGACGCGCTGGCCGAGACGTATGTGCCGGAGATGAAGGGCTGGACATATCCGACGACGGATTCGCCGCGCATCCGTGTGCGCGACCTGCTGAGCCATGTCGGCGGGTTCGTGTCGGACGATCCGTGGGGCGACCGGCAGCAGCCGCTGAGCGAGGCGGATTTCACCAAGATGCTGAAGGCGGGCGTGCCGTTCACGCGGCCGCCGCAGACGCAGATGGAATACTCGAACTTCGGCTATGCGCTGCTCGGGCGGATCATCACCAATGTCTCGGGCAAGCCGTATAATGCCTACATCAAGGCGGAGATCATGACGCCGCTGGGCATGACGTCCACCACGTATGAAGTGCGTGAGGCGGCGGCAGGGCGGCTGGCGATGGGCTATCGCTGGGAGAATGAGGCGTGGGCGCTGGAGCCGAGCATGCCGCATGGCGCGTTCGGCGCGATGGGCGGTGTAGTCACGAGCGCGAACGACTATGCGAAATGGGTGGCGTTCCTGCTTGATGCGTGGCCGGCGCGGGATGGCGCTGAGAAGGGACCGGTGAAGCGGTCGACCGTGCGCGAGCTGGCGCAGGGGCTGAACTTCCCGAGCATCGGGCGGCGCGGCGGGCTGGAGGACGGGCAGGGCTGCACGTTCGCGCTGGCCTACGGCATGGGCATGAATGCGGCGCAGGATTGCGATCTCGGCGTCACGCTGGGGCATAGCGGCGGGTATCCGGGCTATGGCTCGAACGTGCTGCTGATGCCGAGCCAGGGTGTCGGCATGTTCGTGTTCGCCAACCGGACCTATGCGGGGCCAGGCGGGGTGAATCGCATGGGCGCGCTAGAGCTCAACAAGGCTGGCGTGCTGAAGCCGCGCGAATGGGCGGTGAGCGCGGCGCTGGCGGCGGCGCATCGGGCGGTGGGGGCGATGTATGTAGCGGGTTCCGTGGAGCCGGGGCGGCAGGCGCTGGCCATGAACTTCCTGATGGATCGATCGGCGGAGAACTGGGCGGCGGAATTCGCGCGGCTGAAGGAACAGGCGGGCGCGTGCAAGCCGGAAGCGCCGGTGATGCTGGGCGCGACCGGCAACCTGGCGGGCTATTTCACCTGGACCTGCGAGAACGGGGAAATGGACGGGAATATCGCGTTGGCCCCGACACAGACGCCGCAGATCCAGAGCCTGCGGTTCGGGTTCGTGCCGCCGCCCAAGCCGGCAGAATAAGGGCGGGCAAGCGGCTCAGCCTGACCGGTTGAATCCCTGCGACAGCGCCCCCATTTGGCGCGGATGCTCACACATGATAGCTCCCCCGACATGACCGATACCCCTGTGCTGCTTGACCCCCTCGGCGCGGGCGACGATTTCGTCGCCACGTTCCAGATCGAGGACACGTCCGTACGTGGCCGCATCGCGCGGCTGGGCGATGGCGTGCTCGACCCGATCCTGAAGCGCCACGATTATCCGCGCTGGGCCGCTTACCTTCTCGGGGAAGCGGTGACGCTGGCTGTGCTGGTGTCGGCGTCGCTGAAGTTCGACGGCAAGGTGACCGTGCAGGCGCAGGGCGAAGGCCCGGTGTCGCTGATGGTGGCCGAGGCGCGCTCGGATGGCGGCGTGCGCGGCTATCTGCGCCTCAACAAGGAGAAGTGGGATTTCGTCGATCGCGTGAACAAGGGTCAGCGTCCGCACATTCCGCAGGCGCTGGGCCGTGGCGTGATGGCGCTGATGCTGCAGCCGAACGATCCCAACCAGGCGCCGTGGCAATCCATGGTGCCGATCGAGGGCGCGACGCTGTCCGATTGCGCGCAGATGTGGTTCTCGCAATCCGAGCAGGTGCCGACGCGCGTACGGCTGGCGGTGGCGGAAATTTCCGAACCGGGCGGTACGAAACGCTGGCGCTCGGGCGGCGCGCTGATCCAGCAGGTTGCGGGCGATGCCGCGCGCGGCTCCACGGACGAGCCGTGGGACAATGCGCGCCACCTGTTCGACACCGTCGAGGATATCGAGCTGGTGGACCCGGATGTGTCTTCGGCCGCGCTGCTGTTCCGCCTGTTCCACGAGAACGGCGTGCGGCTGGAGGCGCCGAAGGGGCTGACGGACAAGTGCACCTGTTCGGACGAGAAGCTGTTGAACACGCTGCGCCAGATGCCGAAGGCCGAGATCCTCGATCTCGCCAAGGACGAAGGCGCGGTGACGGCGGATTGCCAGTTCTGCGGCCGGCTCTATCGTTTTCCGGTGGATGCAATCTGAGCCGGGACCGGAGGAAGTCCTAACAAATCATGCGTCGGCGTTAACCGGACAGACAGACCTGACGGTTAGTCTCCGCTCCAATTCCGGAGTGCGTGATGTCGAACGTGCAGGCCAGGCTGGTCGGACAGCGTCTTCCCGCAGTACGCGTGGGCGAGATGGTCGATGGTGACTTGCGCACCGTGCGCGCGCCCGAGCTTGTCGGGATGGCGGGTGCGGTGATCGTCGGCATGCCGGCCGCCTTTTCGCCGCTGTGCAGCGAGCAACACCTGCCCAGCCTCGTCCGCAATGCTGACCGGTTACGGCAGGCGGGGCTCGGGCAGGTGATCTGCCTCGTCACCGACAATCCGTGGGCGGTGGATGCCTGGTCCAGGGTCGTCGATCCGGCGCGCAAGGTGCGCTTTCTCTCCGACGGCAATCTCAGCTTCACGCGCGCGCTTGGCCTGTCGACGCATGAACCGAAGCTGTTCCTCGGCGAACGCTCGGAACGCTACATGCTGACGGTGCGCAATGGCGTGATCGAGAGCGTGCGCGTGGAAGACCACATCGCCAATCTCGCCTGCACCGAGCTGGACGACTTCGTGCTCGAAGAGGCCTGAGCAAACCGGCTCCCAAAAAGCAAATGGCCGCCGCGGACAGAGTCCGCGGCGGCAGGTTGCATGGTGTATCCCTAACAGGAGGAGGAGCGAGGGCGTCGCCATGTGTTCGAGTACTGGTGTCGGTGAGTCACTTCCGTTTCAGCATTTCCCTGACCCGTGAAACGTCCGTGCCGATGCGCGTGAAAGACATCCATGCGCCGGTGGCGCAGGCGATGGTGACGACCGCCAGCAGCAGCAGCGTGACGATGTCCCAGACAGGGCGGCCGCGCATGAAGGCGAGATCGAGATTGTGCATGGCGTTGAGCGCCCAGCGATAGCGCTGTGTCGTGCCATCGGCGAGCTGGCGCACCTCGCCGCTCGTCTCGCCGACATAGACGCGCGTCTGTTCGGGATCGCTGAGCGTGATGCGGTAGACGGGCAGTTCGACGACGCGCTTGTGCCCATAGTAATAATCGTCTTCCGCCGCGATCGTCTCGATCTTGCCGGCGGCAAGGAGCCCACCCTTTGCGGCAAGGCTGGCATCCAGTTCCTCGCGGGTGAACGGCGCGCGGGCGTGGAGGCCGAAGCGGATCTCGGCGCCATCCGATTGCTGGGCGAAGACGCGAGGTTGGCCGAACAGCGGGGCGGAGCGGATGGAGACGAGGTTGGCGGTCTCGTCGGCTTTGACGGTGTTGAGGGCGGTCTGCATGTCGGACCATGTCATCGCGCCGGTGACATCCTGGCGGCTGACGGCGCCTTCGCTTTCGAGCAGGCCCCAGGGCGACATCGTCATCAGGCCGGAGAAAGTCCAGGTGAGGACGAGGACGCCGGCGAAGGTGCCGAACACATGGTGCCACATCCACATCGGGCGATTGCGATAGGGCCACCACTTGCCGGATTTTCCGCGCAGGCGGCTGAAGCCGATGACCATCCCGGTGATGACGAGGAAGCAGCCGAGGGTGGAGGACCAGACGACGACGTCATTCCACAGCGGTCCATTCTCGCGGAGCAGGGTAGGATAAAGCCAGTGCGGGATGGCGCCGAGCCAGTTCCAGAAACGCTCGTGGCCGGTGACGTCCTGCACGATCTCGCCGGTCTTGCCGTTCACATAGAGCCAGGTTTCGGCGGGGTCGTTGAAGACAGCGCGGTAGAGCGGCTGCCAGCGCCTGGCGCCCTGCACGGACCATTGGTCGACGGTGAGCGTGCCAAGTTCGGTGATCTCGCCTTTCACGCCATTGCCGGCGGCGAAGGTTTCGGCCGCCTGTTTTGCGGCGGCTTCGGAGAGCGGCGTGAGTTCGGCGCCGGTGGTGAGATCGTAGGTTTTTGGGCCTTCGCTGCCGATCATGCGGAGGACGGGCGCGCCGTTCAGCATTTCGACGCGGTAGCTCATCGCGGATGAGCCCGCGGTGAGCGGCAGCTCGGCGGTGGCGCGCGAGAGGTCGAGTGATTCCAGACCCGCCTGACGCTCTTCCGGCGTCGTGAAAGGGAAGGGCTGATACATCATGACAAAGCCGGAGAGGCACCAGAGCGTCATGATGACGCCCAGCACCACGCCGACATAGCGATGCACAACGATGATCGACTTCAGGACCATGTGCATTTCCGTGTCCCCGCTTCCGGTGGGGAGGAAACCGGAAGCGAGGGCATCTTCACGTCAGAAGTCGTAGGTGTAGGTGAGGCGGAAAGTCTGCGGTACGCCGCGATTGCTCACCAGGATGGGTGACGCGGTTCCGTCGATGACGCCGGCTGCAACGCGGGTTGCGTAGTCCTCGTCGAGCACGTTCTCGAGGCGAACGCCGAGCTTGTGCTTCTGTTCGGCATCGAGGAACAGGTGGCCGGCGAGATCGATGACGACGTAGTCGCCATAGTTGACCCGGCCGAAGGCGCCGGCGACCGATGACTGCTCGCCCGTCCACAGCACGTTGGCCTGAGCGCCCCACGCGTCACCATCATATGCGGCGGCAATCTTGGCGAACGCTTCCGGGATGCGGGCGAGTTGCGTGGACGACCCGTCATTGCGGGACTCGGTGCCGGTGTAGCTGGCGATTGCGGTAAAGCCGTTGCTGAAATCGACAGCGCCCATGAGTTCGAAGCCGCGCACCTGGACTTCGCCTGCGACGTTGTAGAACACGCCGGCATAGTCAGCGATCAGGTTGGCGGGCACGATGCCGCGGTAGGCCTGTGTGCGATCGATTTCGCAAGCCTGGGTGTCAAGCGGGTCCCAGTCGCAACCGTCAATCAGGTTATCGATGTTGCGATGGAAGTAGGTAGCGGACCAGGACACCATTGCAGTGTCGCCGAATTGACCGCCCAGCGTTGCGTTGATGCTGGTGCTTTCTTCTGGTTCCACATTCGGGTTGCCGAGGTATTCGCCGAGTTCGAGCAGGAAAAGCTGCTCGGCGCTGGGCAGCAGGAAGGACGTGCCGACGATACCCTGCGCGTAGACGTTCGGGGTGAAGTCATAGCGACCGGACACGTTCCACGTGGTCGAGGTCGCGCCGCCCGTGTCGTTGTGCCGGATGCCGGCAGCGAATGCGCCGTTCTTGATGAATTCATCCGTGGAGCGGACCTGCGCGAAGACGGCCTGCACATCTTCCTTCGTCTGCTCGATGCGCCAGACTTCGTCAAAGGCGGTGTACGTCTGGTAGTCGTAGCCGGCCAGGTATTCGAACGGACCACCGGGCGACCACTTGGCCAGCGCGTTCACGCCCTTGTCCTCGTAGCCCCAGTAGAGGTTGTTCGAGGAAACCGTCTGCGTGTAAGGCGGCAGGACGCTGTTCAGGATATCGGTGTAGCGCGTGTCCCAGTCGTGCCAGTAGCCTTTCACAAGGATTTCAAGGTCGCTTGTGGCCTGCCAGTCGACGCTGATGCTGGCGATTTCCTCGTCGCGATTGTTCGATCCGGCGAAGGAGCGGTTGTAGCGGAGGTATTCGATGTCCGCATCATTGTGCTGGTAACGGGCATCGATGCTGAGCGTGTCAGACAGGGCGAGGCGGTATTTGCCGCCGACGGTGCGAACATTATAGCTGCGGTTGCGGTTGGTGGAGGACGGCTGGACGCCATCGAACATCTCGAAGCCGGCCGCCTTGTCCTGCGAGGCGTAGAGCACGTAGTTGCCCGGCCCGAACTTGCCGCGCACGAAGCCGTCGACATGGTAACCGTCATTGGTGTCGGCGCCGGCGCTGACCAGGCCGTCGAATTCGTCGGTGTAACCGCGTGTGACGACGTTGATGACGCCGGCGGCGGCGTTGGTTCCGTAGAACAGGCTCTGGCCGCCCTTCAGCAGCTCAACCCGCTCGACCATGGAAGAGGGGAGCGTGTCGGTGATCGTGCCGGGATAGAGGCGGTTGTTGATCCGGACGCCGTCGACCAGGAACAGCATGTCCTGGGTGCGCGAGCCCTGCACGGAGATGTCGAGGTAGCTGAAAGGCCCGCCACGGGGCGCGATGAACACGCCGGGAACCTGCATCTGCAAAGCGTTGGAAACGTCCGTATAGCCAGCGTTGCGGACATCTTCGGAGTCCAGCGTCTCGACGACCGAGCCGTACTTTGCCAGTTCCTGCGGCAGCGTCTCCTCGAGGGTGACGCCGACGATGACGACGCGGTCGGTGTCGGTTTCGGCGGGGCCTGTCTGGGCGAAGGCGGCGGGTGCGGCGACGCAGAGGGCGATGGCGCTGGCGCCGATGGTCAGCGCATGGCGATTGTTGAGCTTGGTCACGTGGGTTTCCTTCCCGTCCTGGCCGCTTGATTCCCCGGCGGCCTGTTCTGTTGAGGACGTTGATAAGAAAACTGAGCGAGCTCAGAGAGTTATTTACCGTTACAGGCTGCGTTACATCGCCAAAACCAGCGAAATACGCTGGGGTAACAGCCGCAGATTACCGCAGCTCAGTTGGGGCGGCGGTCGTCATAGGGGCTGTCGAGGGCGAACAGAGGAATGGTCGCCTCGATGCTTGCGCCGGTTTCGTCTTCGAAACGATAGGCGCCCTGCATCATGCCGGAGGGCGTCGTGAGGGGGCAGCCGGAGCTGTATTCGAACCGGGCGCCGGGGCGGAGGACGGGCTTCTGGCCGACCACGCCGGGGCCATCGACTTGCTGGGTGCGGCCATCGCCATCGGTGATGCGCCAGTGGCGGGTAACCAGCTGGAGGGTGTGGCGGCTCTGGTTCTCGATTTCGATATGGTAGGCCCAGAGGAAGCGGTCGTCCTCGGGGGAACTCTGTTCATCCACGAACTCCGGCCGGACCCGGATGAGGATGCCGTGGGTTTCCGCCTGATAGGGGTAGGTGTCCATGGCGGTTGCGTCCCCTCTGCCGTTTCAGATCCCCACCTACATCTGGATAAAGAACAGGGGCGCGGACCTCAAGAGTCCGCGCCCCTTTCACTTACGTAACGATCGGAGGGTTACGAGGCGACTTTCTGGATGAAATCGCCTTCGATCTCGACCTGCACGTCGTCGCCGACGACGGCCGGCAGGAGGTAGTCGAAGCCGAAGTCAGAGCGCTTGAACGTGCCCTTGGCCGAGAAGCCGACGGCCGGGACCTTGGCGAAGTAGTGCGAAGCAGTTTCGCCCGAGAAGGTCACGTCGAGGGTGACCGGCTTGGTGACGCCTTTCAGGGTGAGATCGCCGGTGACTTTCGCGGTGCGCTCGCCCGAGGGCTCAACCGAGGTCGAGGTGAAGGTGATCGCCGGGAATTTGGCGGCGTCGAGGAAGTTGGTGGAGTTGGCGAGATCGTCTTCCCACGACTTGAACTTGGTGCCCGGGTGGTTCTTCGCATAGTCGGCCGGATAGCCGACGACGAGGTCCGACGGCTTGATGCTGGCGGTGACTTTCGAGGCGGCGATGTTGGCCGGATCGAACGAGACCGTGGCGTCATAAGTCTTGAAGCGCAGCGCGTAGTGCGACAGGCCGAGGTGCTGCAGCTTGAACGTCACCGAGGCGTGCGTCGGATCGACGGCATAGTCGCCGGCCGGGACGGTGATCGCGACCGGCGCCGGAGCGGCGGGGGCTTCAGCGACGGTGGGCGTAGTTTCGGCGGCCGGCGTTGCAGCCGGGGCGCAAGCAGCGAGGGCGAGGAGGAGGAGGCTCGCGCCGGCAAAAAGCGGTTTCATTGTTGTTGTTCCTGGTTGAACGGTCAATGCGCGTCCCCCCGGTGCTCAATGGCGTCGGTGTCAGCGCTGGGTGGCATATAGGGGAAAGTTGCGATTGCAACAAGCTAGCTGCAATCGCATCTGGTTTAGATTTTCTGGGGATCGCGCCCCGGACTAGCTGCGCAGCGCCTGTTCGAGGTCTTCCGCGAGATCATCCGTATCCTCGAGGCCCACCGACAGGCGGAGCCACGTATCGTCCAGCCCGATTGCCGCGCGCTCATCGTCCGTGAGTGTACGGTGCGTGGTGGTGGCGGGGTGGGTGATCAGCGACTTCGCGTCTCCGAGGTTGTTGGAGATATCGATCAGGTTGAGGCGGTTGAGCATCGCGTAGGCGGCATCCTTCCCGCCCTTGATCGAGAAAGCGAGCAGGGAGCCGCCGCCATCGGGCATCTGCCCGGCGTGGATGTTGTGGTGCGGGTGGTCGGTGCGACCGGGATAGCGGACGGCGTTGATCTTCGGATTGCCCGCGAGGCGGTCGGCGATCTTGCGCGCATTGGCGCTCATCGCGCGGACGCGCAGGTCCATCGTCTCGAGGCCTTTCAGCACGATCCACGCGTTGAACGGCGACATGGAGGGGCCGGTGTGGCGGTAGTATTGCTGGAGATCGTCCTCGATCTTCTTCGTCTTGCCGAGGATGGCGCCGCCGAGCGTGCGGCCCTGTCCATCCATGTGCTTGGTGGTGGAGTAAACGACCCAGTCGGCGCCGAGTTCGATCGGGCGCTGCAGGATGGGTGAGGCGAAGACGTTGTCGACGATCAGCTCGCCGCCGGCGGCGTGCGTGAGGTCGGCGACGGCGCGAATGTCCACCGCATCAAGAAGCGGGTTGGACGGCGTTTCGATGAGCACGAGGCGGCACGGCTTCGACAGCGCGCGCTTCCACTCGTTGAGGTCGGTGGTGCCTTCGACCCACGTCACCTCGACGCCCATTTTCGGCATCAGGTTCTTGAGGATCCAGACGCAGGACGAGAAGAGCGCGCGCGGAGCAACGATGCGGTCGCCCGGCTTCACCGGGGCGACGAGCATGGTGTGGATTGCAGCCATGCCGCTGGCCGTGGCGCGGCAATCCTCTGCGCCTTCGAGCAGGGCTAGGCGTTCTTCCAGCATGCGGACGGTGGGGTTGGCATAGCGGCTGTAGATATAGCCGGGCTTCTCGCCGGCCATGCGCGCGGATTGTTCTTCCGGGCTTTCATAAACAAAGCCGGAATTGAGATAGAGCGCTTCGGATGTCTCGCCGTGCTCGGAGCGGGTGGTGCCGCCGCGCACCATCATGGTCTGCGGACGCCATTTGCCGGATTTCGGGGGTCTGGTGTCTTTGGACATGGCGGCTGCCTTTCGATGGGTCGGGACCGCCGTTTAGGCCAAAGGGCGCGGGGGCGCCAGTGAGGGGAGCTGAAGCGAAAGGGTCGAAATTCTTTCCAAGAGCCGGCTCAAACCCTACCCTAGGCCGTCCGGCAAGACGATCCAACCGAACTCAAAAACCCGTCTTCAAGCTCTTTTTAGTCCGTGTTGTGCGGTTTGCTCAACTTGAGTCGTTCTCCCACCAAGCGAGAACCCTCCCACGTCAGATGCCCACCATCTCGATAGATACCTGTCTCGCCAATGGTCGTTCGGCATTGCCCTTGGTCACAAGTCGCAGTCTCGATCCTCACGACTTCATACCCAAGCTCGGCGAGGCCGCGAAAGACAGACTCTTCGTACTCGTGATGAGGTTGTTCGAAGTCACAGCTCGAAACGGCGGTTTCAAAGAGCCTGCTTTTTGCGACACAACGGCCCAAATCGAATCCGTTGTGCGGGGGCGGACCGATGAGGATCGGTTGGATGTTATGACTTCTAAGCCAATCGAGCGTGCTTGCGATGCGCTCAACGAGAAATTCCGTTTGTGATTGCCGCACGTCCCCACGGAACAGCAAAGGGTTCTCTGTGTAGTTGGCCAAGTTGAACGAGAGAATCGCGTAACGGAGAGAACGCGTAGATTCCACATACTGCGCGACCTTTGCATTGTGCCGCGTGCAGTCCTCCGCCCACTGCTGAGTGTAGGAGCGGCTTCGCACGTAGGATAAATCCAGGATTGGACCACAAGCGTACTTCACCGCTTTCACAAGACCGTCGCTTGCCTCTCCAAGCGTGGCGCCCGCTTCAAGATGTTCGGCGTAGGAATCACCCCAGAGGATAACGGTGGGTTGATCGAAATTGCCGCAGAGCTCGAGTCCGTCTCGAGTCTTGCATGGCCCGATTCCGGGCCAGTTCGACAACTCCCGCGAGATCGATGCGATCTTGCCTTCCGCCCGGTCTGGCAGTCCTGTCGAGGCTACGACTGCAAAAGCAGCGCACGCAATTGCCATCGGAGCGAGCATGACGCCGACCTGTGGGAATGGCACCGACTTGCGATTGCGAAATGGCGTCTCGATCAAGCGCCATGTGATCCAGGCGAGCGCAAAAGTTGCGAGGATAAGTAGAGCGTAGTCTAGAGCCGAAAGCGGCGTGGGAACTCTCAAGCGCGCGAAAGCGAAGATCGGCTGGTGCCATAAGTAGGCGCTATAGCTGATCAGCCCTATGCCCACTAGCGGCCGCAGGGCGAGAAGCTTGCCAACAACGTTCGTTTTATCGGCGTATGCTACGACAAGGATTGAGCCCACGACCGGGAGGAGCGTCCATCGACCTGGATACGGATAATCCCGGTCGATGATGACCAAAGCCCATACGATGAGTGCTAGCCCGAGAAGGGAAAGAGCTGAGCCGACCAGGGCATTCGGCATGCGACCGTTGGTTTGCAGAATTGCGACGAGTGCGCCAGCGCCCAGTTCCCAAGCGCGCGAAGGCAACAAGTAGTAGTTCGCAGCTGGCGCGTACTCACTGAGTATTTCGGACAGCACAAAGCTCCCAACGGTCAGTGCTCCGATCAAGCTGGCAAGCCACGCCCGCGACAGCCCCTTGAGGCACCACAGAAGCAGCGGGAAGAAAATATAGAACTGTTCTTCAACCGCGATTGTCCACGTGTGAATGAGTGGCTCAAGTTCGGCAGACGTCGAAAAATACCCGGTCTGGCTCCAGAAGTGAAAGTTTGAGATGAAAAGAATTACGCCAAGCAGGCTGCTTGCGAAATTCTTCAGGTCCCCGGGGAACATCCACATGAAAGCGAACGGGATAGTGGTCAGGCATACGGTGAGCAGGGCCGGAAGAATCCGACGGATGCGGCGCTCGTAAAACGACAGAATGGAGAAACGCTTCTCGCCAATGTCACGAAGGAGGATGTTGGTGATCAGGTATCCGCTTATTACGAAGAAGATATCGACGCCTACAAAGCCGCCTGAAAAGGCGGAAAATCCGGAATGGTACAAGACGACCGGGACAACCGCTAACGCTCGCAGCCCATCTATTTCGGGACGATAGGTGGCGCTCATGCGCGGGCCTGCCGGGGCTTCTCCACGCCAGCGAATGGCGCGCCGATGCATACGGGATCAACACGCAGCGCGCGCGTTTTTCTAGAGCATGACATTGCTGGACTTCCCCTTCCCTATGGAAGGGTTAGCATTCCGAAGGGTATTGCGCCAATAGCCCGCTCGGACGGACAGCCAGATTGCTAAGCTAGTTCTTGCCTTTGCCCTTCGCGGGTTTGGCCTTGACTGCTTTCGCGGCCGCCTCCGCAGCTTCGCGTGCTTCCAGAACGCGGGCGCCTTCGAGGATGCCGTGCAGGGCGTAGTTGCCTTCGTGGCAGGCGTATTCGTACATCTTGCCGTTCAGCGTGGCGAACTCGTACTCGCCGCCCCAGGGGGTGTCCCACAGGGTGGGGTCTTCGATCGTGAAGCCGTAGTAGAGCCGATCGTCGGCCACGCGCCGGAAGCGCTCGGTGACTTTCAGGTCCTTCCACGATCCCATGAACTGCTGGCTCTGGGGGATGTGGGTGGTTTCGACGACGAGCGTGTCGCCATCCCACCAGCCGATGGCGTCGCCGAAATAGGGACGGATATCGTCGGTGCGGTGCTTTGCGTTGAGACGGACGATGCGCGCATCGTGCACCATCTCTGTCGCGATCACGACGTGCTCGGGCGATTGCACGATCTGGTAGCTGTTGTTGTAGAACCCGTTCGCGAACATCGGCGGTCCCGCGTTGCGCCCGAAAGAGACGATGCAGCGTTCCGTCGCGCGCGATTCCGGATTGTCGAATGACTGTCCGCGCGCCGGGGCGGGGCCGAGCAATTTCACGAAGGCGGGCGGTTCGGGCGCCGGCGCAGGCGTGGCGCCAGCCTTGCGCGCCGGTGCTGAGCCGGTCGGCGTCGTGATGATCGACGAGCGCGGTTCGCCATTGACCCGCATCACATGGTTGCCGGGGTCGATCCAGAAACGGTTGTAGCCGCCCGTGGCGCCGCCGCCGGCGAGGTATTCAGGCTTGATGTCTTTCGGGATGACGTATTCGGCGGGAGCATCCGCGGCGGTCGGCGCGTTGGCTTCCTCGATCTCGTCGACCATTTCCTGTTCGAGCTTGGCGACCTGCTCTTCGGTGAAGACGAGGCTGGTGACGCCAGCGGGACGCGTCAGCTTTGTCAGCGTTGTGTTGTGCCAGAAGCCCTGAAGGTCAGGCTGGCCGATCTTCAGCTGTGGCGCCTTGTAGGGCGGATACGGCTTTGTCGGGTCGTACTTCTGTGCGGCGGCAGGCTGCGCCTGTGGCGTCTGCGCGAGTGCGTGGGGAGCACAGGCGAGCATCGCGGTGGTGAGAGAGAGTATCAGAGCGTAGCGCAAGCCAACCTCCTGCTGCATGACACGTCCAACTTCAGGAAACCTAGGAGTATCGCCGGTGTCAGGCAACGGGGGCGCGCGCGCGAACACGCGGCTGTGCGGTGTCGTAGCGGCCAGTATCGTAACGGCAAGCGACGCTAGAGTATCAACGCGCGCAGGCTGTACGCTGCAATCGCGACGGCAGCGACGCCGCCCACCCACAGCGCGGCGAACCACAGGAGGCTTTTGGCCAAAGGTGGCTTGGGGTCGCCGTCTTCGGGCGGGCCTTCAATGGTAGGTGGCTTCATCGGACACCTTGGCGCGGAAGAGCCAGTACACGTAAGCGGTATAGCCGAGGATGATCGGCAGCATCGGGATCGCGCCCCAGAGCAGGAGGGCGAGCGCGTTGTCTGCGGCGGCGGCTTCGGCTGGCGTCATCGCGAAGGGCACGATGTAGGGCCAGAGGCTGATGGCGAGGCCGATATAGCCGACCAGGAAGAGCAGGACGGAGTAGAGGTAGGGTTGCAGGTGTTGTCGCAGGTCTGCGCCGCGCCAGAGCAGGAAGCAGAGTGTTCCAGCGGCGATGGGGAGCGGGGCGACGTAGATGAAGGTTCCCCAGTCGATGCTGGTCATGGTGAGGCCCCAGCGATAGGTGACGCGCGGGTCGACGCCGAGCGTGCCGAGGCTGACGGCGCCCATGGCGAGGGCGACGATAAGGGCGAGTTGCTTCACCCAGGCGCGGGCGCGCTCGAACAGCTCGCCCTGCGTCTTGTAGACGAGCCAGGCGGCGCCAAGCAGGGCGTAACCCGCGACGAGGGCCGCCGAGACCAGCAGGGTGAAGGGTGTCAGCCAGTCGAGCGGGCCGCCGACGAACTCGCCATCGACCACGTTGACGCCCTGGATGAAGGCGCCGAGCACCATGCCTTGCGCGGCGGCGGCGACGATGGAGCCGGCGGAGAAAGCGACAGTCCACCACTTCTTGCCGGACTTGCGGCCGTGATGGCGGAATTCGAACGCCACGCCGCGGAAGATCAGCGCCAGCAGCATCAGGAAGATCGGAAGATAGAAGGCGGGCATCAGCGCACCGTAGGCTTTCGGGAAAGCGGCGAAGAGCCCGCCGCCGCCGAGGACCAGCCAGGTTTCGTTGCCATCCCAGACAGGCGCGATGGCGGCCTGCATCTGGTCGCGTTCGTGACGGTCTTTCGCGAAGGGGAAGAGGATGCCGACGCCGAGGTCGAAGCCATCGAGCGCGGCGTAGAGGAAGACGGCGGTGGCGATGAGGAAGGCCCAGATGGTGGCGAGGTCGCTGCCGAGCATGATCAACCCTCCTTCGTCGCGGCGCTTTTGACGCCTGTGCCGAGCGGTGAACCGGGTGGTTCGCTGGTTTGCTTCGGCGGGTCTTCGTCGGTGTCGGGGCCTTTGGAGATGAGGCGGAGGATGTAGAGCGCACCGGCAGAGAAGACGATGGCGTAGACCACCATGAAGAAGATCAGCGAGGTGGCGACGGAGCCTGCGGGCACGGGCGAGACGGCGTCGGCTGTGCGCAGGACGCCGTAGACGACCCAGGGCTGGCGGCCGACTTCGGCGGAGATCCAGCCGGCGAGGACGGCGATGAAGCCAGCGGGGGCGGCAAGGACCAAGGCGCGGTGATAGAGCGTGGCGGTGTCGAGGCGCTTCAGGAGCCAGACGGCGGCGCCCCAGAGGCCGAGGCCGACCATCAGGAAGCCCATGCCGACCATGACGCGGAAGGCCCAGAAGGTGATCCATACCGGCGGGCGGTCTTCCGGCGCGAAGGCGTCGAGGCCTTTCACGACGGCATCGGCGTCGCCCGCGACGATCCACGAGCCCATGCCGGGGATGCCGATGGCGGCGTGGGTGGTTTCGGCGTCCTGGTCGGGCCAGCCGAAGAGAAGCGTGGGTTGCTGGGCTTTCGTTTCCCACCAGCCTTCCATCGCGGCGACTTTGGCGGGCTGGTATTCGTGGGCGACGACGCCGCTCTCGTGACCGACGACGACCTGCAGCGGGGCGACGAGCGCCATCATCAGCACGGACATGCGCAGGGCTGTGCGGCTTTCGGCGATGGCTTTCTTCGTCAGCAGCGCGAAGGCGGAGGCGCCGGCGACGACCATGGCGGTGGTGAGGAAGGCCGCCAGCACCATGTGGGCGAAGCGCGAGGGCAGGGACGGGTTGAAGATCACCTGTGCGAAGTCGGTGGCGATCATCGTGCCGTCGGCGGCGTGGGCGAAGCCTTGCGGGGTCTGCATCCAGGAGTTGGCGGCGAGGATCCAGAAGGCGCTGATCAGCGTGCCGACGGCCACGGTGCAAGTGGAGAAGAAGTGCAGCTTCTCGCCCACCTTCTTCCAGCCGAACAGCATGATGCCGAGGAAGGAGGCCTCGAGGAAGAAGGCGGTGAGGACTTCGTAGCCGAGCAGCGGGCCGATGACGCTGCCGACTTGCGCGGAGAAGACGCTCCAGTTGGTGCCGAACTGGTAGGACATCACGACGCCGGAGACGACGCCCATGCCGAAGGACAGCGCGAAGATCTTGACCCAGAAGAGATAGAGGTTGCGGAAGACCGGCTTCTTGGTCGTGAGCCACAGCCCCTCCAGCACCGCAAGGAAGGAGGCGAGGCCGATGGTGAAGGCCGGGAAGATGATGTGAAAGCCGATGGTGAACGCGAACTGCAGGCGCGACAGCAACAGGGCGTCGAATTCCATGGCCAGACCTCCAAGCCGAGGGCTCTAAGTCCGGGACCGACATGCGTTCAGCACGACAGCGCCGGCCGGCCCCAACCGGCGGCGCGCCATGAGTTCCATATGAGCCTGCCTCGCAACCGGGGGAATGCGGCAAACACGACGCGTGGCGCGATATTTTCGTCGTAAACGCCGTGGTTTACGGATGCCGCGCGATTGCGTGCGTGCGTATACGGATGCTGTTATGGAGGGTCCGGAGCCGCCCATGATTCTGATTGGCCAGTATGACAGCCCGTTCGTGCGCCGCGTCGCCATCGCGATGCGCCTTTACGGCATGGAATTCGATCACAAGCCGTGGTCGGTGTTCGGCGATGCCGAGAAGATCGCGCAGTACAATCCGCTGATGCGCGTGCCGACGCTGGTGCTGAACACGGGCGAGGCGTTGATCGAAAGCCAGACCATTCTTGATGCGCTGGACCAGCTGGCGCCGCCGGCCATCGTGATGATGCCTGCCGGCGGGGCGGAGCGGCGCGAGGCGATGCGCGTGTGTGCGCTGGCCACGGGGCTGGCCGACAAGGCGGTGTCGCTGTTCTACGAAGGCGCCATCCACAAGCGCGAGACGCAGGTATGGGTCGATCGCTGCCAGTCGCAGATTGCCGGATGCCTGCGCGAGCTTGAAGTGAGCCGCAGCAAGCACGACAGCGCGTGGTGGTTCGGCCCGTCGATCGGGCATGCGGACATTGCGGTGGGATGCGTGCTGCGTTTTCTGGGCGATGCGCATCCGGGCCTGTTCGACCTGGCCGAGGGATGGCCGCTGCTGGCGGCGCATGCGGCGCGGTGCGAGACGCTGGACGTGTTCCGCGAGATTCAGCAGCCCTTCAAGGTAACGCTTCCCAAATGACGAAGACCAAAACCACCAAGGCGGCTGCGAAGGTTCCGGCGAAGCGCAAGGCGGGCGATGTGGTCGCTGTCGGCGTGCTGCCGGATCGCGAGCTGAAGGAGATCGTGCGCGCGGGCGCCATCACGGCCGAGGGCGGCATTCGCGACGATCAGGTGCAGCCGGCCAGCCTCGACCTGCGTCTCGGCAAGGTGGCCTATCGCCTGCGCGCGAGCTTCCTGCCGGGCAAGCAGGTAGTAGCGGACCGGCTGGACGACAGCCTTGTCATGCACACGCTTGATCTTACGCGTGGCGCGGTGCTGGAGACGGGTTGCGTCTACATGGTGCCGCTGCAGGAGCGGGTGAAGCTGCCGAAGGACCTGTCGGCGGCGGCGAACCCGAAGAGCTCCACCGGGCGGATTGATGTGTTCGTGCGGGCAGTCTCGGATCGCGCGCGCGCGTTCGACGGCATTCCGGCAGGCTATCAGGGTGAGCTTTACGCCGAGATCAGTCCGCGCACTTTCTCTGTGCTGGCGCGGACGGGCGATCGGCTGTTGCAGCTGCGCGTGCGGCGCGGCGTGCAGACGCCGGTGCGGGACATGACGTTCAGCCTCGACCTCTTTCCCACCAAGTCGGACATTGTTGGTTACCGGGCCAAGCGCCATTCGCGCGTGATCGACCTTGCGGGCATCGGCACGCACACGGTGGAGGATTTCTGGGAGCCTGTGCGCGCACGGGAAGGGCGCATCGTGCTGGACCCGGGCGAGTTCTACATTCTCGCCTCGAAGGAGAAGATCGTCATCCCGCTGGACGAAGCCGCCGAGATGGCGCCGATCGCGCCGGAGCTGGGAGAGTTTCGTGCGCACTATGCCGGCTTCTTCGATCCAGGCTTCGGCGTGACGCATTCCAAGGGCAAGGCCGTGCTTGAAGTGCGCTCGCGCGACGTGCCTTTCATTCTCGAGGATGGGCAGCCTGTTGGGCGACTGGTGTTCGAGAAGCTGACCGCAAAGCCAGATGTCCCCTACGGCGCCGAGGGGTCGTATTCGACCTATGCGGGGCAGGGCCTGCGGCTGTCGAAGTATTTCGAGCCGGCGGACGACTGAGCGCTTCCGGACCGTCAGGCTACGCTAAGGGCAGTTCTCACAGCGATTTTTCGTGAGAGCCGCAACCTTACTCTTTCGTCATCATCGGAGTCGTCATAGGATTGCTCCGTCAGGCTAAGGGTGTTGCCCGTGACTGCGGACTTGCTCCTTGCTCTCTGCATCGTGTCGCCCGCGATGTTCGTAGGCACGCTCTGGCTGACGCGCGCCGGGGCCAAGCGCACGGTGGCGGCGCTGGCGGGATGCGCCACGGCGGCTGTTTTCAGTGTGGGGTGGGATGGTCTGGCCGCTCGCATGGGCTGGTGGAGCTACCCCTCAAGCGGCGACCTGCTGGCGACGCTGACGGTATCGATCACGGTGGCCTTCCTGTTCGGCGGCGTGGCGGGACTGGCCGGCTGGCGGATGATGCGGGCGATGGGCTGGACCGGCGCGGTCACCTTCTTTGTCGGCTTTGTCGGGCTGGGGCTGATCCGCGACCAGGTGCTGGAAATGAACACCACCATGTTCGCCGTGGGCGAAGGGCCGATGCCGCATGTGATGGGCGGCGTTGGTTATCTCACCATCGCGCTGGCGGTGCAGATCACCATGCTGTTGCTCGCAGGCCCGCCGACGCGCGATGAGCTGCGGACGAACACCTAGCCGCGCGGCAGGCTTGCGGCTTCCTTCGCCAGCGCGCCGATCTCGTCCCACTTCTTTGCGTCGATGAGTTTGGTGGGGCAGACCCAGCCGCCGCCGACACAGCCGACATTCGGGCGCTTGAGATAGTCGCGTGCGAGATCGAGCGAGATGCCGCCGGTGGGGCAGAATTTCACCGCGCCAAAGGGACCCCGGAACGCATCCAGCATGGCGCGGCCGCCGGCTTGTTCGGCAGGGAAGAACTTGAAGCGCGTGAGACCGAGATCGAGGCCGGCCATCAGCTCTGTCGCGGTAGCGATGCCGGGGAGGATGGGGATGCCGGACTCTTCGGCGGCGGCAACCGTGCTGGCGGACAGACCCGGCGTGACGATGAACGTGGCGCCGGCTTCACGCGCGCGGTCGAGGCTTGCGGCGTTGAGGACGGTGCCTGCGCCGACGATTGCGCCGGGGACAGCGCTCATCTCGCTGATGCAGGCGAGGGCGGCTTGCGTGCGCAGCGTGACTTCGAGGACGCGGAGGCCGTTGCTGGCGAGCGCGGTGGCGAGTGGCACGGCGTCTTCCACGCGGTCGATGGTGATCACGGGGATCACCGGCTGCACGGCCATGAGGTCATCAACGGTCATGCTCAGGCTCCGGCCGCGAGAAGGTTGAAGATGCCGCCGCCGGCTTCAGCGTCGCCCGCGAGATGGCGGAGCGGGGCGAAGAGTTCGCGGCCCCAGCCATGTCCGGCGGGCGGCGGGACGGCGCGCGGGCGGGCAGCGAGGATGGAAGGATCGACCATCAGCTGCAGCGTGCCTTGCTCGGCATCGAGGATGACGCGATCGCCATCCTGAATGCGGGCGAGGGCCGAGTCCTGATCCGCGCCGGGTGTCATGTGGATGGCGGCGGGCACGGCGCCGGATGCGCCGGACATGCGGCCATCGGTGACGAGGGCGACGCGGAAGCCCTTGTTCTGCAGGGCCGTCAGTGCGGGGGTGAGTGAGTGAAGTTCCGGCATGCCGTTGGCGCGCGGGCTCTGGAAGCGCATGACGGCGATGACATCGCGGTTGAGCTGGCCCGCCTTGAACGCGGCCGAGAAATCCGCCTGGTTGTGGAAGACGGCGGCGGGGGCGTCGATCACGCGGCGGTCTGCGGGGACGGACGAGATCTTGATGACGCCGCGGCCGAGATTGCCGGTGAGCAGGCGGATGCCGCCTTCCATCTCGAAGGGTGAATGGACGGAGCGGAGGATGTCTTCGTCGAGCGATTTTTCGACGCCGGGGCGCCAGACGAGCTTGTCGCCGTCGATGCACGGCTCCTGTGTGTAGAGGGCGAGGCCGTGACCGGCGACGGTGTGGGTGTCGCCGTGCAGCAGGCCGACGGAGAGCAGTTCGCGCGTGATGAAGGCCATGCCGCCGGCGGCGTGGAACTGGTTCACGTCGGCCGTGCCGTTCGGATAGACGCGGGTGAGCAGGGGTACGACAGAGGAGATGTCGGAGAAGTCGTTCCAGTCCACCACGAGCCCGGCGGCTTGCGCCATCGCGGGCACGTGAAGCGCGTGGTTGGTGGAGCCGCCGGTGGCCATCAGGCCGACGATGGCGTTGACGATGGATTTCGCGTCGACGACCTGCGCCATCGTGCCTTCGCCGGAGATTGCGAGATCTACGCAGCGTTGTGCGGCGGCGCGGACGAGGGCTTCGCGCAAGGGCGTGTCGGGATTGACGAACGCCGTGCCGGGCAGGTGGAGGCCCATCAGCTCCATCATCATCTGGTTGGAGTTGGCGGTGCCGTAGAAGGTGCAGGTGCCGGCGGAGTGATAGGAGGCGGCTTCGGCCTCGAGCAGTTCTTCGCGCGTGACCTGGCCAAGTGCGAACTTTTCGCGGACCTTGGCTTTCTCCTTGTTCGAGATGCCGGAGGCCATGGGGCCGGCGGGCGAGAAGATGATCGGCAGGTGGCCGAAGCTGAGCCCGCCGATGACGAGGCCGGGCACGATCTTGTCGCACGTGCCGAGCATCAGTGCGGTGTCGAACGCATCGTGCGTGAGGGCGACGGCGGCGGAGAGTGCGATCACGTCGCGCGAGAACAGCGACAGCTCCATGCCGGGCTGGCCCTGCGTGACGCCATCGCACATGGCGGGCGTGCCGCCGGCGACCTGCGCCGATGCGCCGGCTTTGCGCGCCGCATCCTTGATGATGTCGGGATAGTGCTGGAACGGCTGGTGGGCGCTCAGCATGTCGTTGTAACTGGTGACGATGCCGATGTTCGGCGCCCTTCCCCTCATGGTGAGTTTGTCGCCCAGCGGCATGGCGGCGAAGGCGTGGGCGAGGTTGCCGCACGAGAGATGCTGGCGGCCGGGGCCGGCATCCTTCGCGGCCTGGATGCGGGCGAGGTAGTCGCGACGGCTGTCGCGGCTGCGCTCTTCGATGCGCGCCGTGACTTCGGCGATCTTCGGATGAAGCGGCGTCATTCAGGGCCTCTCGCGCCAGTGCGGCGGGTTAGGGCATATAGACAAGCAGTCACGCATCAGAACAACCCGCAGCGAAAATAATCGCTCCCCGGACTTGTCCTGTGCCGATGTCTCACTGTCCGTGGACAGGATGCGTCAACAGCCAGTCGAGGATCATGCTGGAGAGGTCTGAGCCATAGGCGTGGCTGAGGTCGTCGAGGTGCTGGAAAGTGACGGAAGCGCCGGCGGCGGTGAGATACTGTGCGGCCTGTTCGGCCATGGCGACGGGGAACATCCAGTCGCGGACGCCGTGGATGATGTGCAGCGGCAGGTTCTTCAAGCGCTCGGCTTCCGCCATCTCGACCAGCATCGGGTGGAAGGCGGCGGCGGTGGGAGCGAGGTGCGTGAAGGGCGAGCCGGGGAAGAGGCCTGATGTGTAGGCGAACGTGCCGCCATCGCTCATGCCGGTGAGGAGCATGCGGCTTTCATCGACCGACCATGTGCTGCGCACAAGCGTGAGGATGTCGGCGAGGCGCGGGGAATCCGGGTCGGGACCCTGGATGGCCCAGGTCTGGCTGATGGAGGTGGGGGCAACGAGGATGATGCCCCGGCTGCGCGCGGCGCGCACCCAACTCCACAGGAAGTTGCGGCCCCGGCCTGTGCCGCCGTGGAGAACGAAGGCGACGGGGGCGGGCGTCGATGGGTCGTAGGACTCGGGCACGTATATCCACACGGTCTCGCGCGCGTCGGGGTCTTCGCCGAGACGGATGATGCCGGTGTTGGGCGCTGGCGGCTGGCGCAGCAGGCGGGTGTGAAGGTCCGTGTCGCCCCACATCGGCGGGTCGAGGAAGAAGCGGCTGATCGGGGGCACGATGCCGGCGAGGGGATAGAGCGTTTCCAGCGCGCGCGGCAGATGGCGGAGGGCGCGGAACGCTTTCGTTATGTCTTCGGGTGGTTCGGCTGCTGCGTAGAGACCGTCAAAGGCGGCGAGGGCTTCGTCGGCGCTCTGGTCGAGCAGCGGGCGGAGGGCGGAATAGGGCGCGGGCCATTCGGCGGAGGCGCGGGCGGCGCGGAGGTCATCCGGCGGCTGGCCTGCGCGGGCGAGCTGGTGCGTGTAACCAATGGGGTCGAGATAGCGCGCGATGAGACCGAGCCCTTCAAGTGCGCGCAGGAGGGGCGGGAGATAGACCTGAAGGTGCTGGACGCCATCGGATGTCATGTGTGCAAGGTGGGACGTGCGGGCAAATTGCGCAAGGATTTGCCCGAACTTGCATCCTGTGGACCGGAGTGTTTCCTGCGGGCGTGAGTCGCCGCTGTCGCGCGAGGAGATGCTGATGTCTTCGGATATGACCTATGCGCGTTACCTGCAGCTCGACCAGGTGCTGTCAGCGCAGACGCCGCTGTCTGAGACGCATGACGAGGCTCTGTTCATCATCATCCACCAGACCAAGGAGCTGTGGCTCAAGCAGGTGATCGCGGAGCTGCATCTGGCAAAGGGGCTGGTGCGGAAGGGGGCGTTGATCGAGGCTTACAAGTCGCTGGCGCGGGTCTCGCGGATACAGGCGGTGATGACGTTGTCGTGGGACGTGCTCGCGACGATGACGCCGTCGGACTACACCAGCTTCCGCGCGGTGCTGGGGCCGAGCTCGGGCTTCCAGTCGGACCAGTTCCGCACGGTGGAGTTCATGCTGGGGCTGAAGGACGGCAAGCATATCGCGATCCAGAAGGAGCGGCCGATCGCGCAGGCGTCGCTAAAGGACGCGCTCGAGGCGCCGAGCCTGTGGGATGACGCGAACGCGGCGCTGGCGGCGCGGGGGTTCAAGCTGCCGGAGCATGTGCTGGCGCGCGACTGGACGCAGCCCTATGCGCCGAGCCCGGAGGTGGAAGCGGCGTGGGCGGAGGTTTATCGCGACACGCATCAATGGTGGGACCTCTATCAGCTGGCCGAGAAGCTCCTGGATGTGGACGATGCGATGGCGACGTGGCGGCATCGGCACGCGGTGACGGTGGCGCGCATCATCGGCGGCAAGCCGGGCACGGGCGGATCGGCGGGGGTGAGCTATCTGGAGAGCACGCTGGGCAAGCGGTGCTTCCCTGAGCTGTGGTCGCTGAGGAACCGGCTGTGAGCTTCAAGCCTCTCTTCTCGCGCGCGCTGGACGCCGCGCCCGGGCGGCTGCACATGGCGGCGCACAGCCATCACCTGTGGCCCGATGCGAGCTTCGCGGGACAGGAATTGTGCTGGCAGGATGCGGCGCGGCTGGCGGATCACAAATGGGACCGCGTGATGGGCGAGGTGTGGCCCGAGGCGCAGGGGCATATCGCGGCGGAGCTGAAGCTGCCGTCGCGTGACAGTGTGGTGTTCGCGACAAACACGCACGAGTTGCTGGTGCGGATACTTTCTGCGACCGGCAAGGCGAAGCCACGCGTGCTGGCCAGCGATGGCGAGTTTCATTCCTTCCGGCGCCAGTCGGCGCGCTGGGCGGAGAGCGGGGCGATCACGCTGGAGACGGTGGCGACTGACGATGCGGATTTTACGGAGAGGTTTCTCGCGCGGGCGCGTAGCGGCGATCATGACCTGATCTTTGTCAGTCATGTGATGTTCGGCTCGGGCCGTGTGTTTGGCGCGATCGAGGAGCTGGCGAAGCTGGCGCGGCCGGAGGGGCCGTGGGTTGTGGTGGATGGCTATCATGCCTTCATGGCGATCGAGGTGGACCTGTCGACCGTGGCGGATCGCATCTTCTATCTCGCGGGCGGGTACAAGTATGCGATGGCGGGCGAGGGGGCGTGTTTCCTGCATGCGCCGCCGGGCTATGGCGCGCGGCCGGAGAACACGGGCTGGTTTGCAGCGTTCGATGATCTTGCGCTGAAGCCGGGGCAGGTGGGGTATGCGAAGAGCGGCATGCGCTATGCGGGCGCGACGTTCGATCCTTCTGGGCTCTATCGTTTCAATGCTGTCCAGCAGATGCTGAAGCAGGAAGGCCTCAGCGTGGCGCGGATGAATGCGCATATCGATCCGCTGCTGGGCTCGCTTGCGGCGGAGCTGGATGAGACGGGGCTTGGGTCTGCGCGCTTGCTCAATCCCGGCATCCTGCAACCGCGTGCGCGTTTTCTTGCGCTGGAATCGCCGCGTGCGAAAGCGTGGCAGGATGCGTTCGAGGCCGCGAATGTGGTGACGGACCTGCGTGGTGATGTGCTGCGCATCGGCCTCGGCCTCTATCACGACGAGACTGATATCGATCAGCTCATCGCCATCGCGCACAGCCTCTAAGGGGCGCGGTTCCGGCGCGCTGCAGTTCCATTGCGCGGGTTCATCTGGTGTTCAGCTTGCGGACGATCGCGCGTCTCTGCGCGCCAACTGCAGCCAACTGCAGCCAACTGCAGAATGTGCAGATGAACGTGCACACTGAATTTTCCATTCAACTTCCGGTCATGCGTCATGCGCAATCGTGTCCATGTCTCGCGGAGATAGCAGCGAGAGAGCAAACCGGAGATCGAGTCATGAAACGCATTCTTTCAGCTGCCCTCGCCCTGGCGATCATCGCCGGCGCCGGCGCTGCCGAAGCCCAGGGTCGCAACCGCGTGCAGGTTGACCAGCGCGGCGTTGGTCACGGCGCCGCCGTCGCCCAGAACGGCGACCGCAACGGTTCCGTCACGGTGCAGGGTGGCCGTGGTCACTACGCCTCGGGCGTCCAGACCGGCTACGACAACTTCCTGCGCATGGACCAGTACGGCACGCGCAACCAGGCGACCACTGACCAGCGTGGTGAACGCAACCTCGCCGTGACGGCCCAGGACGGCCTGCGCCTCAAGGCCCAGACGTACCAGCAAGGCTACAACAACGTCGCCGGTACGGCGCAGATGGGTACGAACCACCGCGCCCTGACCGAACAGACGGGCGCGAACAACGCCTCCGCCATCATCCAGACCGGCAACGGCCAGGATGTGGAAGTCCGCCAGCGCGGCGAAGGCAACATCTCGGTGGTCGTGCAGAGCGGCTACAACTGAGGCAAGACCGGCCCGGCGGACTGTTCCGCCGGGCCACTCCTCCGGAGGAGAGTGACATGACCAACCGCATCTATCTTTTCTCTGCTGCCGTGCTGCTCGCCGGATGTTCCTCGGCGGCGCAGGAAGCGACCAACACCATCATCACCGCGCAGGGCGGGCCCGTGCTCGCCAGCACGTATGACATTGCGCCGGCGGATGAGCCGCTGCTCGATGGCGCGCCTTCAGATGCTGCGCCGATTGAACCGGCGCCGGTTGTGCCGCCGGCTGTCGTGCATCGCGCCAAGGTTTCGTTCTCGTGCGATATCGATGTCGACCGCACGTCCAACGGCATCCGGGTCACGCCGGTTGTCCGCGCCGACAAGGCGCTCTCCGGTGAGTACACGCTGGTGATCACCAAGAGCGGCGCCGGCGGATCGTCGGATATCAGCCAGGGCGGCCCGTTCGATGCCGCGCGTGGCAAGAGCGTGCGGCTTGGCTCGTCCGAGTTCTCGATGGAACGCGGCGCAAAGTTCCGCGCCGTCCTGAAAGTCCGCGCGGACGGCCGCGAAGTCTGCCGCGATTTCAGTTCGTAGTATCCAGTTACGGAGTACGTCCATGTCCACGCTGCGTCTCAAGCTCGCCAGCCTCGTGCTCCTTGCCGTGTTCGGCGCATCTGCGGCCCACGCACAGCGCCCTTCGCTGTTCGCGGGCCAGACCAAGGCGAGCCCGGCGCGCGTGGTCATTGACCAGAAGGGTCGGGAGAACGGCGCGTCGGTCGGCCAGAACGGCAAGCTGAATGCCGTCGAGATTTTCCAGCGCGGCAAGTTCAACACCGGCATGGTCAACCAGAACGGCGTGGGCAACAGCAGCACGATCAACCAGATCGGCGTCAACAATGATGCGTCGATCACGCAGACCGGCAACAACAACACCGCCTGCGTGGTGCAGGTCGGCCGTAACCTGTCGACCGATGTGATCCAGTCTGGCGGGCAGAGCGTTGGCGTGATCCAGACCAACCGCAATGTGCGGGAGTTCCCGGCTGAGCTGTGTACGCTCGGCACGGTCGGCAACCGCTACATCATGCGGCAGCTGCATGGCAGCTAGGACGCGCTACGGCGCCCAGAAGGCGTGGACGGGAACCTTGCGCTGCGTGAGCAGGTCGCGCAGCGGCGAGGTTCCAGCGCCGGCCTTGGCCTCGTTGTACACGTTGAGCTTGTCCTGCCCCATGATGAGCAGGACGATCCGGCGCGACGAGAGAATGCCCGGAATGGTCAGCGTCATGCGCTCGGGCGAGCCCGCGGCGCCTGGCGCATGAATGCCGGCGATGCGTTTCGTGCCAGCGGGATCGGCGGCTGCTGCATAACCTTCCGCGCCGGGGATCAGCGAGGCGATGTGTCCATCCGGGCCCATGCCAATCAGCACGATGTCGAACGGCATGATCGATGAGAGACGCTTTTCAGCGGTCGCGGCGCCGCCCGACGCTTTCGCGTGGTTTGTCTTGAACGGAACGAAACTCGCGCCCGCCGCGCGGCGGCGCATCAGCAGGTCGCGGATCAGGTATTCGTTGGAGGTTGGATCTTCCTGGCTGACCCAGCGCTCGTCCGTCACCGTGACCGAAACTTTTTCCCAAGGCAGGGGGGCGTTAGACAGCGCGTCATAGAGCGGGCCCGGCGTCGTGCCGCCGGCGAGGGCGAGCGAGGCCTTGCGGCGCTTGCGGATGATCTCGGTCAACCGATCCTGGAAATCCTGGCAAAGGCCGATGAACAACCGCTTGCGGTCGGTGAAGAGGGTTTCCTCGTGACTTGTGACCGTGCTCATTCGTACCAGCTGTGATCGTTACGTGCGGTGAGTGTGAAAGCGCTTTGCGGGCCCCAGCTGCCGGCGGGGTAGGCCGCGGGCTTCATGCCGGTGCGGGCCCAGCCCTCGATGATGCGGTCGATCCACAGCCAGGCGGCTTCGGCTTCATCGCGGCGAACAAAAAGCGTGGAGTTGTCGGAGATCGCTTCGAGCAGCAGGCGCTCATACGCGATGCGGCGGCGGCTCTCGCCCTTGAACGCATCGAGCAGGGAGAGGTTGAGCGACAGGGGCTGCAGCTCGTAGCCGCCTTGCGAGAGCGTCGGCGTCTTGTTCATGATGGTGAACGAGATTGATTCCTCGGGCTGCAGCGTGATGGTCAGGCGGTTGGCCATCAGTGGCGCGCCGGAGAAGATGGAGTGCGGCACGTCGCGGAACTGGATCACGATCTGCGAATGGCGTTTCGGCAGGCGCTTGCCGGTGCGCAGGTAGAACGGCACGCCGGCCCAGCGCCAGTTGTCGATATGCGCGCAGAGGGCGACGAAGGTTTCGGTATTCGACGGCTTGCCGCCTTCTTCCTGCGTGTAGCCGGGCACGCTGCGGCCATCGGCGACGCCGCCGGTGTACTGGCCGCGTGATGTCATCTCGAGCAATTCTGAATCGCGGATCGGGCGCAGCGATCGCAGGACTTTCACCTTCTCGCTGCGCACGGACTCGGGCCGCATGTCGTGCGGCGGCTCCATCGCGATCAGGGACAGGAGTTGCAGCAGGTGGTTCTGCACCATGTCGCGCGTTGCGCCGTATTCGTCGTAATAGCCGAACCGGCCTTCGACACCGAGCGTCTCGGCGACGGTGATCTGGACGTGCTCGATCGAGTGGCGGTTCCACAGCGGCTCGAACAGCGCGTTGGCAAAACGAAGCGCGATCAGGTTCTGGACCGTTTCCTTGCCGAGATAATGGTCGATCCGGAAGGTGCGGTTCTCGTCGAAGTGTTCGGCTATAGCGCTGTTGATCTCGTCGCAGGTCTTGAGGCTCTTGCCGATCGGTTTCTCGACGATGACGCCGTTGGGGCGGGTGGTCAGCCCGACGGCGGCCAGGCCCTTCACGATCGGGATGTAGAAGGCGGGTGAGGTCGACAGGTAGAACAGGGCGCTGCCTGAGGCCCCGTCAAGCTTCTGCTTGAGGGTGGCGTAGGTTTTCGGGTCGGTCGCGTCGCCGGCGGCGTAGAACAGGCGTTTGGCGAAGCTGGCCCAGGCGTCGGCCGAAAAGAAGGTTCCGGCCCGCTCACGGACCCAGCCTTCGACGTCCTTGCGGAATTCCGCATCGGAATGGGCGGTCCGGGCGGCCCCGACAATGCGCAGGTCCGGCGGCAGCAACCCATCTGCATCAAGGAAGTAGAGCGACGGGAACAGCATGCGCCGGGCCAAGTCGCCCGTCGCACCAAAGATTACAAAAGCCCCCGGCATCGACATGGGGCAACCTCAGGGCAGCTGGGCCCCGGCGGTCAAGCGGAAATACGCAGGCAGGGGCGGGAATACGCGCGATGGACGAGACGGAACGGTGAGTTTCGCATACCGCGTATTTGAAAACCTTGCGAATTAGTCGCAGTCGAATAAAACCGGCTTTGTTGCTACCAAAGTGGTCTGTTAGAACTGGTCTCAGTTGCGGGTGTAGCTCAATGGTAGAGCAGAAGCTTCCCAAGCTTACGACGAGGGTTCGATTCCCTTCACCCGCTCCAGCTTCTTCCAGATGTAACAAAGCATCAGGGTAACCGGCGCATAGTCGTTTCGGTGACGCTGCCAGTATTCTCGTGGGAGTTCACAAGCAAACATAGATCAAACGTAATATGTCTTGCTTATTTACATGAACAAGATTTCGCGGAGTTTCCATTCCCCTATTTGGGCAATGCGCTCTCCCGCCACAGCCTTGTGTAGTGACAAAGTTGACGTGTGAGAAACTTATGTGGGGAGATTGTGTTGCGTTCGCAAGAACTTGGCGTCGATAGAAAGTGATCAGAATACCGTCAGCACATGCGCATGCATGGAGCGCTGCGGAAGGGGACAGACTGACTATGGACGCAAGCGTCGTAGCGCGGCTGCTCGAGCAAACCGCACGTGCGGTTTATGAAGCGCGAGGGCCAAAGGCTATCCATGCCGGGCAATGGGCCGTGCTGCGCTACCTGGCGCGGGCGGGCAAGCAGGCGCGCACGGTTGGTGGCGTTGCGACTTACCTTGGCGTCACGCACGCCCCCGCTTCGCGCGCGGTTGCTGCGCTGGCCCGCAAGGACTTTGTTACCGTTAAGACCGATGCGGAGGATCGCCGCGTGCGCCGCGTGGACCTTACGCCGGCAGGACGTGCGCTGCTGGACCATGACCCGGTTCACCGGCTGACCGACGCCATCGAGGCGCTGAGCGCGGACAAGAAGCGCGACCTCGCGGGAATGCTCGAGACGCTCTACGGTCGGCTCGCGAAGTAGCGCAGGCAGCGTCCGTGGCCGAACAGCAGATCCAGTATTCAGCCGACAAGGCGACCGCCTATCGCGAGCTCGTGGCCGAGATCGGCAGCGTGGTTGCGGGCGAGACATCGCGCACGGCGCGCTATGCGACGGCGGTGTCGCTGTTGAAGGCGGCGTTCGGCGAGCGCTTCTTCTGGTGCGGCTTCTACGAGGTCGATCCGCTCAAGCAGCGCGAGCTGGTTGTCGGTCCCTATCAGGGGACGCTCGGCTGCCTGCGCATCCCGTTCGACAAGGGCGTGTGCGGGGCGTGTGCGAGCACGCGCGAGACGATCGTCGTGGCGGACGTGCATGCGTTTCCGGGGCACATCGCCTGCGACTCGCGATCGAACTCGGAGATCGTGGTGCCGGTCTTTGATTCAGCGGGCGCGCTCGTCGCCGTGCTGGATGTCGACTCGACGGCGTTTGCGGCGTTCGATGAGGTCGACGCGCGCGGGCTTGAGGCCGTGTGCCGGGTGATGCTGGGTTAGCGGTGAGTCATTCCCGGGCTTGACCCGAGAATGACGTCACGAACGCTCGCTCAGCCGACCTTCTCGTAGCTCGTCACTTCCATCTTCGCATCGCCGAGCGGCTTGTAGACGACGACCTTGTAGTGCGCGCCGCCGGTCATGGTGATGTCGAAGGCGTAATTGAGCCCGGCGACGACCTGCACCTTTGCTTCCGTCTTCTCGACAAGCGCGCGGGTGGGGTCGCGCGTGTAGATCGCGTCGGTGGCGACGGCGAGCGCAGCCTTCACGCCTTCGTCCGCGAGATCGGCAGGCGCGTATCCGCCGGTGATGGGAGCTTCCGGCGCCGGCGGCGCGGGCGTTTCAACCATGGCGGGCGCGGCGGGGGCTGCGGGTTCTGGCGCCGGTTCGGTTGCCGGGGCGGGCGACGGCGCGCACGCGGCCAGCGTGAGCATCAGGGCGGCGGACATCAGGCGGATCATCGGGGTACTCCTCCAAACATGATGAAACGGGCGGTTCAGCCGGCCTTGCCCCATGTGCCGTCCGCGCCCTTGCGATAGAAGGTGAAGCTGGCCGGATCCCATTGCGTGTCGTCCTGGCCGAGCATGTGGAAGAGCGCGTAACCGTTGCGGCCTTCCCAGAACTGCACCGCGTTCATGGTCACGCCATTGGGGCCGCAGGCATCCCACGGTTCGCCGCCGGAATTGGCGTCCATCTCGGACGCGAGTTCGGCAGACGGCGCCAACTCGAAGGTCGTCCCGGCGACGACGGGGCGTGAGACGGGGCGCGTGGCGCAGCGGGCGCGCTGGTCTTCCGGCGCCTTGTCGAGCGTCTTCATCGCTGTCTGCTCGGGCGTTTCGCCGTCGGCGACAGGGATGATCTCGAGGATGAACATCGCCTGATCGTCCGGCGTGCCGTCCATGCGGTATTTCACATAGCCCTGCACGTAGGAATAAACGTTCGGCACCCAGCCCGCGCCAGAACAGTCCTGCGCGCGGAAAAGCAGGGCGAGCGTATCCGACACGCCAACTTCCTGCGTGCGCCAGACGCACTGGTCGGCCAGCTTCGGCGCCTGTGCGTTGATCCTGAGGAACTGGGCGGGATCGGCATTGCCGCACTGGCCGGTGATCGTCAGGCGCGGCTCGCAGGTGGCTGCCACGGCAGCCGCCGGTGCGGCATCAGCTGCCGCTGCAGTGTCGAGCGCGGCGTCCTTCTCGCCGCCACAGGCGGCGAGGGCGAGGGCAGCGATCAGGCCAGCAAGCGGGCGCATCAATTGGCGTGCCATCCGATGAAGTTTACCCCGACGTAGATCACTATGTGCATCCCCGGAATCTGATCGATTTCTAGCGTTGACCCCGGGGGGGCTCAAGCAAGCAACTGAGAATTGCCTGAGTAATTCCTGGCGCGTCTACTTCGGCTTTGTGCTGGCGTATTTCGCGGCAGCGTCGGCCCATTTGTAGGGCAACGTGTCGGGGACGATGGTGACTTCCGTCGTGAACTTGAACGGCGCCGTGGCGAGGCCGCTGTCCCATTCGGCTTCGACGAAGAAGGCGGTGTAGCCTTCGGTCGGGGCGGAAACCTGCGCGAAATAGGTTCCGTCGGCCTGCGGTTCAAGAACCGTCGATGTGTAGATCGGGCCGACCGTCTCGATACGGAAGTCGCGCGCCTTGGGGTTGTGCGCCTGCCAGAGGCGGACGGCTTTCGGTTTGTCGAGCGGGCGGAAGGCGACGCCGTTCACGTCAACGCGGTTCCAGATGTAGTCCGGGCGCTTGCCGCCGGTGATGACGGAATTGTACCAGGCGAGCATGGAATCGACCGCATCGGAATTGGCGAGGTTGTGTGCCGTGTTCTCGACATAGCGGATGCGTTTTTCCTGCGGCAGGCCTTCGTAATAGAAGCGGGAGTTATCCGGCAGGAAGAACTGATCGCCCGAAGCGTTGACCAGGAATTTCGGGATCGTGAGGCGTGCCCGCTCGCGATAATTGTACGGGTCCTCGATGCCGAGCACGGCCTGGTATTCTGGCGTGCCGATCTTGTGCGGGAACAAGCCGTGATTGACATAGTCTTCCAGTGACGGCGCGAAGAAGCCCAGCACTTCGAAATGATGCTTGGTGATCTCCTCGGAGTTCAGCGCGTCGATCACCATGGGCATGATGCCGATGACGCGCTCATCCACCGCGCCGACGAGCCAGGTGGTCCAGCCGCGCTTGGAGGCGCCGGCGACGACAAATTGATTGATGGCGACGGCGCCGCCAGCTTCGGACTTCATGAACTCCTGCGTGGCGTCCATCGCCTTCACGCCGGCCTTCACCATGGCGAGGCGGACCAGCCACTCATCGTCCTTGGTCGTGAAGTGTTTTACGCGGGTGTAGGCGATGATGTCGTCTTCCCAGCGCTTCTTGTCCTTGGAGTCGGAGAAGACGAGCGGCTGGTTCGGCACCATGCCGACCTCGGCGACGACGGAGCCGGTTTCCACCGCCATGCGGATGGAGCGGTCCTGCGCCTTGGTGGGGGCGGGATCTGTATTGTCGCCTTGCCAGATGAAGAGGAGGGCCTTGTCGGATTTGACCTCGGCGGGCTTCACGATGGTCATCCAGTGTTTCCACACGGGATGGTCGACATCAGCTTCCGAACGCCAGGTCTGCGAGGTCATCTCGAGGACGTAGGTGGTCTGCTTGTCGCCCGGGTATGTGCCGACCAGCTCCCATTTATAGCTGGGGTCAGGCTTGGCGATGTAGGCGTCGAGCGCGGTTTTCTCGTCGGGTTTGACCGAGAGATCGACGGCAGCGGGCGCGGGAGTAGCTGGTTCTGGCGCGGGGGCGGAGGGGCTGCAGGCGGCCAACAACAGGCCAATAGCAAGCATCGACTTGCGGATCATGATGGTCCTCCCCTTCGGCTGTGACCGCCGTTGGTCTTCACACTAAAGCAGAACCATCCGGATTGTCATTCCTGCACAAGCGAAGCGTCAGAAAGCAAAAGCCGCGCGTCAGGGGTGCTGACGCGCGGCTTTGTCTTTCAGTCCGTCGTTATCAGGCGGCGGCAGCTTTCCGCTTGCCGGCGCCGATGACGAGGAAGAGGCCGAGCAGGGTCGCGAGGACCAGCATGACCATCTGGATCAGCGGCACGGCTTCGGTGGACGTCATGCCTGCGATGTTGCCGAAATAGTAGCGTGCGCCAAGACCGGCGACGCCCGTCAGCAGCAGCAGGACGCCGGCTGCGAAGCCGCCATCCGACACGGCCTTGCCCGCCTTCACCTCGCGGCCGATCGCCATCGCCTGAAGCGCGATGAAGACAAGCGCGACAAGGAAGAATGGCGTCATCCACATCAGCGCCTCGCGCAGGCCTTCCTGCGCGGCCAGCGCCTTGTCGACGCCCGCCGCGATTTTCGTCGTCGCGAAGTTGGTCGACAGGATGCCCACCAGCGTCGGGCCCGCGCCCAGGCCGATGAAGTTGAGCACCATGAGGAGAATGGCGCTCGACATCGTGCGCTGCGAAGCCTTCACCGAGTTGTTCACCAGCGCGAGCGCCGGGGCCAGGTAGAAGATGTTCAGCAGCAGGGGCAGGAACAGCAGGCCGAGGGCCATCGGCCAGTCCGTCGCCTGGGTGTAGAAGTACCAGAACGGCGTGGCGGCGGCCATCGCGATCAGCGGCGTGAGCGCGTACCAGACCTTGGAACGCTTCGCCATGCGGTCCACGATAGCGCCGGAGGCGATCGTCCCGATACCGATGCCAACGCCGACGACGAGGGCATACCACAGCGACAGTTCATCCTTCGTGATTCCGAGAACGCGTTCCAGGAAGGCCGCGTTGAAGCCGAGCGCGGCATAGCCGACGAGGGCGGAGACACCGCAACCAAGGGCTGCCCAGAGAAGGGCGGGTCGGCTGATGAAATCCCAGAACGTCCGCCCGAAGGACGAGCGTTCCTGCGCGGCGGCGGCTGCATAGCCCGGGTCCATTGCCCCGCGCTTGGGTTCGCGCACCACGAAGAGCATCAGCAGCGCGGCGATCACGCCGGCGACGCCGATGGCGATGAAGGCGGTGCGCCAGCCATAGGCCTTGTCGATCTGTGCGCCGAAGGCGATGGCCGCGGCCTGGCCCAGCGGCACGCCCATCGAGAAGATCGCCAGCGCAAGGCCGCGCTTCTCGGCCGGGAAGTAGTCCGAGATGATCGAGTAGGACGGCGGGGCGCCCGCCGCCTCGCCGACGCCGACGCCCATCCGGGCGGCCAGCATGGTCGGATAGTTCTGCGCGACGCCGCACAGCACGGTGAAACCGGACCACAGCGTTGCGCCGACATAGAGGATGTTGCGGCGGCTGGTGCGGTCGGCAAGGAAGCCGACGACGACGCCGAGCACGGTGTAGACCAGCGCGAACCAGAAGCCGGTCATCCAGCCCATGTCGGCGTCGGACAGGCCCACGGTCGTGCCGTCAGGCAGCGTTTTCAGGAAGGCCGGGTCTTTCTTGATCGACTCGATCAGCACCGACATCAGCTGGCGGTCGAGGAAGTTGAAGATGTAGATGAAGCCCAGCAGGCCCAGCACGACCCAGGCATAGGTGGTCGTTCGCTGCGCGCCGGGCGGCGCGGCTGTGGTGTCGGTCATTTGATCCCTCCCGGTGGGCCGTTACCGGCCCTTATTGGTACGGCGTAGTTTCCATATCGGCGGCGGATTGGCGAGAGGATTGTCGCCGCAGGGGAAGCGCGAGTTATGCCGCGGTTGCGAAAAGACCGGGGCAGCCAGCTTGATCTCGCACGCGCGGCAGAGCATCTAGCACCCGCAAACTCCCCGGCCGCAGGAACCTGTCCATGCCCGCCTATCAATATGTCTACCACCTCGACGGCCTGACCAAGATCTATCCGGGCGGGAAGAAGGTGTTCGAGAACATCCGGCTGCACTTCCTGCCCGACGCCAAGATCGGGATCGTGGGCGTCAACGGTTCGGGTAAGTCGACTCTGCTACGCATCATGGCGGGCGAGGACCATGAGATCCTTGGCGAGGCGAAAGCCGCCGACGGCATCAAGATCGGTTACCTGCCGCAGGAACCGAAGCTCGATCCGACCAAGAGCGTGTTCGAGAACATCG
>JAOATF010000165.1 GCA_030158285.1 Hyphomonadaceae bacterium
CAGACCGCCCCCCTCGTCGAAGTCTACAAGGGCCAGGGCAAACTGACCGAAATTGACGGCATGGCGAATGTGGAGACCGTGGCGTCTTCCATCGCCAGCATCCTCGACACGGCAATGAACAAAAAAACGAGTTGATTCAACGGGTGTGTTCTTGCCTCGCTGGGGCATGGAAGCGCACACGCAAAAGGGAAATAAGCGGTTGACGGGGCGAGTTCGCCCCATATAGATAGCGGCCTTCGTGACGGGCCGAAGGTTCGCCGCGCCGGATTGGCGTCGGGCGAAAATTCGCGTTGCGCAAGGCATTTCGATAGAGATTTTCGGGCCGATCCCGTGATTTGCGGTGGTCGGCGGACGTTCAGGAGAGGCAATTGGCCCGTATTGCAGGCGTAAACCTTCCGACCGCGAAGCGGGTCGAGATCGCCCTGACCTATATTCATGGCATTGGCCCGTCCAAGGCCAAGGAAATCACGAGCAAGCTCGGCATCGAGCCGGCTCGCCGCGTGAACCAGCTCACCGATGGTGAAGTGCTGAAGATCCGCGAAACGATCGACGCGGACTACACGGTCGAGGGCGACCTCCGCCGCGAAGTCGCGATGAACATCAAGCGCCTGATGGACCTCGGTTGCTACCGCGGCCTGCGTCACCGCAAGGGCCTGCCGGTCCGCGGCCAGCGCACCCACACCAACGCCCGCACGCGCAAAGGCCCCGCAAAGGCCATCGCCGGCAAGAAGAAGTAGGATAGACAATGGCTCGCGAAGCAGCTGGCGCCGACAAAGGCCGGGTAAAGAAGCGGGAACGCAAGAACATCGCGTCGGGCGTTGCCCACGTGAACGCGTCCTTCAACAACACCATCATCACCATCACCGACGCGCAAGGCAACACGATCTCCTGGTCGTCCGCCGGCACGATGGGCTTCAAGGGCTCGCGCAAGTCGACGCCGTACGCTGCCCAGGTCGCCGCTGAAGACGCCGGCAAGAAGGCGATGGAACACGGCATGCGCACGCTGGAAGTGCTCGTTCACGGCCCGGGTTCGGGTCGCGAGTCGGCCCTCCGCGCCCTGCAGGCCGTCGGCTTCACCGTCACGACCATCCACGACACCACCGCCGTCCCGCACAACGGCTGCCGCCCGCCGAAACGTCGCCGCGTCTAAGACGCGAGCTGTTCGTTTAGGTCTGGCAACACTGAAGAGGTTCTATCCATGGCGATGTCCGCCGGTTCGGTGAACGACAAGAACTGGAAAGACCTGATCCGCCCCAACCGTCCGGTTGTGGAGCATGATCGGGACGCCCAGCGCAAAGCCAAGCTCGTGATCGAGCCGCTCGAGCGCGGCTTCGGCACGACGCTGGGCAACGCCCTGCGCCGCGTTCTGCTCTCCTCGCTGCAAGGCGCGGCGATCACCGGCGTCCAGATCGATGGCGTGGTGCACGAGTTCTCCTCGATCCCGGGCGTCCGCGAAGACGTGACCGACATCGTGCTGAACCTGAAGCGCGTCGCGATCCGCATGGTCTCCGACACGCCGAAGCGCATGACGCTGAAAGTCTCGCAGGGCGGCCCGGTCCGCGCCGGCCAGATCGAAGTGTCGGGCGACATCGAGATCCTGAACCCCGACCACATCATCTGCCACCTCGATGAAGGTTCGGAAGTCCGCATGGAATTCACGGTCGCGACCGGCAAGGGCTACGTCGCCGCCGACCGCAACCGCCCGGACGATGCCCCGCTGGGCTTCATCCCGATCGACTCGATCTTCTCGCCGGTTGAGCGCGTGGGCGTGTTCGTTGAAGACACCCGCGCCGGCCAGGTGCTGGACTATGACAAGCTGACCCTCGACATCCAGACGGATGGCTCGGTCACGCCGGAGAACGCCGTGGCCTACGCCGCGCGCATCCTGCAGGACCAGCTGCAACTGCTCATCACGTTCGACGAGCCGGTTGCCGCGTCGTCGTCGGAAGACGAGCCGGACCTGGGCTTCAACCCGGTGCTGCTCAAGAAGGTCGACGAGCTGGAACTCTCGGTGCGTTCGGCCAACTGCCTGCGCAACGACAACATCGTCTACATCGGCGACCTCATCCAGAAGTCGGAAGCGGAAATGCTCCGTACCCCGAACTTCGGCCGCAAGTCGCTCAACGAGATCAAGGAAGTGCTCGCCTCGATGGGCCTCCACCTCGGCATGGACGTTCCGTCCTGGCCGCCGGAGAACATCGAAGAGCTCGCCAAGAAATACGAAGACCACACCTGATTATAGGAGCCGGCCTGCTGAAGGCTGGAGAGTAATATGCGCCACGGTTTCGCGCTCCGTAAGTTCAATCGCACCGCCTCGCACCGCAAGGCGATGTTCGCCAACATGTCGGGCGCCCTGATCCGCCACGAGCAGATCACGACGACCCTGCCGAAAGCGAAAGAGCTCAAGGCTGTCGTCGACAAGCTGATCACGCTTGGCAAGAAAGGCGGCCTCTCGAACCGTCGTCTTGCTGCGGCCCAGCTCAAGGAAGACGATGTGGTCGTGAAACTCTTCGACACGCTCGCCGAGCGCTACAAGGACCGCCAGGGTGGCTATACCCGCGTCCTCAAGGCCGGCTTCCGTCATGGCGACAACGCCCCGCTCGCGATCATCGAGCTGGTCGACCGCGATGAAGACGCCAAAGGCGCCGACGACCGCGCCCGCGCCGAAGCGATGGCTGAAGCTGCCGAGTAACCTTCGCTCACTGCGAAATCTGGAAAAGGCCGCCCGCCCGGGCGGCCTTTTTCGTTGCGGGGCAGGCGTGTCCGGGCGCGAAAAGGTCAATCCGCCCCAGTCTCTATGTGCGTCAAAGCCTTGTTTGCGCCGGAATCTGCTCTCTATTTTCCAAGTCTAACCACCAGCAAGCCGGTCCCCCCGCCGGCCTGGGCGTGGAGGGAATGCATGAACCGGCAGAACATCATCCTGGTCGCATCCGCAGCCATGGCGACCGCGCTCGCAATGCTGGCCGTGCCCGCCATGGGCCAGCTGGTGAACCAGGCGACCGCGCCACCCGCCGTCGAGGCCGAGGCAGTCCCTGCCGGCGCCACCGGTCCGCAGGAGCTCACGCGCACCGTGCCGGACTCGCAGGCTGGCCTGCAGCAATCCTTCGCGCCCATCGTGAAGCGCACCGCGCCTGCCGTCGTGAACGTGTTCTCGTCCGTGAACGTCACGCGCTCGAACTGCCCGTATGCCAACGACCCGTTCTTCGCGCAGTTCTATTGCGGCCGTAATACGCAGACGCGCTCGGAGAAGGTCGACAACTCGCTCGGCTCAGGCGTCATCGTCGGCTCGGACGGCATCATCGTTACCAACAACCACGTCGTGGAAGCCGGCGAGGAATTCCGCGTCGTGCTGAACGACCGCCGCGAATTCCCGGCCGTGCTTGTGATGAAGGATGCACGCACGGATCTCGCCGTGCTGCGCATCGACGCCAAGGGCCAGCCCCTGCCGTCGCTGAGCTATGCCGATACCCGCAACGTGCAGATCGGCGATCTCGTGCTAGCCATCGGCAACCCGTTCGGCGTCGGCCAGACGGTCACAAGCGGCATCGTTTCCGCGCTGGCGCGCACCGATGTCGGCGCATCCGATTTCGGCTCCTTCATCCAGACCGACGCCTCGATCAACCCCGGCAACTCCGGCGGCGCCCTGGTCGATATGCAGGGCCGCCTCGTCGGTGTTAACTCGATGATCTTCTCGAAGGGTGGCGGCTCCAACGGCATCGGCTTCGCCATCCCGGCGGAGATGGTGAAACGCGTGGTCGACGCGGCCGTGAATGGCGGCTCGCTCGTGCGTCCGTGGCTCGGCGCCAAGGGCGAGGTGATCGACAGCGCGAAAGCCAAGGCGCTGGGCCTCGATCGTCCGCGCGGTGTGCTGATCGCCGACGTCTACAAGAACGGCCCGGCGGACAAGGCCGGCCTCAAGGAAGGCGACGTTGTGCTCACGGTCGATGGCCGCGAAGTGTTCGACGATCGCGGCATGAAGTTCATCGCCGCTACCAAGGCCGAAGGCGAAACGGCGTCCCTGTCCATCATCCGCAACGGGCAACCGAAGCAGGTCTCCGTCCGCATGGCCGCGCCTCCGGGCACGTCCAAGGGCGAGCTGGTTGAGGTGAAGGGCACGAACCCGTTCGCCGGCGCCATCGTGGTCGAGCTGTCGCCCGCGCTGGCCGAGGAAGTGGGCTTCGATGCCTTCAATGGCGGCATGTTCGTCTACAGCGTGCCGCGTGGCTCCATCGCGGGCCGCGTCGGCTTCCAGCCGGGCGACATCGTGCGCGAGATCAACGGCACGCTGATCCGCACCAAGGGCGATTTCGACGGCGTGCTGAAAAAGGCCGAAACCGCCACCCCCGCCACCTGGCGCCTCGCCACCGAGCGCAACGGCAAACGCATCGAGTCGGAACTGCGGGGGCGCTAGTTCCCGGCTGGCCCAGAGCGTCGGTGCGCGCTAGATCAGGCGTGTGAGCGACCTGTTCCAAGCTGCTGGTTTGACCGATGATGCGCCGCGTCCGCTGGCGGATCGTCTGCGTCCGGAATCGCTGGAGGAAGTGGTCGGGCAGGATCACCTGCTGGGGCCGGATGGTCCGATCGGGCGCATGCTGGCGCAGGGGCGCCTCGCCAGCCTGATCCTCTGGGGCCCGCCCGGCACCGGCAAGACCACCATCGCCCGCCTGCTGGCCAAGCGCGCCAATCTGGAGTTCGAACAGCTCTCGGCCATCTTCTCCGGCGTCAAGGATCTGCGCGCCGCGTTCGAGAAAGCCGAAGGCAAGCGCGCGCTGGGCAAGGGCACGCTGCTGTTCGTGGACGAGATCCATCGCTTCAACCGCGCCCAGCAGGACGGCTTCCTGCCATTCGTGGAGCGCGGCGTCGTCACGCTGGTCGGCGCCACCACGGAAAATCCGTCGTTCGAACTCAACGGCGCGCTCCTGTCGCGCACGCAGGTGATGGTGCTGAAGCGGCTGGACGATGCGGCGCTGTCCGGCCTCATCACCAAGGCGGAGCAGCATCTCGGCCAGCCGGCGCCGCTGACTGAAGATGGCAAGGCCGCCCTGATGGCGATGGCCGATGGCGACGGACGTTACTTCCTGAACCTCGTGGAAGAAGTCTTTGCCTGGGGCCGCAAGCAACCCATCGACGCGAATGGCCTCATGGCCGCGCTGCAGAAGCGCGCACCCGCCTACGACAAGGATCGCGAGGAGCACTACAATCTCATCTCCGCCTGGCACAAGGCGACGCGCGGCTCCGATCCCGATGCCGCGCTCTACTGGTTCTGCCGCATGCTGGAAGGCGGAGAAGACCCGCTCTTCCTCGCGCGCCGGATGATCCGCGCCGCCAGCGAAGATGTCGGCCTCGCCGATCCCACTGCGCTGATGATCTGCAACGAAGCCACCGCCGCCTATGAGCGTCTCGGCTCGCCCGAGGGTGAACTGGCGCTGGCGCAGGCCGTGATCCACCTCGCCACGGCGCCCAAATCCAACGCCGCCTACAAGGCCTACAACGCCGCCCGCGCCGCCGCGCGCGAGACAGGCTCTCTGGCGCCGCCCGCCCACATCCTCAACGCCCCAACGCAGATGATGAAGGGTCTCGGCTACGGCGCGGGCTACCAGTACGACCACGACGCCGAAGGCCAGTTCTCCGGTCAGAACTATTTCCCCGATGGCATGGAGCGCCAGAGCTTTTACCAGCCCAAGGGCGCCGGCCGCGAAGCCCCCATCCGCGAAAAGCTGGAACAGTGGGCCAAACTGCGACGCGAACGCGCCAAGGAATAGAGCGAGTCCGCTTTCCCATAATGCGCGGTCCCGCTACATAGCGGTCTCAGACATGAGGGCCCCCATGCGCCAACGTTTTCTTGCAGCCGCCGCCGTCGCGCTCGCCATTTCGGGCGTTGCGCTCGCGCAGGTTCCGCGTGCGCCCGTGACGGTGTTCACCGCTTCCGACGTGTTCCGTCTTGAGTCCGCGTCCAACCCGCAGATCTCGCCGGATGGAAAGCTCGTCGCCTATGTGCGCGTGTCAGGCGACATCATGGCCGACCGTTTCCGCCGCTCCATCTGGGTGGTGGACGAGACCGGCGCGAACCACTGGCCGCTGGCGCAGGGCAAGGGCAACTATTCCTCGCCCGTCTGGTCGCCGGATGGAAAATCCATCGCCTATATCGCTTCTGAAGATGGCAGCTCCGAAGTCCGCACCTTCGACATGGCCTCGCGCCGCAGCGCCTCCGTCGGTCGTGTCGCTGCCGGCGCGCAGAACCTCGCCTGGTCGCCCGATGGCAAGACGCTCGCTTTCGAAAGCTTCGTAAAGGAAACCGGCCCGCGCGCGGCCCCGCTCCCGCCCAAGCCTGAAGGCGCGCAATGGGCCGAGCCTGCCAAAGTCTACGACACGATCAACTACCGCTCCGACGGCGAAGGCCTCGTCGAAACCGGCTACACGCAGATCTTCGTGCTCCCCGTCGACGGCGGCACGCCGCGCCAGCTCACCTACGCAGAGCGTAACCATGATGGCCGCCTCAGCTTTTCGCCAGATGGCAAGACGCTGCTGTTCTCCGCCAACGCGGAAGACGACTGGGAATACAATCCGCAGAACAGCGACCTCTATTCGCTCGACGTCGCCAGCGGCGCCCTCAAGCGCCTCACCACACGCGTGGGTCCGGATGACGGTCCGGCCATGTCGCCGAACGGCAAGCTGATCGCCTATACCGGCTTCGACGAGAAGAACCTCAGCTACCAGGTTACAGACCTCTACGTCGCCAACGCCGACGGCTCAAACCCGCGTCTGCTGACGGCTAATTTCGACCGCGACGTCGCCAGCCCGCAATGGGCCGGCGATGGCGCCATCTGGTTCCGTTACGAAGAGCAGGGCCTCACCAAACTCGCCCGCATCGCCCCCACCGGCGGCAAGATCACGACGGTAGCGACGGACCTGATGGGCGCCGCTGTCGACCGCCCCTATTCCGGTGGCGAGTTCAGCGTGAACCGCGCCGGCCGCTACGCCGCAACGGTCGGCGATTCCGCCCGGCCGTCCGACGTCGCCATTTTCAACGGCACGAAGGCGACCACGCTCACCAACCTCAACGCCGATGTCTTCACCGGCAAGCAGATCCCCTCCGCCGAGCTTCTGACAACGCCTTCCAGCTTCGACCAACGTCCGGTCGAGGCGTGGGTGGTAAAGCCGCCGAATTTCGATCCGTCGAAGCGCTATCCCATGCTGCTCGAAATCCACGGCGGCCCGCACACGGCCTACGGCCCCGCCTTCGCCGCCGAAGCGCAGATGTACGCCGGCGCTGGCTATGTCGTCGTGTACTCCAACCCGCGTGGGTCGACGTCCTATGGCGGTGAGTTCGGCAACCTGATCCACCACAACTATCCTAGCCAGGACTATGACGACCTGATGAGCGTCACCGACGCTGTCATCGCCAAGTATTCCATCGACACGACAAAGCTGTTCGTCACCGGCGGCTCCGGCGGCGGCGTGCTGACGGCGTGGATCGTCGGCACGAACAATCGCTTCGCCGCCGCCATGGTGCAGAAGCCGGTGATCAACTGGACCAGCCACGTCCTCTCCGCCGATGGCGGCGTGTTCTACGCCCGCTACTGGTTCGGCGAGAAACCGTGGGAGCCCGGCGCACAGGCGCGCTACTGGGCCCGCTCGCCGCTCTCCAAGGTTGGCAACGTAAAAACACCCACCGCCGTACTCGTCGGCGAGGAAGACAACCGCACGCCGCATACGGAAGCGGAGCAGTACTATCAGGCCCTGCAGATCCAGAAGGTGCCGACCGAGCTGATCCTCATACCCGGCGCGTCGCACAACATCGCGGGCCGACCCACGGGCCTCATCGCCAAGACCAACAACACGCTCGCCTGGTTCGCCCGCTATGGCGGCCCGCCCGTGCCCGATCCGGTGACGGGACGGGCGCCGTGAAGAGGGTGATGGTTTCCAGCAGCGAAATATGCTAGAAAATGCACATGCCTATTCCCGCGCTTAAAGCAGTCTACGAGGATGTCCTCAACCTTCCCGACGAGGTGCAGGCCGACGCGGCGGAGTTGCTGCAGAGTTTTGTCGACCAGCACAAGGCCGGCTGGCGTCTGAGTCCGGAGCAGGTTGCCGAAGTCAGGCGGCGCATGGCCGACCCGGATCCGGAGTATGCATCTGACGAAGAAATGGACGCATTCTTCGGACAGATACTGAATGAAGGTTAGGTATCTTCGCGCTGCAAAGGCCGACCTTGCAGCCATTCACGCTTTCATCGCAGACAGGAATCCGCAGGCGGCAAAGCGAGTCATTGCGGAGATCCGTGGCATCGTCATGCAGTTGCCGGATTTTCCGAACAGGTTCCGGGTCGGCGCGGCGCCGGGATCGCGAGAAGCCGTCACCCGGTACGGCTACATCGTCGTGTATCGGGTCTCTGTTGACAGGATAGATGTCTTGTCTGTTTTTCACGGCGCACAAGACAAGCCCCGCAGCGGTTGAGATGACCAAGCGTAATTACGAAGCCCAGCCCGTCAGTGACGCCGACCGTGACTATGTCCACGGTCTGGTGATCCACGAGGACTCCGCCGTGCTGGCTTTCAACAAGCCGTCCGGCCTGCCAGTGCAGACCCGCAATCCGGACGACCGCACGCTCGATGCGCTGATGGCCGCCTTCGCGCGGTCCAACGGCAAGCGCCCGCGCCTCGTCCACCGCCTCGATGCGCAGACCTCCGGCGTCATCGTCGCCTGCAAGACGCAACCTGCTGCCGCCGCGCTCAGCCATGCCTTCGCCGAGCGTCAGGTCGACAAGACCTATCTCGCCATCGTGCAGGGCGCGCCGCTGGCCGAAGGCGAGACCGAGTTCTCCATGGCCCTCACGCGTCACATCGCGCGCCCCGGGCTCGAGCTGATGCGCGCCGCCCGCCCGGGCGACCAGGCCAGCCAGTCCGCCGTCACCCGCTGGCGCGTGCTGGCCACCAACGGCTCCACGCATCTCCTGTCCGTGGAACCGCAAACCGGCCGGATGCACCAGATCCGCGTCCACCTCTCCATCCAGGGCCGCCCCATCCTCGGCGACCCGTATTACGGCGGCGCCGCCACCCTGAAGGGCGAACCCGTGCCCCGCCTTATGCTCCACGCCGCCCGGCTGGACATTCCGCACCCCACCGGCGGCAACCGGATCGTGATTAACGCCCCGCCACCCGCCGATTTTCTCGCTTTCCTATCCGCCGCAGGGCTGGAAATGCCTGCTGATCTGGCCTTGGGGGCCAGTTAGCTCTAAGGACGGGGCGAAATGCTCAACGTCCTTCTCGTGGCCCTTGGAGGCGGCCTTGGCGCCGCCAGCCGCTATGGCGTCTCGCTCGCCATGCCGGCGCGCGCGGGCGAATGGCCGTGGGCGACGTTCACCATCAATGTCGCCGGCAGCCTGTTGATCGGCGCGCTGGCCGGCTGGCTCGCCATGAAGGGCGAGGCGGGCGAACCGTGGCGGCTGCTGCTCGGTGTCGGCGTGCTCGGTGGCTTCACGACCTTCTCTGCCTACTCGCTGGAAACCCTGCGCCTTGTTGAGCGCAATGACTGGCTGGGCGCGACGACTTATTCTCTTGGTTCGGTGATTGCCGGCCTGGCCGCTGTTGGCCTGGGCCTGCTCATTGCGAAACGGGTGTTCGGATGAGCTGGAATGTCGGGCAGGTGGTGACGCTCAGCGTCGATGCGGACGAGGACGATACGCGCCTCGATCGCTGGCTGAAGCGTAAATTCCATGGCCTCACGCAGGGCCAGATCGAGAAGGCGTGCCGCACCGGCGAGATTCGCGTCGACGGCGCACGCGCGAAAGCCAACACCCGCGTGAAGGCCGGCCAGTCCGTCCGCATCCCGCCGATGACGGCGGCCAAGGGCAAGGATGAAGACGCGGAAGATGAAAAGCCGCGCGCCCGCGTGAAATCGTCCGACGCAGACATGATGCGCTCCCTCGTCATCTTCGAGGACGACCGCATCATCGCGCTCAACAAGCCTACCGGCCTCGCCACGCAAGGCGGCACCGGCACCACGCGCCACATCGATGGTCTGTCGCGCGCGCTGGTCGATGACACGGCGGAAAAACCGCGCCTTGTTCACCGCCTCGATCGCGACACCACCGGCGTACTCATTCTCGCCAAGACGGTCGGCGCCGCCAACCAGCTGTCAAAACTGTTCCGCTCGCGCGAGCTCGACAAGATCTACTGGGCCGTCACGCTCGGCGTGCCGCATCCTGCCACCGGCGACATTCGTGGGTGGATGATCAAGGGCGCCGGCCCGGGCAGCGAGAAAGAGAAGATGCGCACCGCCGACCAGAGCGAGAAAGGCGCCCTCCACGCGCTGACGCTCTATTCGGTCGTCCAGAACGCCGGCCGCAAGGCCGCCTGGGTCGCGCTGAAGCCCGAGACCGGCCGCACGCACCAGTTGCGCTTCCACATGGCGGAAATCGGCACGGCCATCGTCGGCGACGGCAAATACACCTGCGACCGCGAAACGCCGCAGGGCCTCGCCTCTGGCCTCCACCTTCATGCTCGCGCGCTGCGCCTGCCGGGGCCGCGCGGTCCCATCGAAATCGTCGCCGACCTGCCGCCGCACATGAAGCAGACCTTCGATGTGCTCGGCTTCGACGAAGACAGCGCCGAGAACTTCTTCGACCTCCGCAAGCCCCGGCGCATCAGATGAGCGCTGACGCGCTCGAACGCGGCCGGGCGCTTCTGGCGCAGGGCAAGAGCGGTGAGGCGGTCGCCTGCCTGCAACAGGCACTTGCCAATGGTGGTGGTCCGGCCCTGCACGCCGCGCTTGGCTACGCGCTCTATTCCAACGGCCGGGTATCTGAAGCGGCCACAGCACTGCTTCGCGCTGCCGACCTGTTTCCCTATGATGCCATCATCCAGCAGGCGCTGGCGCGCATCCGCTGGATGGAAGGCGCCGGCGATGATTTCGCCGACAGGTTCATCGCAGCCGTCAATGGCCGGCCGACCGATATCGGCCTCCGCCTGCGCTGTGCCGAGCTGTTGCAGTTTGCGGGTCAGGTTGAGCGCGCGGGGCAAATGCTGCGTGACGGCCTCACACATGCGCCCGGGCATCCCTATCTCGCCGGCAAGCTTGGCGCGCTGCTCGATGAAGCGGGGCAGCTCGACGATGCATTGCAGCTGAACCGCGCCGCTGTCCGCGCCCGCCCGAGCGACATCGATCTCCAGCTGAACCTCGCGCACACGCTCCTGCGCGCCGAAAAGACAGGCGAGGCGATGAGTGTGCTCGCCGCCATCCGCCGCGCGGCGCCGGACATGCAGCTCGCCATCACCTTCGAGGGGATGGCGCTGAAGCAGGCCGGCGATCCCCGTCATGACTGGCTGTGCAACTACCAGAAACACGTGCAGGCCTTCGACATCGAAGCGCCTCCCGGCTTCTCCAGCGTTGCGGCGTTCAACGATGAACTCGCTGCCGTCCTGCGCGGCCTGATCGACGCCCATCATCATCCGCTGGAACAATCCCTGCGCGGCGGCTCGCAGACCAGCGACAACCTTGTCGTCTCCAGCCATCCACTCCTGCAGCAGTATTTCCGCGCGCTCGAAGCGCCGATCCGCGCTTACATCGACAGCCTCGGCGACGACCCGGCGCACCCGCTCGAAGGCGACAAGACCGGTCGCTTTGCCTTCTCGGGCTGCTGGTCGGTCGCCCTGCGCCCCGGTGGCTTCCACGTGAACCACACGCATCCCGCAGGCTGGATCAGCTCGGCCTACTACGTCTCGCTCCCGCCGGTCATGAGCGCGGACAGTCAGGAAGGCTGGATCAAGTTCGGCGAACCGCGCTGGCCCGTGCCGGGCTGCGGGATCGAGCGCGTCATACAGCCGCTTGAGGGGCGCCTCGTCCTGTTCCCATCTTATATGTGGCACGGAACAATCCCGTTCTCATCGGGCGAGCGTCTGACGGCGCCGTTCGATGTGGTTCCCGCCTGAGAGGTCCGCGATGGAATACGCAAAAGGCGTGAAGGGGGAAATCGACCAGCGGCCGAAGCGGTTCTACACCGACGTCGCAGTGGTGCAGGATGGCCCCGACTGGCGCATCACGCTTGATGGCCGCACCATGCGCACGCCGTCGGGAAAGCCGCTCGCCGTGCCGTCGGAATCTCTCGCCGGCCTCATCGCGGGTGAATGGCGCGCCCAGCAGGAGCGCATCGATCTCCATTCCATGCTGGTCACACGCCTCGCCTATGGCGCGCTCGATCGCACGGAAGACGCATGGGCCACCGCCATTGATGAAGCCGCGCGCTTCGTCGGCACCGACCTCGTCTGCTACCTCGCTGACGCGCCCGCCAAGCTGCAGCAACGCCAGCACGCTGCCTGGTCGCCTCTGCGCGAATGGGCCGCCAGCCACGGTGTCGCGCTCGAAGCCGTCGCCGGCATCATGCCGCGTGAACAACCCGACGCCTCGCTCGCCGCCATGCGCGCGCATGCCGCTGCGCTGGATCGCTTCCGCCTCGCTGGCCTCGCCAGCGCCATCCCGCTCTTCGGCTCCGCCGTCCTCGGCCTCGCCGTCGAACGCGGTCGTCTCACCGCCGTCGAGGCCTACGAACTCTCGCGCATCGACGAAGCCTTCCAGGTCGAGCAATGGGGCGAAGACGCCGAAGCCGCCGCCCGCGCCGCCCTCGGCCGTACACAAGCCGCCGCGCTCGACAGCTGGTTCGCTGCGCTGGCGCAGGGCTGAACGGCTGCAAAAGAGGAAAGAGCCGGCGAGCCATCGCCAGCCCTTTTGCTGGTTCGCGTCTACTTCGATGGGCCGCCCATCAGCGCCACACCCTGATCCAGCGAGTCTGCGTAGGCGTTGATCGCCTTCGCCGTCAGGCCGACATAGGTTTCGGCATCGTTCCAGCGTTCATCCTCGATCGCTTCGCGAACGCCGGGCAGGGTCTTCGCGCCATAGCCGGTGAAGCGGCCCGGCGCGTAGATCATGTTCTTGTACCATCCGCGACCGCCCGGCAGCCCCGGCTCCACAGTCATGGCCTGCTCGGTCTTGCCGGCCAGCGCCACCAGCTTGCCCTTCACATCGGCGGAGAGCCCCGCGCCTTTCGCCGCCAGCGTCTTGTCATAAGTCGCCGCGCTTGCCTTCAACCGCACCAGCGCATTGTCCAGTGGGGCGAAGTTGAAGAACGGCACCACCTTCAGCGGCGTCGGCGGCCCGCTGGTCTGCTTCGGATCGTCCGACAGGCGGAAGCCATCCGCCGCGATGATCTTCGCCTGCGCCACCTGCGCCTCGCGCTTGTTGGTCGCCAGCGTCTTCACCTCGTCGAGATAGGTCGAGACCGTATCCGCGAAGTCGCCATAGCGTTGCACGGGCAGGTCGGTTTCGGAAATCCGCAGCACCATACGCCCCGTCGTCTTGGCCAGCACTGCCGCGTAGGCAAAGCCCGGGTCGACGAATTTGGAGTGGTGTTCGTACGTGTCGTAGGCCGAGTGATAGACCCCGCCGCTGTCGCCCTCGCCGCCATAGCCAACGTTCATGGCGGCAACGCCGAGGTGTTGCACGAAGCTCGAATAGTCAGAGCCGGAGCCCAATGGATCGAGCGGAATGTCTTTGCCATCTGCCGCCGCCTTGGCCACGGCCTTGGATCGCTCGCTGGCGCCCGGTGTCGCGCCGACCACCATCGCGCCTGCGCGCTGGCGCTGCCCAACGCTCACGCCCGTCTGCGGATCGGTCACGTCCGCCGAAACCTTGCCGACAAAGTTCTGGAAGGCGTGATTGCCGTCCACGCCCAGGAAGCCGCGGCCATTCCCGTCCGTGTTGATGTAGATGAGGCCCTTCTGCTTCAGCTCCGCAGCATGCGTCTCCACCCACTCGGTGGAGCCCAGCAGCATCGGCTCTTCAGCATCCCAGCTGAGATAAACCAGCGTGCGTTTCGGCCGCCAGCCGGTCTTCGCCAGCTCGCCGATCGCCTTGGCCTCTGCCATCATCGCAATATGGCCAGAGATGGGATCGGAGGCCCCGAACACCCATCCGTCATGGTGGTTGCCGCGCATCACCCACTGGTCCGGATACTGCGACCCCTCCATCTTCGCGACGACGTTATACGCCGTCTTCAGCGACCATTCGGACTTCACCACCAGATGCGCCTTGGCCGCATCCGTGCCGCCCACATGGTAGGTAATCGGCATGCCGCCACGCCAGTTCGGCGGCACGACATTGCCTTCCATCGCGCCGAGGAATTTCTCTGCGTCGCCGTATGAGATCGGCAACACCGGAATCTTCAGCAGCGTCTGCGCCTCTTCCCGCTTCAGCCGCGGCGCGTCTTTCGTGGCGCCATAGCCCGGGGTCAACGGATCGCCCGGATAGAGCGGCATGTCCGCCACCGATCCACGCTGAAAGCCTTGGGCGGGCCGCGAGGCGCCTTTCGGATACGCATCATCCACCGAATACCCGTCATCGCGCGGATCGGAGAAGATGATGCATCCGACCGCGCCATGATCCTGCGCCAGCTTCGGCTTCAGACCGCGCCAGCCCTGGCCATAGCGGGCGATCACGATCTTGCCCTTCACATCGACGCCCATGCGCTCCAGCGCCTTGTAGTCGTCGGGCATGCCGTAGTTCACATAGACGATCGGCGCCGTCACATCGCCATCGCCCTGGAAGGCGACATAGGCCGGCAGCTGCGCCTTGGTCCGGCTCGAGGTCGCATCCCCCGGCACCGGCTTCTCGGTCAGTGTCGCCGAGAACTTCTTCGGCGAGACCAGGTCCAGCTGAACCTTCAGCGGCGTCGGGTAGAGAACCTGGAACTCCTCGATATGCGCGTCCCACCCCCACGCCTTGAACCGCGCCAGCGTGTCTTCCGCGTTGGCCTTGTCATGCGGCGAGCCGACATGGTTCGGCTCCGCCGCCATCTTCTTCATCCAGCCGTCCATCTCGGCCGAAGAGATGAACGTGTCGAACGTCTTCTCCATGTCCGCCTGTGTCGTCGCAGTCTGCTGCGAGAGAACAGGCGCGGCGGAAAGCGCCAGCACGGCAAGGCTGGCGGCAAGCAGGAGTGATTTGCGCATGATAGGCCCCATCAGGAATTTCCCCGATGCAGCTAGGCATTTCCCGAAAGCGGCGGCAAGCCCGCCCTAGGCCGGCATCCCCGCCCGCAGCGCGCAGTCATAGGCAAACTTCGCCAGCGGAGCCACGCGGCCCTCGTTCTGCGCCGCCGCCGCGTTGCTCGCCGTGCCATCGCGCACGCGCCCGACGATGCCCTGCAGGATGCCCGCAAGACGGAAAGCATTATACGCGTAGAAGAAGTCGATGTTCGGAATGCTCTTGCGGCCGGTCAGCTCGCAATAGCGCGCCACATACTGGTCCCTGTTGGGAATGCCATACGCCGGATCCTGCACCACGCCCGCGATCGACGGACGCTGCGGATCGGATGACGGCATCACCCACGACATCAGGTGATAGGTGAAATCCGCCAGCGGATCGCCCAGCGTCGACAGCTCCCAGTCCAGCACGGCCAGCACGCGCGGCTCGGTCGGGTGTAGCACCATGTTGTCGATGCGATAGTCGCCATGCACGATCGTCGTCGTCTCGCCCGCCGGAATGTTCTTCGGCAGCCAGTCGATCAGCTTGTCCATCTCCGGGATCTTGGTCGTCTCGGACATCTGGTATTGCTTGGTCCAGCGATGGATCTGGCGCGCCATGTAGTCGCCTTCCTTGCCGAAGCCCTCGAGCCCGGCCTTCTTCCAGTCGACATTATGCAGCGCCGCAAACGTCGAGACTTTCGCATCATAGATCGCCGCGCGCTGGGCGGGCGTGGAGTCGGGCAGGGTCGCGTCCCACAGGATGCGGCCTTCCACCATGTCCATGATGTAGAACATCGTGCCGGTGACGCTCTCGTCCTCGCAGAGCCCGTATGGCTTGGCTACCGGGAAGCCGAGCGGGTAGAGCGCCGCGATCACGCGATACTCACGGTCCACCGCATGCGCCGACGGCAACAGCTTGCCCGGCGGCTTGCGGCGCATGACGTATTTCTTGGTCGGCGTGATCAGCTGGTAAGTCGGGTTCGACTGCCCGCCCTTGAACTGGCGCACGGTCAGCGGGCCTTTATACCCCTCGACATTGGCCTCCATCCAGGCAGCGAGCTTCGCCTCCTCGAACTTGTGGCTGTCGGCCACTTCCTTCGTGCCGGAAAAGAGGTCGTTGGGGTTCGCGTCGGTCATGATCCGCCCTGTGCGCACGGCCGGTCTTGCGCCGGCGACATACTGAAAGCTCGAACTTTCTTAAAACCCTTCCGGGGGGCAGGTCGAGGGCTTTGTTGGCGAGGGGATTTTCAGCCCCGATCCAGCGCCCGCCACGCAATATCGCGCCTGCAGAACCCGTCCGGCCAGTCGATCAGGTCCACGGCCTCATAGGCCCGCGCCGCAGCGTCCTTCAGCGTCGGCGCGGTGGCGGTGACGTTCAGCACACGCCCGCCATTGGCGACCACATCATCGCCCTTCTTTGCCGTGCCCGCATGGAACACCGTCACGCCGGGAACCTCGCCCGCCTTGGCCAGCCCGCCGATCACGCCGCCCTTTTTCGGCTCGCCCGGATAACCTGCGCCCGCCATCACGACAGACACCGCATGGTCCGAGAACCGCTCCAGCCGCGCGCATCCCGCCAGCCCGCCCGTGGCGCAGGCCAGCAGCTGCGGCAGCGGATCATCCTTGAGCCGCGTCATGATCACCTGACACTCGGGATCACCAAAGCGGACATTGTATTCGACGACGCGAGGACCGTGCTTGTCATCAATCATCAGTCCGACGAACAGCACGCCGCTGTAGGGCCGGCCATCCTTTTTCATGCCTTTGATTGTCGGCGTGACGATCTCGTCCATCACGCGATCCTGCATCGCCTGGTCGAGGATCGGCGCCGGCGAATAAGCGCCCATGCCGCCCGTGTTCGGGCCGGTGTCGCCATCGCCTACGCGCTTGTGGTCCTGTGCGCCGGCCAGCGCCACCGCCGTCTCGCCATCGCACAGAGCGAAGAAGCTGGCTTCCTCGCCCTTCATGAACTCCTCGATCACCACGGAGGCAGACGCCGCGCCGAACTTGCCACCCAGCATCGCGTCGATCTCGGCTGCGGCTTCGGCCTTGCTCTCGGCGATCACCACGCCCTTGCCCGCCGCCAGCCCGTCCGCCTTCAGCACGTAGGGCGGGCCATCAAACGTATCGAGATACGCCTTCGCTTCGGCCGCCTGTTCGGAGTCGAACCGGCGATACCGCGCGGTCGGAATATTGTACTTCGCCATGAAGTCCTTGGAGAACCCTTTCGAGCCCTCCAGCATCGCCGCACGCGCCGACGGCCCGAACACCGGAATGTCGATCGCCCGCAGCTTGTCCGCCAGCCCCAGCACCAGTGGAACCTCCGGCCCCACGATCACCAGGTTCGGCCGCTCCGCCCGCGCCAGTTCGACCAGTCCTTCGATATTGTCCGCCGCGACAGCCACGCACTCGGCGAGTTCCGCGATCCCCGGATTGCCCGGCGCGGCCATGATCTGCGTCACGCGCGGGCTCTGCTTCAGCCGCCAGGCCAGCGCGTGCTCACGCCCGCCGCTTCCCACGATCAGAATCTTCATGTGATCTGCCCGGCCGGACCAAAAGTACTATATGTGGGTTCGGGATTAGTCGGCCCGGGGCGCCAGCACAAGTGCAGGGTAGTCAGGCCGGGAAGACGGGACGTCGATGGCGGAAGGCCCCGATAGCGACAGCAATCTCACCGGCTACTGGTCCGGCAGCTTCAGCTATGCCGGCGGCGATGGCCCGACACCGTTTTCCGCCCATATCTCCGACATTTCCGGCTCCATCTCCGGCACGACGCTGGAGCCAAACACCTTCGCCCGCGGCCCGCTGACGGAACTCGGCGCCGACATCGCGGGCGCCGCCAACGGCCATTCGGTCAGCTTCGTGAAACGCTATCACCGGGGCCCCGGCGTCCACCGCAACCCGATCTATTATTCGGGCACGACCGACGCGAAGTTCGCCCGCATCGAGGGCATATGGCGGTTCAACAACGGCTTCTCGGGAACCTTCGTGATGACCCGGGCGTCCGGCGGAGCGAAGGCCGTGGCGCGGGAGCGTGAAGAAGCCCTGCCTCCCTCCGCCAAAAAGTGAGCGGGTGACCGCCTTTTGATCTGCATCAGCCGGTTGCGAGCCCGCCCGTGCGCGTCATTATCCCCGCTATCGACTCGGGAGGGACTGATGAAGGGGCTATTAGCAGCCATCGCTATGGCGTCTGTCGTCTTGCTGGCGCCCGTCGCCGGCGCTGATCCGCTGAATTTTGAAAAGATGCAGGCAATGGTCACCGGCATGGGCCACACGCCCAAGCAGCAGACGAAGGCCGATGGCACGCCGGGCACGACGATCGAGATCACGATCACGACGGAGGGCTTCAACGTCCCCATCGGCATCGAGATTTCACCGAGCGGCCGCTACATCTGGTGCAAGGCCTCGCTGGGCAAGTCCCAGCTGACCAGCGACGATGCGATGGCGGTTCTCAAGCGGCTCAGCTCGATCCAGCCGACCACCATCTGGATCACATCCAGCGACATCCTGATGATAGGGGTCGCGATCGACAATCGCGACGTCACGCCGGAGCATCTGAAATACATCTTCGACAAGCTGGCCGCCGATGTCGGCAGCACGGCCGATCTCTGGCAGAAGCCGGCAGCGACACCGGCCCCGCAATAGCGCTGGAAACCCGGGGGAACCGCCCCAACGCCGCTTGAGCTACCACCACCGGTCGCGGCTATACTGCCGCCCATGGATGACCTGCCCGAATCGCCGCCGCAGCCCGCCGGCTCCAACTCGCCGGAGATGACCGTCTCCGAACTCGCCAATGCGCTGAAGCGCACGGTCGAGGACAACTACGCGTTCGTGCGTGTACGGGGCGAGCTGGGCAGGGTGATCCTCGCCAAGTCGGGCCACCTCTATTTCGACATCAAGGACGAAAGCGCGACCCTCAACACCATCATGTGGAAGGGCAACGCCAGCAAGCTGCCGTTCAAGCCGGAAGAAGGCCTCGAAGTCGTCGCCGAGGGCCGCCTCTCCACCTACCCCGGCCGCTCCAATTACCAGATGATCGCGGACCGCATGCGCCCCGCCGGCCTCGGCGCGCTCATGCAGCTGCTGGAGGAGCGCAAGAAGAAGCTCTCCGCCGAAGGCCTCTTCGCCCCGGAGCGCAAGAAGCCTATCCCCTTCCTGCCCGCCGTTATCGGCGTGGTCACCAGCCCCACCGGCGCCGTCATCCGCGACATCCTGCATCGTGTGCGCGACCGCTTCCCCGTCCACGTGCTCATCTGGCCCGCGCTGGTGCAGGGCGAGAAGGCGGCGAGCGAAGTCGAGGCCGGCATTCGAGGCTTCAACGCCATCCAGCCGGGCGGCCCCATTCCGCGCCCGGACGTGATCATCGTCGCGCGGGGCGGCGGCTCCATCGAAGACCTCTGGCCCTTCAACGAAGAGCGCGTCGTCCGCGCCGTCGCTGACTCGGTCATCCCGCTGATCTCCGCCGTCGGCCACGAGACCGACACAACCCTGATCGACTTTGCCTCCGATCGCCGCGCGCCCACGCCCACTGGCGCCGCAGAGATGGCGCTGCCCGTGCGCGCCGAGCTGATGGCGCAGGTGGAAACCCTCGGCGGCCGTCTTTCCCGCCGCCTGCTCGGCACGCTGGAGAAGCGCAAGCTGGAACTCCGCTCCGCCTCCGGCCGCCTGCCGAAGCCGGATGCCATCCTCTCCCGCCCGCGCCAGCGCCTCGATCTCGCCTCACAGCGTTTCGGTGGCTCGCTCAGCCGCATGCTCGCCCGCAAGCGCGCCCGCTTCGACCAGATCGGCGGCGGCCTTCGCCCCGCCACCCTCCGCCGTGAGATCACCACGCGCCAGTCCGAGGTCCAGCGCCTCGCCGCCCGCCTGCAGCCCGCTATCACCCGCCGCCTCGCGCGCGCCACTGATGCCCTGCGCCAGCAATCCCGCGTGCTTGACACCGTCTCCTACGAACGTGTCCTCGCCAGAGGCTTCGCCCTCGTCACCGGCCCGGACGGAAAACTGATGCGGTCGGCCGCCGGCATTGCCGCAGGCGATGCCCTCAACCTCCGCTTCGCAGACGGTGAAGTCGCTGCCACCGCCGGCGCCGGCAGCGCGCCGCCCAAGCCGCCCACTCCCGAAACACCGCCCGCCGATCAACCCCACCGCCCTCGCATTCGCCGCCGGGCTCGCGACACCGAGCCGGAAGACCAGGGCAATCTCTTCTAGGCTGGATCAGACCAGACGGAGTTCGACGCATGGCGATCAAGCGCATGGACAATGTCGGGATCGTCGTCGAGGACCTCGGCGCGGCGATCGACTTCTTCCGCGAGCTTGGTCTCGAGCTTGAAGGGCGGGCCATGATCGAAGGGGAATGGGCCGGGCGCGTCACGGGGCTGGGTGACCAACATGTCGAGATCGCCATGATGCGCACGCCGGACGGCCACAGCCGGCTCGAGCTCTCGCGCTTCATCCGGCCTGCCGTTGTCGCAGATCATCGCACGGCCCCGGTCAATGCGCTGGGCTATCTCCGCGTGATGTTCGCGGTCGACGACCTTGACGCCACGCTCGACGGGATCCGCAAGCACGGGGCGCAGATCGTCGGCGAGATCGTCCAGTATCAGGACACATACAGGCTCTGCTACGTTCGTGGCCCGGAGGGGCTTCTCATCGGCCTCGCCCAGGAACTCACCTGACTTTCCAGAAGGCTGCCCCCATGCGCACGCTCGCCGCCACCCTCGCGCTACTTGCTGCTTCCTGCGTCAGCCATCCCGCGCCGCCCGCTGGCACGGACGCCGACACTGCTGCCTGGTGGTCCATTACCGGCGACCTCTCCAGCGACGCCATGGAAGGCCGCGACACCGGCTCGCCTGCCTATGATCGAGCCGCGAAATACGTGGCGGACCGCTTCGCCGCTGCGGGGCTCAAGCCTGCGGGCGAGAATGGTGGGTGGTATCAGACGGTGCCGTTGCAGGAAGTCCGCGTGGAGAAGGAGGGAACGAGCTTTACCATCGCGCGTGATGGCGCCGCGCCCGCCAGCCTCCGCTTCCTGCACGACATCACTGTCCGCCCCAGCTGGTCGCTCCCCGAAAGCATCGATGCGCCGCTCGCTTTCCGTGGCTATTGCTCCGCGCAGGAGATGAGCGACGTCAAAGGCAAAGTCGCCGTCTGCTTCGGCGCTCGTCGCGCCGGCATGACCACCGGCGCCCAGCGTCTCGAGACGGCCGCAAAAGCCGGCGCCGTCGGCCTCATCAACATCGACGATCCGGGTTTCACCATCGAGCCGTCGCGTTGGCCTGAAGCCTATGCCCGTTCGATCATCTTCCGCGGACCTTCGCCTGCCGCCTATCCGGAGATAGCCGTGATGCGCCTTTCGGCCTCGGCGCTCGAAACCGTAGTCGGCGCGGAGCAGGCGGCTGTGATCCTGAAATCCGGCGCCGCCTCCCAGCCGCTCCCCAGCTTCGACATCCCCGGCCGCCTGCAAGCGACCTTCAACCAGTCTGAACGCGCGCTCCAGTCCGACAACGTCCTCGCCCTCCTGCCGGGCACGGACCCCAAGCTCAAGGACGAGATCGTCATCGTCTCCGCTCACCTCGACGGCTACGGCTATGGCGAGCCCGTGAATGGCGACAGCCTCTATAACGGCGCGTTCGATGATGCCGCCTACATTGCCACGCTGATCCGCCTCGCCGAACGGCAGGCCGGGAAGGGCTTCAAGCGCAGTGTGCTGTTCGCGGCTTACACGGGCGAGGAGAAGGGGCTGCTCGGCTCCAACTGGTTCTCCACGCACCTCACGGCGCCGAAGGAGAACCTCGCGGCGGTCGTGAACCTCGACCAGCTGCGTCCGCTGTTTCCGCTGAAAGCGCTGACGATGCACGCCATCGATGACACGACGCTTGCCGGCAATGTCCGCCGCGTCGCCTCGGACATGAACATCGAGGTCCGTCCCGACCTCGAGCCCGAGCGCAATCTCAACCAGCGCACCGACCACTGGCCGTTCCTGCGCATGAGCGTGCCCGCCACCAATTTCGTATTTGCGTTCGATCCCGGTTCGGAATCCGAGCGCCGGTATCGCGAATGGTATCAGGTCCGCTACCATCGCCCGCAAGACGACATGACCCAGCCCCTCGACTGGGACGCTGCGCGCGACATGAACCTGTTCTTCTATCGCCTCACCGAAGACATCGCGAACGATCCGGTGCGGCCGAGCTTCCTTCCCGCCAGCCAGTGGGCGCCAAAATAGTCCGGACCGCCGTGCCCCCACACGGCGATCCGGATCAGGCTTTCCCCTTCGCCCCCACGAACTGCAATCCGGCGACGCCCCACGCCTGCCACGTGACGTACGCCCACATCTCCTTGCCCGTACGCCCTTCCTTCAGGCACACGCGCTCCGGCAGCGGCGTGCCGCGCTTGTGCTGCACGCGGGCGCCGGTCTCGCTGAGATTGGTCACCACCACCTCCACCTTCTCGCCCCCGATGAAGGTCAGCGTCCCCGGGCGGTAGGCCGGTTTGCGCAGAGCACGTGTGTCCGAGGTGGCGGCGGGCTTCGGCTGGTACGCAGGCGCTTCGGCGATTTTCTGCATGCGAGCAGCCAGAATCCCCGGATTTGTATGCACTTTCTTGCCGAGCATAAGCGCCTCCCGAAAGCGGTGTCGTACCGGGAGCAGGCGCAACGGGTGTGCCGTGGATTTCGGGGGGAAATCGCTGCGTCAGCCTGAGCCGCATCAGCTTGTCATCAGGCAGGGCGGGACAATGCGAGACAATTGTATCAGAACCGGCCGATTGAGACCGGTCCCAACCGGGCAGGCTCAGGCGTTAAGCCTCTTCACGAACCATTCGGTCAGCTTGTTCCAGACGTCCCGGTCCGCCTCGTCCTCAACGCCGTGTTCGAGGTTGGGGTTGTCGTTGATCTCGATGATCATCGGCCCGTCCGGCCCTGATTTCAGGTCGACGCCATAGAAGCCGTCGCCGATCAGGTTGGCGGCGCGTACGGCCACGTCCACCACGTCGGCCGGCGCCTCGGCCACGGGGATGGACTTGTGCCCGCCCTCGACGCTCTCGCCGCCTTCCTGGTGCTTGATGATCTGCCAGTGCCCGCGCGCCATCTTGTACTGGCAGACGAACACCGCCCGCCGGTCCAGCACGCCCACGCGCCAGTCGAACTCCGTCGGCACGAATTTCTGCGCGATGCAGAGATCTGAATCCTCAAGGAACTGGGCCACGATCTCGCGCAGCTCCTGCAGGCTTGAGGCCTTGCGGATGCCCCGCGAGAACGAGCCGTCCGGAATTTTCAGCACGACCGGGAAGTTGAGCTTGTCCGCCACTTCCTCCAGGTCGGTCTTGTCCTGGATGATCATGGTTTCCGGTGCGGGCAGGCCGGCCCCGATCAGTCGCTCCCACAGGTACACCTTGTTGGTGCAGCGGATCATGGAGACCGGATCGTCGATCACCGGCATGCCTTCCTGCACCGCCTTCCGGGCGAAGCGGTAGGTGTGGTTCTTGATCGAGGTGGTTTCCCGGATCATCAGCGCGTCGAATTCGCCCAGCCGGTTGAAGTCCCGCTTGGTGATCGGCTCGATCTCCACGCCATCCTTCTCGGCCAGCCGTGCCCAGTGCTCCAAGCTCTCCATGTTGGAGGGGGCCAGCTTTTCGTTGGGGTCATGCAGCACGGCGATCGACCATTTCGGGATCACGCGGGCTTTCGGGTTCTTCCACGTCCGGCCGGTATAGGCCGTCAGCGCCTTGACGAAGAACTCCAGCTCCTCGTCCTCCAGCTTGGTGAAGGGCGTGATCCGGATGCGCTTGATCTTGAACTTGCCCGGCGAGCCATTGGGCGCCGTCGTCACGACCACCACGGGCGCTCGATACCAGTCGAACATCTGGCGGCCGAACTTGCGGAAGCGTTCGTCCTCGACCTCGCCAAAACACACCACAATGCGTTCCGGCATGGGACCCTTGTTGGCCGCCTTGCCGAGGTCCTTGTGCAGCAGTTCTTCCAGGATCGAGGCCGTATCGTCCGGTATCTCCCGGTCGTGCAGGTCCAGCAGGGTCTCCACCGTCGGGATCACCCGGTGGCCCCGGGCTTCCCCAAGCAGCGACGCGTAATACCCGTCGGTCTGGTAGTTATAGCTGCGGGCGAGGTTGATGATCTTCGGCCGCGAGCCCGACAGCAGTTTCGGCTGCAGGACGTAGTCGCGCGTCGTCATCATGCGGAACGGGGCGCCCAGCGCCGCCAGGTCCCGCAGGTCGTCCGCTATCAGGATCCAGTCAAACCTCAAAGTACTTCAACATCCTGATTGCACCCCAGCCATCGGCATAGAAGCCCGGCTCAACCTCGAAGCACTTGTACCCATAGCTGTGGTAGCGCTTCAGAAGCGGGTAGTTGGTTTCCTTGATCTCAAGGTTGAGCCGCGGAATGGCGTTTTCGCGGCAGTAACGCTCGACGTGACGAAACAGTTGCTCGCCCAGCCCCTTGCCCTGATGCGCGGGCGAAACGGCCAGGCTGTCGAAGTTCGCCGCGCCATCCTCGAGGATCAGGAAGGCGTATCCGGCCACCTCATCGCCCTCGACGGCACAGAAGAGAGCCGCATGCTCGTCGCCCGGCACATCGGCGAAGTCCTCAGCCGTCATCATCTTGTCGGCATAGCCGGCCTCGAAGCAGGCCTTCTCAATCGCGACCAGCGCGTCGATATCCTGAGTTGCCATGTCGCGGATCATGTCGCCGCGGGATCCTGAGACTGTTGGCGTCGCGACTAGCCGGGTGGAGAGGCTCGCGAACAGGCGGCATTAATACCAATCGCGTGAGTCTGTCGATAGAGTCAGGGCTGCACCATTCCCGCGCGGCTGAGTTTGAGGAAGGCCTGCCATGCCCAGCCGCAACACTGCCGCCTTGTGGTGCATTCTCGGCGTGATCTCCGGCCTCGGCATGGCCATCGCTGCCTGGCTCCTCATCGCCCCGACGCCCGGCCCGCCACCGACCATCCCCTTCCAGGACAAGATCTTCCATGTCCTCGCCTTCGGCTGCCTCACCGGCCCGGCGGTCCTCGTCCTGCCGCCGCGCTATCTCTGGTTCTGGCTGGCCCACATGGCCGCCCTCGGCGGCGGTATCGAACTCGTCCAGGGCCGGATGGGGCAGGGCCGCACCGCCGATCCCCTGGATTTCCTAGCCGATCTCGTCGGCATCGGCCTCGCCGTCCTGATCGGTCGCTACATCCGCCGGATAGCCGTCTCTCGCGCCTGAGCCCGTTGCCGTCAGCCATCTCCAGCCGCTAAACCGTGGGCAGGCCGTCCGGGGAGGCATCCATGATCATCTTCGTCCACGGCGTTCCCGATACGCCGGCGCTCTTGCAGCCGCTCATCGCCGCCCTCTGCCTCAAGCCGGGCGACTGGCAGGCCCCGGCGCTCCCCGGCTTCGGCTCACCGCTCCCCAAAGGCTTCCCCTGCACCAAGGACGCCTACACCGACTGGCTGATCCGCGAGATCGAACGGATAGGCCGCCCGGTCCACCTCGTCGGCCACGACTGGGGCGCGCTCCTCGTCCTCCGCGCCGCCAGCCTGCGCCCCGAACTGGTCTCCAGCTGGTGCGTCACCAATGCCGTGATCGACCCGCTCTATCGCGGCCACCAGACCGCCCGCATCTGGGCGACGCCGGTCATGGGCGAACTCTCCATGCTCGCCATCCGCAACTCGACCCGCATCGAGAAGGCGCTCATCGAAGGCGGCATGCCCGCCACGCTCGCGAAAACCGAAGTCCCCCACATCGACAAGACCATGCGCCAGTCGATCCTGAAGCTCTACCGCTCCGCTAACGGCCTGCGCTTCGCCGGCCCATGGGTCGACGACCTCGCCAAACTCCCCAGGCGCGGCCAGCTCTTCTGGGGCGAGACAGATGCGTTCGTGCAGCTCGACGTCGCCGAACGCTTCTCCCGCCAGCACGCCATCCCGCTGCACATCGAACGCGGTGCCGGCCACTGGGCCTGTCACGAGCGCGCGAGCCAGTTCGCCGACGTCCTCCGCGCGCACTGGTCTCAGTAGCGCTCGAACGCTGATGTTCCAGTCATCCGGCGGGCAATCAGAAGGCGTTTTCGGGGCGAAAACCCCATCCGCGTGACCTTTGCGTGCGCAATGAAACCCGACCCGCATCCGCGCGTAGTTGAATGGAACTTCGGTTCCACAACGAAAGGTCCGGGTCATGCGTTTCGAAGATGAAGTTGTCACGCTGCAGGCCCAGGTGGGCATCATTGCCGGACAAGTCGGCCGGATGATCCACGTGATCTCCGCCTACACCGAACGCGGCTTCAACACCGAAGCCGCCAAGGCGCGTCTCGCCGTTCTCGAGAACCTGATGTGGGCGCTGCACTCGCGTGAGGTCCAGCTGAAGGCGGGCTCATCGCCCAACGCCTCGCGCATGCTGCACTGACCGCGGGCTACTTGCCCAGCAGCTGCGCCGCCCGTTCCGCAAAGTAGGTGATGACGCCGCTCGCGCCTGCGCGCTTGAACGCCGACATCGTTTCGATGATCGCCTTGTCCTCGTCGAGCCAGCCCTGCGCTGCCGCCGCCTTGATCTGCGCGTACTCGCCCGAAATCTGGAATACCAGCGTCGGCACGCCGAACTCGGATGACACGCGCTGCACGATATCCAGATAAGGCAGGCCGGGTTTCACCATCACCATGTCCGCGCCTTCCTGGATGTCCATGGCGACTTCCCGCAGCGCTTCTTCGGTGTTCCCGAAATCCATCTGGTACGTCTTCTTGTCGCCCTTCAGCACAGACGCCGTGCCCACCGCATCGCGATACGGGCCATAGAAGGCCGACGCATACTTCGCGGCGTAGGACAGGATCATCACATTCTCGAACCCTTCCTCGTCCAGCGTCTCGCGGATCGCGCCGATGCGCCCGTCCATCATGTCCGACGGCGCCACGATGTCCGCACCCGCGCGCGCCTGCACCAGCGCCTGCTCGACCAGCATCTGCACGGTTTCATCGTTGAGGACGTAGCCCTCGTCATCCAGTAGCCCGTCATGGCCATGGCTGGTGAACGGATCGAGCGCCACGTCGCACGCAATGCCCACTTCCGGCGCCGCCGCCTTCATCGCCTGGATCACGGTCGGGATCAGGCCATCGGCATTCAGCGCCTCGTCGCCGCCCTCGTTCTTCTTGTCGGCGTTGATGTGCGGGAAGATCGCGATCGCCGGAATGCCCAGCTCCCGCGCCCGCACCGCCGCCTTGGCCGCTTCATCGACATTCAGCCGGTCGACCCCCGGCATCGTCTTCACCGGCACGCGCGGCTCCTTGTCGTCATGCACGAGCATCCCCCAGACAATGTCGTCGGGGCTCGGCTTGCTCTCCCGCACCAGCCGCCGCGCCCAGTCATACTGGCGCACCCGCCGCATGCGGGTGGCAGGATAGACGCCGGTGATGATGGATTTCGACATGGCAAGTTCCTCTGCTCGCTAGGTAGCGTCTGGGAGGGAACGTGTCACGCCCGCAGGGTCCAAAGGCGGCCGGGGCTGCTATCGCTGCCAATGAACATTTGAAATGGCGCCATCGCATTTTGCAATATTCATCGCCAACCCGCCGCCGCCATAGGGCGTTATGAAAACATCAGGGTCGGAGGTCGGCACAAGGAATTCCGGTGGCCCCTGAAAGGCGACCCAATGATCGCCATCGTCCTCGACATACAGCCTGAACTCGGCGGGAGGCTCCAACTGGCCGTTTCGCGCGATCATTGCGTTGGCGATGGCGCGTGCGGTCTCTTCGTCCGCAACGTGAGGACCATCGAGGAATCCATCGACATGCGCGCAAGTGGACGTGGCCGGGGTCAGAACCTGACATCCCGTCACGGCGGTACAACACGCCAGCAAGGCAGAAACAGTTCTGGTGCGCATGGCTCCCCCCCGGATGGCGGATACCAATAGACGTTCGCACGAGCCAAGCCAGTCGTTCAGCCTGCGCCCCTACCGCCCCCGCTTCACCGTCCGCTGCATGAAGCAGCGCAGCCGCACGTCCATCGTGGTGCGCTGCAGCTCGCGGATGTCCGACTGCCAGTCCTGCAGCCGCCACACCGGCACTTCGCGGAAGCCCAGCTTGCGATAGAACGGCCCGTTCCACGCCACCTTGCGGAAGGTCGACAGCGAGATGCGCTTGTGCGAGCGCGCCTCCGCTTCCTGCAGGCACCGCCGCACCAGCCGCGTGCCCAGCCCTTTCCGCCCATGCCGGGGCAGGACGGACAGCTGGTCGAGATAGAGGTCCGGCCCCCGGTCTGAACACAGGGCAAACCCTACCACTTCGTCCCGGTCATCCACCGCCACCCAGATCAGACCCTCGCCGAATCCCTGGCGCAGGCGATCCTCGGGAATCGGCTGGGTCGGTTCACCCAGTGGCCCGAAGTCGATCAGCCCCGTTCCCCGGAAGAGGGAAGCCGACGCAAGATCAATGTTCTGCAGTTCGCCGATCTCGTTGCCGCGCGCCGGGCGTACCCGGTAAGCGGGCGCTGGATCGTCGATAAGGGTCGCCATGGGAGGGGCCGGCCTGTTTAGGGTCTTGTTGGCAGTGGAGTACGCATGGAACGCCGCGTATGAATAGCGTGTGAACCTGACGCGGAACAGACGGCATGACAGCTCTGACACCTGAACAGATTTTGATTCGACAGACCGCAGCCGATTTTGCTGCGGAAAAGCTGCGTCCCCACGCGGCCGAGTGGGATGAGAAGAAACACTTTCCTGTGGACGTGATCCGCGAGGCGGCCAGCCTGGGCTTTGCCGGGCTCTACGTTAACGAAGATGTCGGCGGCTCCGCCCTCTCTCGTTTCGACGCCGTACTGGTTTTCGAGCAATTGTCGCAGGGCTGCATTTCGACCGCCGCGTTCATTTCCATCCACAACATGTGCTCGTGGATGATCGACCGATTCGGGTCGGACGAGTTGCGCCAGGAATGGCTGCCCCAGCTCACCTCGATGGAGCTGATCGCCTCCTACTGCCTCACCGAACCCGGCGCCGGCTCGGACGCGGGCAGCCTCAAGACCAAAGCGACCAAGGATGGCGACGACTACATCCTCAACGGCTCCAAACAGTTTATCTCCGGCGCCGGCACAAGCGACGTCTACGTCGTCATGGCCCGCACCGGGCAGGATGGCCCCAAGGGCGTCTCCGCCTTCATCGTGCGCAAGGGCGACAAGGGTGTCTCCTTCGGCGCCAACGAGAAGAAGATGGGCTGGAATTCCCAGCCGACGCGCCAGGTGATCTTCGAGGACGTCCGCATTCCCGCCAGCCGTCGCATCGGCGCCGAGGGCGATGGCTTCCGCTTCGCCATGGCCGGCCTCGACGGCGGCCGCCTCAACATCGCCGCGTGCTCGCTCGGCGGCATGCAGGATGCGCTCAACCGCGCGCTCGACTACGTGAAGCAGCGGAAGCAGTTCGGCCAGGCCATCGCCGACTTTCAGGCGACGCAGTTCAAGCTCGCCGACATGGAAACCGAAACGCAGGCCGCCCGCGTGATGCTCTACAACGCCGCGCAGGAGCTTGATGCGAAAACGCCTATGGCCACCCGCTGGTGCGCCATGGCCAAGCGCTTCGTCACCGACACCGGCTTCAAGGTCGCCAACGACGCCCTGCAACTCCACGGCGGCTACGGCTACCTCGCCGACTACGGCGTCGAACGCATCGTCCGCGACCTCCGCGTCCACCAGATCCTCGAAGGCACCAACGAGGTCATGCGTGTGATCGTGAGCCGGGACATGCTGCGGCAATAGGGCGAGGCTATTGTCGCGACTCCCAACTGGTCATTCTCGGGTAAGCGGAGCGCATCCCGAGAATCTCGGTTGCTGGCCTCAGCGGGATTGCCAGCCAGTCCCATCGACGTGACAACCGAGATGCCCGGGACAAGCCCTGGCATGACCATCATGAGGGCGCCATGCTCAAATCATTCGCCTCAATATCGCTCCTCGCACTCTCCGCCTGCGCGTCCGCCCCTGAATCCGTCCCCACCGGCCCGCCCGACATCACGCTCACCCCCGGTCTTCCAGCGCCACCCCACGCAAACCTCTACGCCGGCTGCATCGCGCAGGCGAACGCCACCGGCGCGATCAATCGCGAACGCGACGGCGGCACGCTGCGCTTCACCTGCGCCGGTGATCTCGCGAAGCAGTTCTTTGATGCCCTCGGCCCGTGGAGCGCGAAGATCGGATCGGAAATCGTCGCCGACGGCCGCACCTACCGGTTCAGCAAGAAGCTCATCAAGGACAGCTACGGCGTCGACTACTGCGTGGTCGATGCCGGCGCCCACACCTGCATCGTCATCCTCGCCGTCGGTCCCTTCATCGAGGAACCGGACTATCGCCCTGGTGCGCACTGACCGTATGATTGCGCCACGCCGCACGAGGAAGACGACGTGACCAACGCGGTCATCATCTATACCGGCAATGTCTGCTCCACGCCGATGATCTCATACGCTGGCCTCACCGGCAGCGTATTCGTGCCTTTTCGCGAGGAGTTTGATGTCTACCGTTTGAGCCAGTTCATCCCGGACCCTGCACAGCACGGGGCTGAACTCGCGCGGACCTTGTCTGCTTTCTACGAGCGGCGCTGCGCCGGGGTGTTTGATCACCCGGACTTCAAGCGTTTCCCGAAATGGAAAGACATACCTCCCGAGTCTGTCACGCCTCGCACCCTGTTCAAGTGGCGACCGCTTCTGCCGGCCGCGCAGGACAGCGATCGTGTCGCGGCGGTTTTCGAAAGCCGGGACGTTCAGCCGCTTGCGCTGGTCCGCCGCTCGATCGTCGAGCAGGTGCTCAAGATGTTCATGACGCAGAAGACCTATGGTACGTCGCATCGTCAGGTTGCGGCGGGAGGCATGTCACAAGACGGCTACGCCAACTATATTGCCGGGCAGCGTGACATACGTATCGCGATATCCGCCGACGACATCGCGCTTTTACGTCAGCATGCCGAGACCTTTCTCTTGCGCACGCGGCTGTTGGGCAAGTTCGCCCAATACTACTTCCCCCATGCCGGGGCTCTCCGCGTCGTCATCTCGGAAGACCTCTTCAGGCCCGCGCTGGATCGTTCAAGATTCAACGTCGTTCTTGCGGATCTTCTGGGCCAGGTTCGCCCTCTCGATTCAGAAAGCGAACCAAATATCCGCAAGGGCGGGTTGGATGTCTCGCACTGCATAAACCTCGAGGACGTGCTCGCCGACGAAGCCCTCAAGGAGACGGAAGCGAAATACCAGATGGTGATCGGTGAATTGGGCGCGATCCGCCGGTTCGACCTTTGACGCTTCGACTTGCGGCATCCGCCCCTTCTGATCCTGGACACCCAGCTGCCGCGCCGCCGTCCTGCGCCGCAGACACAGGGATCGGCTGATTCCGTGACAGTTGGGATTCGATCAGGCAGTGGTAAGAGAACTGCCGGAGACAGCATCATGGCCGAAGTCATCATCCACCGTCAGGGCGTCGCCGGGCGCATCACGCTCAACCGGCCGCAGGCGCTTCATGCGCTCAACGAGGAAATGTGCCTCGCCATGGATGCCGCGCTGAAGGCGTGGGAGGACGATCCCGAGATCGAACTCGTGGTCGTCGATCACGCCGATGGCACGCGCGGCTTCTGCGCCGGCGGCGACATCCGCATGCTGGCCGAAAGCGGCGCGGCCGATGGCTCCGCCGCGCAGGCCTTCTTTCGCGCCGAATACCGCCTCAACACCCGCATCAAGAACTACCCCAAGCCCTACATCGCCTTCATGGATGGCGTGACGATGGGCGGCGGCGTCGGCATCAGCGTCCACGGCTCGCATCGTGTCGCCACCGAGCGCACGACCTTCGCCATGCCCGAAACCGGCATTGGCCTCTTCCCTGATGTTGGCGGCGGCTGGTTCCTGCCGCGCCTCGGCCCGCCGCTCGGCATGTGGCTCGCGCTGACGGGTGAACGCCTGAAGGGCGGCGATGTCTGCGCCGCCGGCGTCGCCACACACTTTGCTGAATCCGGCGTGGTGGAAGCCGTCAAAATCTCCGTCTGTGAAGGCCAGCTCGACCTGCTCGAAGCCATGGACTGGGACGAGGACGGGGCGTTCGAGAAACACCGCGACGTCATCGACCGCTGCTTCTGGAAGCCCACGGTGGAGGAAACCGTCTTCGCGCTGGAGGCCGAACCCGGCGAGTGGGCGAAAAAACAGCTCGACACGCTCAAGACCAAGAGCCCGCAGACCCTGAAGGTTGCGCATCGCCAGCTCGCGCTCGGCCTGCAGATGAAGTCCTTTGAGGACAATATGCGGATGGAATTCCGCATTGGCTGCCGGCAGGTCCATAGCCACGATTTCCAGGAAGGCGTCCGCGCCGTGATCGTCGACAAGGACAACGCCCCCAAATGGGATCCGCCGACGCTCGCCGGCGTCACCCACCGCACCCTCGATGAAATCTTTGCCCCGCTCGGCGATGGCGAACTGACGTTCGATTGAGCGCCGCTACGCGGCGAGGGGAGTAGGGAATGGGCAGTAGGGAGTAGGGGGAGGCGAATGGGCGGTCGGGGTGTCCCCCTACTGCCCACTGCCTATTCCCTACTCCCCCTCAACTTCACGCCGCCGGGCCCGTCGTCCCGGCATGCCCCTTCGGATCGCCCTCGGTCAGCGCCTCGCCAATGGCATTGCCATCGTCGTCCAGCGGGCCCTTCGGCAGCTTCGTCGCGCCGATGTGCCAGAGCACAGCCAGCGGCGTCATCAGCACCACCGCGATGATCATCGCCCATTTCAGCGACATCTGCTTCACCTGGTCCACCGTATCGCCCAGGAAGCTGTGCGAGGCGGCGAGGGTGTCGGCATTGCCGCCGATCCAGTCGGACAGGATGCCCACCACGAACGGTCCCGTGCCGAGGCCCAGGATGTTCAGGATGAAGAACAGCACCGCCGAGGACATCGCGCGCATCGAAGCCGGCACGAGGTGGTGCGTGATCGCCAGCGATGGCCCGAGATACATGGCCGCCAGCGTGATGCCCGGGAAGTAGAGCAGCAGCGACAGCTCGACGGTCGGGGCCAGCATCGCCGCGATGAACAGCGGCGCGCCAAGGATCTTGCCCCACATCGGCACCCACAGGAACCAGCGGCGATCCTTCGCTCCCAGCTTGTCGGCCAGATAACCGCCATAGATCGTGCCGATCATGCCGCCGACGCCACTGCACGTGCCATAGAACAGGCCGATCTCGGTCTTGTTCATGCTGTAGCAGTCCGCCGCCAGCTGGCGCACGCCGTCAACAACGCTTGCCTGGCACAGGCCCAGCGTGGCCTGCAGCTCAGGCATACCCCATTGGCCGATATACTTCACCGTGCCGCCAACGGTCTCCGGGTCCACGATGCCGTAGGTCCGCGGCATGAACGATGGCATCCAGTTGCCAAGGCCGTACGTGATGAACGTGCCCGCACCCGTCGCGATCGCGTAGTAGGGAAACGCCTTGATCGACCAGAGCTTCTTGAACGACTCCGCGAACGTGACGTTCTGTACTTTCGGCGCAATGCCCGAAATCCCGCGCACCGGCTCGCGCACCGTGGTCCACACGATCACCGCGAAGATCACGCCCGGAATGCCGACGACGTAGAACGCCTGGCGCCAGTCCAGCGCTTCGCTCAACCAGCCGCCCAGGTAATAGCCCAGCAGCGTGCCGGCATAGAGACCCGCCGAATAGACGGCGAGGGCGCGGCCGCGCTTCTCTTTCTCGTAGTAGTCCGAAATCATCGCGTGGGCCGGCGGGCTGCCACCCGCTTCGCCAAGACCCACGCCCATGCGCGCGACCAGCAGGAAGACGAAGCCGGTGATGATCACCGTCCCGCCAACGGTGATGTCTGTGGCGAGGCCGCACAGCGCCGTGAAGCCGCTCCACACCGCCAGCGAAACAACCGTCACGCCCTTGCGGCTGGTCCGGTCCGCGATCCGCGCCACCGGAATGCCCATCGTGCAGTAGACGAGTGCAAACGTCAGGCCCGTCATCATGCCGAGCTGCGTGTCGTTCAGCCCAAGCTCGTGCTTGATGTCTTCCTGCAGGATGTTGACGATCTGCCGGTCGATGAAATTGAAGATGTAGACGATGAACAGGATGGTCAGCGCCCAGAGGCGGTGCGACATCCCGAAAATGAAGGGCGCCCGGGCCTCGTCCAGCGACTCGATCTTCTTTGGCGATAGAAACGCCATCCAGAATTCCTCCCCGGCACTGCGGCTGTTTTGGTTTTTGTGCGCCGCTAGAACGAAAGCCTTCCCAGAAGGCAACGACCCTGTCCACGGGAAACCCCGGGCAGGGCCCCGGAAGCCCGATCACAAGCATGCCAGCTTGCTTTTATGGGAATTCTGCCGCGCTGCGGCAGGGGGCGTATCGGGCTGCTTGACGCGCCATGGGGGCCAAGACTATGAACCCGCTCCCCTAAACAGGGTCCCGGGCGATTAGCTCAGCGGGAGAGCACTCCCTTCACACGGGAGGGGTCGCAGGTTCAATCCCTGCATCGCCCACCATCTTTTCCTGATCCTAGGCGGATTGTTTCTCCGCCCGGCTGATCCAACTCCCTAAAGAATCGCAAGAAAACGCAGTCGCCCACTCGCCTGATTCCGCGTGTCCAAACGCGCCCGCCAAGCCCTTGGCCATGATGTGGGTAACCGCCCCTGCAGCCAGGCATCGATTTCAAAGGGCTTTTCGCGCTTTCCGAATATCTGTTCATGGAACGGCGACGTCAGCGCCACAATTGATCTTCAAAATACCTTGTCTGCTTCATGCGCCGCCTCAACTGCATTCCTAGGTTGACTTCATGCCGATACCGCAAAGCGGAGGGTGAGAACTGAGGGACCTACCGGGGCCGATTGGCGTTCATGCCATAGGCGCCCCATCAGGTGTCTGGAGAACCAAATGAACAGCGATTTCTGCGACGAAGATGGCGCCCGCAAGCTGAAGGCGAAGATCGAGGAATACTGGTTGAGCCGTGGTTTCGACGTCTCGATCAACCTCATCGATGCCGGCTTCGTGCCCGCAATGCGCTCGGCCCGAACGGACGTGCGCAGCAACATGGTCAACGGGATGCCTCCGCGCAAGAAAAGCGCGCGCCCGGAGCCCGGCAAACCCAGCGGCTATATCCGCAGCGTTGGCTGAGCTTCCAGTAGACGGGCCACCAGGTCCGGCAGATCAGTGAATTGGGTAAACACGGCGTCGGCCCCGAGAAGGTCCGGCGCCGTGTCTGTATATCCGTACGCGTAAACCGCCACCGGAGCGCCCGCCGCCTTGGCCGACAGCACGTCGTTGATGGAATCGCCCACCATCAGGCTCTTCGCCGGATCGCCATGCGCCGCCCGGATGGCGTGGATGTAATGGTCCGGATGCGGCTTCCGGTTCTTGACGCTGTCCGCCCCGATGATCGCCGCGAACCGGTGCTGCATCCCCAATGCCGTCAGCAGCTTCACCGACAGGTCCGTCCGCTTGTTGGTGCACACACACAGCGCCGCCCCCCAGTGCTGCAACGTATCCAGCGCCGCGATCAGGCCGGGATAGGGGAAGGACCGCCCGGCAATATCCGTGGCGTACTTTGCAACAAAAGCCTCGGTCAGCTCATCCAGCTTGTCCTCGGCATGGTGCAGCCCATGTACCGCGCACGCCCGGATGATCAGCGTCCGTGAGCCTTGCCCGATAAACCTGCGCACATCCTCCAGGTCCGCCGGCGGCAGCCCCTCGCCAGCCAGGACATGGTTCAGCGCCACGAAGATGTCCCCGATCGTCTCGACCAGCGTGCCGTCGAGATCAAAAGCGAGGGTGTAGCCGGCCAGATTAGTCATCAAGATTGGCCATGGGTTCCAGTGTGCTAGTCAGGACGCCTCGGGATTCGACCTGAAGGACAGGCCATGGCCGACCGTTTCGCAATCATCCTCGCCGCGGGCAAGGGCACGCGCATGAAATCGCCGCGGCCCAAGGTGCTGCACGAGATCGGCGGCCGCTCCATGCTGGCGTGGAGCGTGGCGCTGGCCAAGGATCTCGGCTGCAAGCGCTCGGTCGTGGTCGTCGGCCCCGACATGCCGGTTCTCTCTGAAGCCGCCGCCAAACTCGTCGGCGCTGAAAACGTCGTCATCCAGCACGACCAGCTCGGCACCGCCAACGCGGTCGACGCCGCCCGCGACGCTCTCAAGAACGCCGAAGGCCACGCCATCGTCCTCTACGCCGACACGCCGCTGATCCCGAAGGAAGCCGGCGAGCGCGCCTTCGCCGAGATCGAGACCGGCGCCAGCGTGTGCGTCCTCGGCTTCCGCGCCAAACTGCCCAACCGCTACGGACGTCTTGTTACCACGACGGATGGATCGCTCGAAGCCATCGTCGAAGCCAACGACGCCACGGAAGCGCAGCTGCAGATCGCACTCGCAAACTCCGGCGTCATGTCCGCGCCTGTGCGCCTGATGTTCGACCTCTTGCGCGAAGTGAAGAACGACAACGCCAAGGGCGAATACTATCTCACCGATCTCGTCGGCCTCGCCCGCGCCCGCAACCTCCGCGCCGCCGCTGCCCAATGCGAGGAGCGCGACGTGCAGGGCGTCAACAGCCAGGCCGAACTCGCGGCCGTCGAGCGCGTCTTCCAGGACGGCATGCGCGACCAGTTCATGGTCGCCGGCGTTACCATCCCCGCGCCCGAAACCGTCTTCTTCAGCCACGACACGAAGATCGCTCCCGGCGTCACTATCGAACCCAATGTCGTCTTCGCGACCAAAGTTTCCGTCGAAACCGGCGCTGTCATCCGCGCCTTCTCGCATCTTGAGGGCGCGAAGGTCGGCCCCGGCGCACTCGTCGGCCCCTACGCCCGCCTGCGTCCCGGCGCCGTCATCGGCAAGGACGCGCACATCGGCAACTTCGTCGAAGTGAAGAACGTCACCATCGGCGAAGGCGCCAAGGCCAACCACCTCAGCTATCTCGGCGACGGCGAGGTCGGCGCAGGCGCCAACATCGGCGCCGGCACGATCTTCTGCAATTACGATGGCTTCTTCAAATACCGCACGGTCATCGGCGAAGGCGCCTTCATCGGCTCCAACTCATCGCTGGTAGCGCCGGTCAGTATCGGCGCGGGCGGCTATGTCGGCTCAGGTTCCGTCGTCGTGGAAGATGTCCCTGCTGATGCGTTGACCATCGCCCGCGGCCGCCAGTCCAACAAGGACGGCTGGGCGAAGACGTTCCGTGCGGAGAAGTCAGCGGCGAAAAAGGCTGGGCAGAAGCCGGATGGGGCGGTCTAGTCTCTCCGGACCGCCGGGCCCCCGCCCGGCAGTCGCTGCGCAGCAGCGAACAGCGGTTCATCGCTCAAGATCGCGCCGCTGACGCGTCGCGCTGCCGGGCAGGGGCCCGGCGGTCCGTCAGCGCAACCGATCCCCCAGCACAGCCCGCGCGCCCGGCCCAAACCGCTTCAGCCCATCTTCCGGGTTCACCAGCGCGCATTTCTTCATGCTCAGGCATCCGCACCCGATGCATCCTGCCAGATAGCTCTGCAGCCGCGTCATGCGCTGGATGCGCTTGTCCAGCACGTCATGGAAATTGCGGCTGATCTTCTCCCAGTCCTTCTGCGTTGGTGTGCGACCAGCGGGCAGGGTGGCCAGCGCCGTGCGGATCTCCTCGATCGAAAAGCCCAGCTGCTGCGCGATCTGCACGAACGATAACCGGCGAATGTCCGAGCGCAGATAGCGCCGCTGGCCGCCAGTGTTCCGCGCCGGCGCCACCAGTCCCTTCGTCTCGTAGAAGCGTATCGCCGACACCGCGAGCCCGGTGCGCTCCGCCAAGTCGCCGATCGACATCACCTGGTTGGCCACTGCCGCGAGCGAATCCGCCATCGGAAAAAATCCCTTGACCTCAAGTTAGGTTGAGGAATTACGACTCATCCCCATCAGAAGGCAACCCCGCGCAAGACGGGGCACATGAAGGGTCTGAACATGGCTGATACGGCAACGAGCTTCCCCGGCGCCCGCATGCGCGAGCAGGTGGACGATTATCCGGGGCAGGCCGTCCTCGAACACGTCAACGTCACGACGTCCGCCGCCCGCGAAACCGCCCGCCTGTGCGCTGATGCGTTTGGCTGGACGATCCGCTGGGAAGGGCAGGGAAAGCTCGGCGGCCATTCCATCCATGTCGGCACAGGTGGAACCTATGTGGTGCTCTACACGCCTCCGGAAGACCTGAAACAGGCGCCGGGCGAGGGGCAGCCCAACCATGTCGGCGTGTGCGTAAGAGACCTCTCCGCGACAGAGACAAAAGTCCGCGCGGCCGGGTACGAAACCTACGCACACGCCGACTACTTCCCCGGAAAACGCTTCTACTTCCGCGACAAGGGCGGCGTGGAATTCGAAGTCGTCAGCTACGCATGACCGCGCGCCGCGCCGAACACACCACTGGCCTCATGCGCTTCGGCGCATTGGCCGCCATTCTCGCAGGCGTGCTCCGCATCGCCTCCACCTTCATTCCTTACGAAGCCAACTCGCCGAGTCTCGAAGCGCTCTATGGCGTGATCGATCTCGGCCTGATGTTTGGCCTCATCGCTCTCTACCTCGCCACCGCCGAAGCCATCGGCCGCATCGGGCTCGCCGGTTTCATCGTGGCGCTCACCGGCATCGCCAGCATCGTTGGTCCTGACGCCATCGCCTTTGGTATCGACCTCTATCGCATCGGCGCGCTGGTCTTCGTCATCGGTCTCGCCATCCTGGCAATCCAGCTCCTCCGCGTCGCCAAGCTCCGCGCCAGCGCCACCCTCTGGCTTCTCACGCTGGCGTCGTCACTCGCATCCCCGTTCCTCCCCCAGGCCTTCCTCGCCGCCGGCCTCACCCTCGGCGCCGGCTACATCCTCGCCGGCCTCCGGATCGCCGCACGCGAGCCTCCCCGCCCCCACCGCGTTGCCTCCACCGGCGAAGCCGGGGGAGGTGGCGCGCGCAGCGCGACGGAGGGGG
>JAOATF010000166.1 GCA_030158285.1 Hyphomonadaceae bacterium
CGACGGAAGAAGACGAGAAAGAGATCGCCGCGAAAGAGTGGGACCTCGCCTACATCCCGCTCGACGGCACGATCGGCTGCATGGTCAACGGCGCCGGCCTCGCCATGGCGACGATGGACATCATCAAGCTCTACGGCGAAGAGCCCGCGAACTTCTGCGACGTCGGCGGCGGCGCCGGCAAGGAGAAGGTGGCTGCGGCCTTCAAGATCATCATGCAGGACCCCAAGGTGAAGGGCATCCTCGTGAACATCTTCGGCGGCATCATGAAGTGCGACGTCATCGCGGAGGGCGTTCTCGCCGCCGTGAAAGAGACGAACCTCTCGGTTCCGCTGGTTGTTCGTCTCGAGGGCACCAACGTCGAACTCGGCAAGAAGATCATCAACGAGAGCGGCCTCGCCGTGATCTCGGCCAACGACCTCGATGACGCGGCGCAGAAGATCGTCGCCGCCATCAAGGGCAAATAGGCCTCACGCGCTTTCTCGCCGAACCCATTTTACGCTTTCAAGGCAGACACGATGTCCATCCTGATCGACAAGAACACCAAGGTCCTCACCCAGGGCATGACCGGCAAGACCGGCACGTTCCACACCGAGCAGGGCATCGCCTATGGCACGCAGTTTGTCGGCGGCATCACGCCGGGCAAGGGCGGCCAGAAATGGACCGGCAAGCTGCCGGATGGTTCGACTGTCGAACGTCCGCTGTTCAACACGGTCGCCGAAGCGCGCGACGCGACCGGGGCCAACGCCACGGTGATCTACGTGCCGCCCTCGGGTTGCGCCGCCGCCATCCTCGAAGCCATCGACGCTGAAATCCCGCTGATCGTCACGATCACGGAAGGCGTGCCGGTGCTCGACATGGTGAAGGTGAAAGACCGCCTGTCGAAATCGAAGTCGCGCCTGATCGGGCCGAACTGCCCGGGCGTGCTGACGCCGGGCGAATGCAAGATCGGCATCATGCCGGGCAACATCTTCAAGAAGGGCTCGGTCGGTGTTCTCTCGCGCTCCGGCACGCTGACCTATGAAGCGGTGTTCCAGACCTCGAACGAAGGCCTTGGCCAGACGACGGCTGTCGGCATCGGCGGCGACCCGGTCAAGGGTACGGACTTCATCGACGTGCTTGAGATGTTCCTCGCCGACGACGCCACCAAGTCGATCATCATGATCGGCGAGATCGGCGGCTCGGGCGAAGAAGACGCCGCTCAGTTCCTCAAGGACGAAGCCAAGCGCGGCCGCAAGAAGCCGATGGTCGGCTTCATCGCAGGCCGCACGGCGCCCAAGGGCCGGACGATGGGCCATGCCGGCGCCATCGTTTCGGGCGGCAAGGGTGACGCTGAGTCAAAGATCGAAGCCATGCAGTCGGCCGGCATCGTCGTCTCCGACAGCCCGGCGCGCCTGGGCGTGACACTGTCGAAAGTGCTGAAGGGCTGATCCTTCGGGACAGCCGAAAGCTCTCAAATCGCAAGCTTTCCAGATAGCTGGAGACCCTGAAACGCCGGGGTTTCCACGCTTTGTTTCCGCGATGGAACGAAGTGCTAACCGGTCACAGCCTTATGTGCAGAATGTCTCACCCTTGTGGGTTGAGTCGGAACGCGAAAAGCGACATTTGAGTGCCACCCAAGCGCGTGCAGGGCAGGGGCCCTGATTCCGGCGCATCAGGACGAAAAGCATGACGATTGAAGCGAAGACGGGCGAGGCCCGCGGCATGGACAACACAGCCATGCTGGACACCGCTTTTCTCTACGGCGCCAACGCCGTCTACATCGAGCAGCTCTACGCCCAGTATGCCGAAGACCCCAGCTCGGTCCCCGAAAGCTGGCAGAACTTCTTCCGCGGCGTTGCTGACAGCGCGCAGGACGCCACCAAGGCCGCCAAGGGGCCCGAGTGGAAGGAACCGCTCCGCCACCAGAACGGCGAACTTGTCTCCGCGCTCGATGGCAACTGGGCGACCGACGCCAAGCCCGCCGCGAAGAAAGCCCCGCAGGTCGGCCCGACCATCGCCCCGCAGGATCTCCACCAGCAGGTGCAGGATTCCATCCGCGCGATCATGATGATCCGCGCTTATCGCATGCGCGGCCACCTCGCCGCTCACCTCGATCCGCTGAGCATCGCCAAGCAGGACGACCAGCCGGAACTCGATCCGAAAACCTACGGCTTCGGTCCGAAGGACATGGACCGCCGCATCTACATCGACAACGTGCTCGGCCTCGAATACGCGACGCCGCGCCAGATGATCGACATCCTGCGCCGCACCTATTGCGGCACGTTCGCTGTCGAGTTCATGCACATCTCCGACCCGGAAGAGAAATCCTGGCTGCAGCAGCGCATCGAAGGCAAGGACAAGGAAATCTCGTTCACGCCGCAGGGCAAGCGCGCCATCCTCAAGAAGCTGGTTGAGGCGGAAGCCTTCGAACGCTTCCTGCACAAGCGCTATCCGGGCACCAAGCGTTTCGGTCTCGATGGCGGTGAAGCCGCTGTCCCGGCGCTGGAGCAGATCATCAAGCGCGGCGGCGCGCTGGGCGTCGACGAGATCATCGTGGGCATGCCGCACCGTGGCCGTCTCAACGTGCTCGCGGCGGTGATGGGCAAGCCCTACCACAAGATCTTTTTCGAGTTCCAGGGCGGCAACACGCAGGGCGGCGACGACTACGGTTCGGGCGACGTGAAATACCACCTCGGCGCCTCATCGGACCGCGAGTTCGACGGCCACAGCGTCCACCTGTCCCTGACGGCCAACCCGTCCCACCTCGAAATCGTGAACCCGGTCGTGCTGGGCAAAGCCCGTGCGAAGCAGTTCTTCGACGAAGTCGAGGCTGGCGGCGTGCGCGCGATCGATCCGGTGGAACGCAACAAGCGCCGCACGAAAGTCATGCCGCTGCTGCTGCACGGCGACGCGGCGTTCGCGGGCCAGGGTGTTGTCGCCGAATGCTTCGCGCTGTCGGGCCTTGCCGGCTACCGCACGGGCGGGGCGATGCACTTCATCGTCAACAACCAGATCGGCTTCACCACCGCGCCGTCCTTCTCGCGCTCGTCTCCGTATCCGTCTGACATGGCGAAGATGGTTGATGCGCCGGTGTTCCACTGCAATGGCGATGACCCGGAATCGGTCGTCTATGCCGCCAAGGTCGCCACCGAATACCGCCAGCAATTCGGCAAGGATGTCGTCATCGACATGTTCTGCTATCGCCGCTTCGGTCACAACGAGGGTGACGATCCGACGATGACGCAGCCGCTGATGTACGCGAAGATCCGCGACCAGTCCTCGACGCGCGAACTCTATTCGCGCCGCCTCGTCGATGAAGGCGTGATCACCGAAGACGCCGTCACCAACATGGTCGCCGAGATGGATGCGCATCTCGACAGCGAGTTCGAGAAGGCCAAGGCGTTCAAGCCGGGCGCCGCCGACTGGCTGGATGGCAAGTGGGCCGGTCTCGGCCTGCCGAAGGACGAGGAAGGCCGCGGCAAGACGGGTGTGACGCTCGCCAAGCTGAAAGAGACCGGCAAGAAGATCACCACCGTTCCGACCGGCTTCAACATCCACAAGACGGTCGCCCGTACGGTCGATGCGCGCCGCAAGATGGCCGAGACCGGTGAAGGTCTCGACTGGGGCATGGCCGAACACATGGCCTTCGCCACGCTGCTGGAAGAAGGCTTCCCGGTGCGCCTGTCGGGCCAGGATTCCTGCCGCGGCACGTTCACCCAGCGCCACTCGCACTTCGTCGACCAGGTGACAGAAGAGCGCTACACGCCGCTCAACCACCTGTCGGAAACGCAGGCCAATTACGAAGTCATCGACTCGCTGCTCTCGGAAGAGGCCGTGCTCGGCTACGAGTATGGCTACTCGCTAACGGCGCCGAACACGCTTACCATGTGGGAAGCGCAGTTCGGTGACTTCGCCAACGGCGCGCAGGTGCTGTTCGACCAGTTCATCTCGAGCGGCGAACGCAAATGGCTGCGCATGTCGGGCCTCGTCTGCCTGCTGCCGCACGGCTATGAGGGCCAAGGCCCGGAGCACTCATCCGCCCGCCTCGAGCGCTTCCTCCAGATGTGCGCGCAGGACAACATGCAGGTCGTCAACTGCACGACGCCGGCGAACTACTTCCACGCCTTGCGCCGCCAGATGCACCGCGACTTCCGCAAGCCGTTGATCGTCATGACGCCGAAGTCGCTGCTGCGCCACAAGCGTGCCGTGTCCTTCTTCAAGGACATGACGCCGGACACCTCGTTCCACCGCATCCTGCATGACGGCGCCGAAGTGCCTGAGTGCAAGGCCGAGGTGACGCTGAAAGCCGACAAGGACATCCGCCGCGTCGTGATGTGCTCGGGCAAGGTCTATTTCGACCTCTTCGAGGAGCGCGAGAAGCGCAAGATCAACGACGTCTACCTGCTGCGCGTCGAGCAGCTGTATCCGTTCCCGGTCGCCTCGCTCATGAAGGAGCTCGCGCGCTTCCCGCAGGCCGACATGGTCTGGTGCCAGGAAGAGCCGCGCAACATGGGCTCGTGGAACTTCGTCGACTGGAACATCGAGAAGACGCTCGAGAAGCTGGACGTGAAGCACAAGCGCGCCCGCTATGTCGGCCGCCCGGCTTCGGCCTCCACGGCTGCCGGCACGATGGCGCTCCACAACAAGGAACTCGCGGCGTTCCTGGATGCGGCGTTCGAGAAGTAGTCGAACACACATATGAAAATGCAAAACGGCGGACCCTCAAGGCCCGCCGTTTTCATGTTTGCCTGTTGGTGGTGTGCGCCTATCGCCCCAGATGCGCAGCGGCCCACTTGCCCAGCCGCTCGACTGCCTGCCGCGCATGGCTGAGGGCGGAATAGCGGGCCTGGAAGACGTGGAACATCTCGGGCCAGATCTCGAGCGTTACCGGCACGCCGGCGGCGCCGAGGCGTTCGGCCAGTGCGGTTGAATCCGACATCAGGATTTCGGCCTCGCCGGTCTGGATATAGGTCGGCGGCAGGCCGCGCAGGTCGGCTTCGAGGATGGGCAGGGCGCCCGGACCGCCGAAGTATTCGTTGGCGCGCAGGGTGAGGCCGCGCGAGGTGAGGAACGGATCGCGCGAGGCCTTGGCCGCATGGCTCCAGCCTTTGTTGGCAAGGTCCACCCACGGCGAGAGCAGCAGCACGCCCGCGGGCATCGCCGTGCCTTTTTCCTTGAGCCGCAGCAGCAGCGCCATCACCAGCGCGCCGCCGGCGGAATCGCCCGCGATCACGATGTTGCTCGCCTTCACGCCTTCGCCCAGCACGCCGAGATAGGCGGCTTGGCAATCGTCGATCGCGGCCGGGTGCTTGTGCTCAGGCGCGAGGCGGTAGTCGGGGATGATCGCGCCGACCTTGCCGTGTCCGGCCACCTGGCTCGCAAGCCCGCGATGCGAGCGGGACGAGCCCATGGTGAAGCCGCCGCCATGGCACCAGAATATTACATGATCGCCGCTGCCGCCCTCGGGCAGCAGGCCGAGGCACGGCACGCCGTTGAGCTCGATTTCGGACTCGGTCGCCACCGGGGGCGTCGGGTCATTGGCGGCGAACTTGTCGTACGCTTCGCGCAGCGCAAGGAAGTTGCCGGGATCGACCCCGCGCAACCTGCCGGCCACGGCCTCGCGCGCCTGCGCCAGTTCGCCAGAAACGGAGCTCAAACCCGATACCTCCACACCGCCTCAGCCCCGCTTGTACCAAGCACAGGGCAGGCCACGTGGCCATGCGGTTCGCGCAGATGAGGCGCCTGAAAGAAGCCTCTTCGCGCAGCGCCGGGGCGCTTAACTACATCTGCATCGTCCAGCCTTCGACGGCCATGGAGGCCTGGCGGATGGCTTCGGTCAGGGTCGGGTGGGCATGGCAGGTGCGCGCGATGTCTTCCGACGAGGCGCCGAATTCCATGGCGACACAGACTTCAGCGATCATCTCGCCGACGCCAACGCCCACGAGGTGCGCGCCCAGCACCTGGTCGGTCGCTGCGTCCGCGAGGATCTTGGCGAAGCCGTCGGTCTCGTGGTTCGTCTTGGCGCGCGAGTTGGCGGAGAAGGGGAATTTGCCGACCTTGTAGGCGACGCCCGCCGCCTTCAGCTCTTCCTCGGTCTTCCCGACCCAGGCGATCTCCGGCTTGGTGTAAACCACGCCCGGGATGATGTCGTAGTTCACATGCCCCGCCTTGCCCGCGATCAGCTCGGCGCAAGCGACGGCTTCGTCTTCCGCCTTGTGGGCCAGCATCGGGCCGGAGGTGACGTCGCCGATCACCCACACGCCGGGGGCCGACGTCTGGTAGTGCGAATTGGCGATCACGCCGCGCTTGTCGGGGACGACGCCAACGGTCTCGAGGCCGAGGCCTTCCGTGTACGGGCGGCGGCCGATGGCCAGCAACACGATGTCCGCGTCGATCGTCTCGCTGTCGCCGCCTGCGGCAGGCTGCATCGACAGTTTCAGTTTCGACTTCAGCTTCTCGACGCCGGTCACCTTCATGCCGAGTTTGAACTCGATGCCCTGCTTGGCGAAGATGCGCTGGGCTTGCTTGGCCACTTCGCCATCCGCGCCGGGCAGGATGCGGTCGAGGTATTCGACAACCGTCACTTCAGCGCCGAGGCGGCGCCAGACCGAGCCGAGCTCGAGGCCGATGATGCCCGCGCCGATCACGATCATGCGCTTCGGCACGGCCTTCAGCGACAGCGCGCCGGTGGAGGAGACAACGCGCTCCTCGTCGATCTCCACGCCATGCAGCGGCGTCGGCTCGGACCCGGTGGCGATCACGATGTTCTTCGTCTCGAGAACCTTGTCGCCGACCACCACGCGGCCGGGGCCATCGATGCGGCCGGCGCCGGTGAACACGGTGACTTTGTGCTTCTTCATCAGGTAGGCGATGCCGTTGGTGAGGCCGGTCACCGCGTCGACCTTCTGCTTCAGCATGTTGTCGAGGTTGAGCTTCAGCCCGGTCACCTCGATGCCGAGGCCCGCGAAATCCTTGCCCGCCGTCTCGTAGAGTTCGGAGGCGTGCAGCATCGCCTTGGACGGGATGCAGCCGACATTCAGGCAGGTGCCGCCCAGCTTGTCGTTCTTCTCGACCAACGTGACCTTCAGGCCCAGCTGACCGCAGCGCGTGGCGCAGTTGTAGCCACCGGGGCCGCCACCGATGATGACGACGTCAAAAGTCTCGCTCATGGGTCCGTCTCACGTCCGCTTGTTCGCCTGTCGCGGGAGCTATACGCACCTCGGCCGCAGGGTCAACAAAAGGAATATGGGGACCGCAATCGCCCGCATTCATGGGCAAAACTGAATGCTGGCATGAGGCGGGGAAACGCCCCCCGTCCGCGCTGGAGCTTCAGTAGATACGGCGGCCGGAAGCGTGCGGGCGGTCGTCGTATTCTGCGCGCGAGTCGCGGGTGACACGCGTCATCGACGCCGTCATGACGGCCAGCATCAGCATGGTCGCGCCGACGGCCATTTCGTTGTCGAGGATGTGATCCAGCTCGAACGTCTGTTTCAGGGTCACGGTGAAGCCGGCAACCACCAGCCCGCCGATCATCGCCAGGGCCGCGCCGCCCGGACCGTTGAAGAACACCGTCAGCCCGCCCAGCAGGCCCAGCAGCGCACCGGCGGCGGGCGCTGCAAATTTCAGGTCGTTGAGCTGGGCTGTCATCTGGGGCGAGAACAGGTGGCTGACGCCGCCCAGATGCGTGTTGGCGGTCTGGTACAGGAGCCAGCCCGACGTCGCGATCAGCATCAGGGCGAAAATCCGCCGCATACCTTTGCCGGTCCGGTTTTCCCGCGACCGCTCCATTCCCAACCAGAGGGCATGATCGCACGACGTGCTTAAGGCTGGTTTTGCGCAATCGGTGAAATTCGATCGATCGCGGCAGGGCAGCCTGAACCATGCCGGGCAGTGCGCTAGACCAGCAGTCCCCTGAACGCCGCTGTCCACACCAGCATGGCGACGACCAGCGACACCCAGCCGGCATTCACCGTGGCCCGGGTCGGGCGGGCGTGGGCTGCGGCTTCCGCATCCGGCGCGCGCCGGGCCGTGTATTCGCGCCAGATGAAATAGACGCCTTGGCCCAGCACCAGCAGCGCCGCCATCCACGCCGCGAACGGATGCATCAGCACCATGGCGATGCCGGTCGCCGCCAGTACGACAGACTGCCCGGCGATCCAGCCTCGCCGCGCGGCGTCGTCACGGCTTTGCCAGCGTTCGGCAGGCAGTTCGGTGGCGCTTTTCAGGCTTGGCTTGTCGTTGTCGGCGAAATCGCGCGCCATGTCCTCGATCCGCGCGGTCATGCGGTCGAGCGTCATTTCCATGCGGATCTGACGGATCAGCGCGAAGGCGCCGATCAGCCAGAACAGGCCGGCAAGACGGATGATCCAGGGAAGGACGGCGTTGGCGACCGCATCAAGCGGCGTCAACGCCCGCGCCCCTTAGAGGTCGAGCAGCAGACGCTCAGGGTCTTCCAGCGCTTCCTTGACGCGGACGAGGAAGGTCACCGCTTCCTTGCCGTCGACGATGCGGTGGTCGTAGCTCAGCGCGAGATACATCATCGGGCGGGCGACGATCTTGCCGTCGACCACAACCGGACGCTCCTCGATGCGGTGCATGCCGAGCACGCCCGACTGCGGCGGGTTGAGGATCGGCGTCGACATCAGCGAGCCATAGACGCCGCCGTTCGTGATCGTGAACGTGCCGCCCTGCATGTCTTCCATGGCGAGCTTGCCATCACGCGCCAGCGCGCCAAGACGGCCGATCTCGGCCTCGATGCCGGCCAGCGACAGCGTATCCGCATCGCGCACCACCGGAACGACAAGGCCCTTGTCCGTGCCGACCGCGACCGACATGTTGTAGAAGTTCTTGTAGATGATGTCCGGCCCGTCGATCTCCGCGTTCACCGAGGGGATCTCTTTCAGCGCGGCCACGACGGCGCGCACGAAGAAGCCCATGAAGCCCAGCTTCACGCCGTGCTTCTTCTCGAACGCTTCCTTGTGGCGCTTCCGCAGCTCCATCACTTCCGACATGTCGACGTCGTTGAACGTCGTCAGCATGGCGGCGGTGTTCTGCGCTTCCTTCAGGCGGCGCGCGATGGTCTGGCGCAGGCGGGTCATCTTCACGCGCTCTTCGCGCGGTCCGAGTTCACGTGGAACGTGGGGGGCGTCGGGGGCGCGAGCCGTGGCGGGCGCGGCGGCCGGGGTCGAGGCGACATAGGCGAGCGCGTCGCCCTTGGTGGCGCGGCCACCCTTGCCCGAGCCCGGGATGTCGGCGGGGTTCACGCCGGCTTCGGCGGCGATGCGGCCAACCGAGGGGGCAACCTTGTCAGTCGCGCGGGCAGCGGGAGCGGCGGGCGCAGCCGAGGCGGACGGCTTGGCGGCCGGGGCGGCTGCAGCAGCGGGCTTGGCGGCCGGCGCGGCGGCGGCAGATGCGCCTTCCTGCAGCTTGGCGATGATCTTGCCGATCTGGACAGTCTCGCCCTCTTTCACGAGGTGCTCGGTAATGACGCCAGCGGCGGGGGCCGGGACTTCAATGGCGACCTTGTCCGTCTCGATTTCCGCGATCGGGTCGTCCTGCTTGACGGCCTGGCCCGGCTTCACCAGCCAGTTGGCGAGCGTACCCTCGGTCACGCTCTCACCCATCGCGGGCACCTTGATGTCCATGACGTCTCCGGTCGATCCTAAGTCGCCCGCCACGCGAGCGATTGTCGGGGCAGGGTTTAGCCCCGTTGGGGGCGCTTGGGGAGGGTAAAATCTCGGGTTTCGGCGGCCAGTTTGCCGCGTTTTTCACAGGTGGGGTCGCGAACCTGTAAAGGGAAGTGCTCCCGCTCCCGGATGCGGCCGGCTTCTAGCGGAAAGTCGCCTTCAGCATGGCCGAATCCATGGGCGCGGGGGCCTCCCCCGTCGTCGCATAGACGTAGACCCCGGTCCGGAAGATCGTGCTCAGGGCCGAAAACACGATGGTCAGCACCATCACATAGGCCACGACCAGCACCATCGCCGTGCCCACCAGCCCGGCCGAAACCGGCCCATCACCCCGGTTGAGGGCGACGGCGATGCCGATCACCGCCACCACGGGCAGCATGAAGATGAAGGAGACGAGGCCGAGGCCGCCTTCGCCACCGGCGGATTCGCCCCAGGTACTCTTCAGGATCGCGCTGGATCGGCTCACTGCCTTGATCGGGCCGGCGCCCTCCATGACCAGGACGGGCACCACGAAATAGGTCAGCGCGGCCCACGCCATCTCGCCGATGCCGCCGATCAGGCTGCCGAGAATGCCGAGCTTGTCACGCAGGAAGCTCTGCAGTGCGCTGAGCAGGATGCCCACGGTCGAGGCGACCAGCGTCCAGCCGAGAATCTGCGGGATGCGCGCCGTTGCAGCGCCAAGTCCGGCCGACAGGGATGGCGTGCGGCCGGCGAAGCATTCGAGCGCGCAGAACACCAGCGCCGCATTGAAGTAGATCGCCACGAAGGTCAGCACGAAATAGATCGCGAAGAGGCCGGCATAGACCATGGGCTGGCTGGCCTCGAACCGCGTCTCCAGCACTTCCGTGCCCTGGATGCCGAACGCCATCACCCAGATGCCGACGATCAGCGCCGTGAAGGCGAGGCCGGAAAACACCGGGAACAGCGCCAGCTTGGGATGCTGCTTCAGCACCGTCCAGCTCGCGCCCGCCATGCGAAAGCCGCGACCGATATTCTTGAACATGTGCGTCCCCCCTCTGTCCCTGCCGAAACCGTTACGGCGCTGTCGGGCGCTAGCTGTTCTCCCGCCGCGCCAGGAAGGCGAGGCGTTCGAACAGCTGGATGTCCTGTTCGTTCTTCAGGAGCGCGCCGTGCAGCGGCGGCACCAGCTTGTTCGGGTTCTTCTCGCGCAGTGTCTCGACGTCGATGTCTTCCGACATCAAGAGCTTCAGCCAGTCGAGCAGCTCGGACGTCGACGGCTTCTTCTTCAGGCCCGGCACGTCGCGCATCTTGTAGAAGGTCGCCAGCGCCTCGGAGACAAGGCGCTTCTTGATGCCCGGGAAGTGCACGTCGATGATCGAGGTCATCGTCGTGTCGTCAGGGAACTTGATGTAGTGGAAGAAGCAGCGGCGCAGGAACGCGTCCGGCAATTCCTTCTCGTTGTTGGACGTGATGATGACGACCGGGCGAACCTTCGCCTTGATCGTCTCGTCGATCTCGTAGACGTAGAATTCCATCCGATCGAGTTCCTGCAGCAGGTCGTTCGGAAACTCGATGTCGGCCTTGTCGATCTCGTCGATCAGCAGGACAGGGCGCACCGGCGCGGTGAACGCCTCCCACAGCTTGCCCTTCTTGATGTAGTTGCGGATGTCGCGCGCACGTTCTTCGCCAAGCTGGCCGTCGCGCAGGCGGGCGACCGCGTCATACTCGTAGAGGCCCTGATGCGCCTTGGTGGTCGACTTGATGTGCCACTCGATGATCGGCATGCCCAGCGCGCGGGCAACCTCAAGCGCCAGCATCGTTTTGCCGGTGCCCGGCTCGCCCTTGACCAGCAGCGGCCGCTCCAGCGCGATGGCGGCGTTCACCGCCACCCTGAGATCATCCGTCGCAACATAGTGCTCGGACCCTTCGAAACGCTTCTTCTCGGACATCGGCAAACCCCGGCTGGAACGAACATTACGGTAAACGGCAATGGGCCGTAGGCAATAGGCAGTCGGGAAGGGGAGGTCTTCGGCTTATACCCGGCGACCTGTCCCCAACGGCCTGGGACCCATTACCCCGCCACAAGCAAAACTTAAGAATCGGCGGCTAGACCGGCGGTTCGGCCCCGTCCAAGGTTCCCGTTGATTCAGGGAAATGGCCGGCGGGCCGGGAGGAACGGATGCCGCTCAAACTGTCGCTCAAGCCGGGCGAACGCTTCGTGGTCAACGGGGCGGTCCTGCAGAACGGCGACCGTCGTGCGGTCCTGTTGCTGCAGAACAAGGCGTCGATCCTCCGGGAGAAGGACATCATCCAGCCGGAAGAAGCCAATTCGCCTGCAAAGCGGATCTATTTCCCGATCATGATGATGTATCTGGACCCCGGCGGGGCGAACCAGTTCTACGACGAGTTCGTGCTTCGCCTGAACGAGTTCATGGGCGCGATCAGGTCGACCGACGTCCTCAAGGAATGCGTTTCACTGTCGCGGGAAGTCGCGGCGGCGGATTATTACAAGGCGCTGACGCGGTGCCGGAAGCTTCTAACCTACGAACAGGGATTGCTGGGCAATGTCGATCCAGGCGTATCAGAACGCGGCGAGGAAGACTGAATCGCCACGTCAGACCGAGTATCGCGCCTTTGCGGTGGCGACACGCGGCCTGATCGACGCTTCAGCCCTGCCGGACAGCGAGGTTGGCCGCCGCGCCGAGGCGCTGTCGATGAACCGTCGGCTGTGGTCGCTGCTGGCGTCGGATTGCGCGGCGGAAGGCAATTCGCTGCCCCAGCCGCTGCGCGCGCAGATCATCTCGCTTGCCATGTTTGTCGACCGGCATTCCAGCGCGGTCATGCGTCAAGGCGCCTCCTTCGATGTGCTCGTCGAGATTAACCGCTCGATCATGCAGGGCCTGTCGCCGGCCCTAGCGTCCGCCGGGGCGTCTCAGCCCTAACGCCGTCTTAACGACGGGTTCTAGGTTAGGGTCTTCGCAGGACTTTTCCTTCCAGCGCCACACCTCTAATTAAGACCTCTCCGTCATTGTGGGTTCATGCGGGCGCAAAAGGCGCCTGCGGCCGATCAAAACGATCGGTCTTCGACCCAGAACGGAGACGTGTGTCATGCTGAGCGTGAATTCGAACTATGGCGCGTCCGTCGCGCTGCAATCTCTCTCCTCTACAAACAAGGAACTTGGCGAAATCCAGAACCGGATTTCGACCGGCCTGAAGGTGTCTTCGGCCCGTGACAACGGCGCAGTCTACGCCATCGCCGAAGGCCAGCGCGCCCGCGTTTCGTCGGTCGCCGCTGTCAAAGACGGCATCGATCGCGCCTCCTCCACGGTTGACGTTGCTCTCGCCGCCGGCAAATCGGTTGGCGACATCCTGCAGAAGCTGAAATCCAAAGCTGTCGCTGCTCAGGCTGACGACCTGACCTCCGACCAGCGCGCTGCCCTGCAGGCTGACTTCGCCTCGCTGCGTTCGCAGATCGACACCATCGCCAACGCCGCGCAGTTCAACGGCGCCAACCTGGCGAAGGGCAACTCGTCGCTCAGCGTTCTCGTCTCGGATCTCGGCGGTTCTGTCGCCGCGACCACGGACGGTGTCCAGTCGGCGGCTCTCACGACCCCGGTTTCGGGTTCGGCGCTGGTGGCTGACGTTGGCTCTACCGCTGGCGATATCGCCACGGGTGACCTCATCACCTTCGCTCTGACAGATTCGGTTAACGCTGGTACGTCCTCGATCTCGGTTGAGGTGACGGCTGGCATGACCGTTGATGGTTTCGTCGCGGCAGTGAACTCGCAGTCGGGTGGTAAAATCTCGGCTTCTTATGACGACGCCGCGGGTCAGTTCACCTACCTGATCAACGACACGGCCTATGACAACCTGGCGATCACCTCGAACGGCACGAACGCGACCAATATCGGTGCGGGCGTTGCAACCGCGACGGTCTCCTCGGCCGGCTCGAACACCTTCTCGGTGACCGGCGCCGACTTCTCGCTGACGGGCTCGATCCTCTCCTCGCTGTCGTCCACGGATATCTCCACGTCCACGGCGTCCGCGACGACCGCGTCGAATTCGATCGATACGGCGATCACCGACCTCAACAACGCGATGGCGACCATGGGTTCGCAGGCGGCCGCTCTGGACATCCAGAACGAGTTCCTCTCGAAGCTCTCGGACGTCGTTGAACAAGGCATCGGCAACCTCGTCGACGCTGATCTGGCGAAAGAATCCGCCCGCCTGCAGTCGCTGCAAATCAAGCAGCAGCTGGGCGCGCAGGCTCTCTCGATCGCCAACCAGGCGCCGTCGCTGATCCTGTCGTTCTTCCGCTAACCGATACCTGGTCGGGCCGGTCCAAACGGCCCTCAGCCAGCACGGAAACAGAGGGGGCGGAGCCAGAATGGCTCCGCCCCTTTCGTTTGCGTGGGTAAAGACGGCCGCAGGACGCCACCTGCCGCCCCCCCGCCAGCCCCTTTTTGCCTACCTGCGCCGGGCTTTGGCCTCGGCAAATCGTGCCGGGGGGTAAATTTGATTCAGCCATTCGTTAGGAGGCGGGGTTCCGCGTTAACGGCACGGGCCTTTGAAACAAAGGGATTTTTCCGTGGCGTGTTAACCTTAACGGCTTGGCACGGGACTTGAAGACATGGTTACCGTCCATGCCCCTATTGGGTGTGAAACAGTCTGCCAGGAGCTTCGGCCATGCTCAGCGTCAATACGAACTACAGCGCCATGATCGCGCTCCAGAACCTGAACTTCACGAACACGGAACTGGAAGGCGTCCAGAACAAGATCAGCACAGGCCTCAAGATCGGCAGCGCGCGCGACAACGGCGCCATCTACGCCATCGCCGAAGGGCAGAGGAGCCGGGTCTCCTCTGTGGCGGCCGTCAAGGATGGCATCGACCGCGCCAACTCGACCATCGATGTTGCCCTTTCGGCCGGCAAGTCGATCGGCGACATCCTGCAGAAGCTGAAGGCCAAGGCTGTCGCAGCCCAGGCTGACGACCTCACCGCCGACCAGCGCGATGCGCTGCAGGCCGACTTCACATCGCTGCGTTCGCAGATCGATACGATCGCCAACGCCGCCCAGTTCAACGGCGCGAACCTCGCCTCGGGCTCGTTCGACCTCAACGTCCTGATCTCGGATCTCGGCGGTTCGGTCGCAGCCACCACGGCGGGCGTCCAGTCTGCCGCCCTGACGACGCCGCTCTCCGGGTCGGCGCTGATCACGGCTGCGGGATCCGCTACTGGCGACATCGCCGATGGCGACCTGATCACCTTCGCCCTGACCGACTCGACCAACCTTGGCACCTTCACGATCGCGGTCGAACTGACCACGGGCATGACGGTCGATCAGTATGTCGAAGCCGTGAACTCGTCCTCGGGCGGCAAGATCTCGGCTTCCTACGACGACGTCGCCGGCCAGTTCACCTACCTGATCAACGACACCAGTTTCGACACTCTCGCGATCACGTCGGACGGCGTGGATGCCGGCAATATCGGCGCCGGCGTCGCCACGGCCACCGTCTCCAGCGCCGGCTCGAACGTTCTCGTCGTCAACGGCATGGACATGACGATGTCGAGCGCGATGTTCTCGGCTTTCTCGACCGTCGACATCTCGACCTCGGCCGCCTCCGCCACCACCGCCGCCAACGCCCTTGCGCAAGCGATCACCGACCTCAACGTCGGCCTTGCCTCGCTGGGTTCGCAGGCGACGGCGCTCGATGCGCAGCAGGACTTCCTCGCCAAGCTGTCGGACGAGATCGAGAACGGCATCGGCAACCTCGTCGACGCCGACCTCGCGAAGGAATCCGCCAAGCTCCAGTCGCTGCAGATCAAGCAGCAGCTGGGCGCGCAGGCCCTGTCGATCGCCAACCAGGCGCCGCAGGTCATCCTGTCGCTGTTCCGCGGCTGATCCGCGTCAAGGGCTGAAAAAAGGCCGCGTTCGCCCACCGGCGGACGCGGCCTTTGCCTTTTGGCGTCAGCGGTTTCCGGCGATATGCCGGCCAAGCACCAGCAGCGGCGCGCTCTGCAGGTCGGGGATGCTTCCATCCGCGCGCGGGCCGACATTGATCAGCAGGTTTCCACCGCGTGTGGTGGTGTCGCGATAGAGTTCGATCATGGCCTCGCCGGTAAGATGGTTCTCCGGCTTGTCCTCGCGATTATAGCCGAACGCCCAGCCGACGCCCCGGCAGGCTTCCCATTTCTTCGCGCCCATGTGCGCGCCGGCTGCATATTCCACCGTGCGGAAGTCGCTGTGCAGCGGTTCGGGATTGTCGATCTCGCCGCCCGACTCCGCGATGCGCGCCTTCACCATCGCGTTGAACGCCTCGCGGTTAGCCGGCTCGCGCAGGGATTCGTACATCATCTTCGAGGCCAGCCAGCGATCGTTGACCACGCCATCCGGCACAGCCGCGTAATAGTCCTCGAACAGCGCCTGCTGGTTTGTCTCCGACGGCCAGGCAATGTCGTTCCACACCACGGAGGGCTTGTAGCGCGCGATCAGCTCGCGCACCTGCGCATCGGCATAGCGCACATAATCGTCCGAGGTCGGCACGCAGGCCAGCATGTCGCCGAAGTTGGAAATCGGCGTGAAGTGGAAGGTCCAGTCCAGCCCGCCGGAATAGTAGAGGCCGAATTTCATCCCGCGCTTGCGCACCGCATCGGCCAACTCACCGACATAATCGCGCTTCGAGAACCAGCCCGGCTTATGCGGATGCTCCACCTCGGTCGGCCACAGGCAGTAGCCATCATGGTGCTTGGTGACGAACACGACATAGCTCGCGCCCGCGTCGGCAAACATCTGCGCCCAGGCATCGGCGTCGAAGGCCTTCGCCGCCGCATCGAACTCTGCGCGGAAATCCTCGTAAGGCCTGCCGCCATGCTCGCGCGCATGATGCGCCTCGGTCGGGCTGCCTTTCACGCGCATCGCGTTCCAGTACCATTCGGAGTACGGGCCGTAAGCCATCGCGTGCTCGTAGTCGGTGCGGAACAGTTCGGTGATCGAGACTTCCGCCGGCGCGTAGGCCGGTATCGCGAACATGCCCCAGTGGATGAAGACGCCCAGCTGCGGCTTGGCGAACCAGTCGGGGCAGGGGCGGTTGAACGCCGGTCCGGATATCGACGCCTGCATGGCTAATTTCCCCTGCCGTTTCTGAGCTTTTGCTTTCATCACACGGTCACGGGCGGGCCGATAGAATGCCCATAGGGCAACCGGGCTCAGCAGCGGAAACCATCTGTTAACGAATGCTAACGATACCTGAGTCCGAATTGACGATTCGTTCACCATGAATCGTCTGCGGAGACGGCCAAAATGGTCGACAGACTGAGCAATGCGTCGGGCGTCCTTGGCGCTCTCAAACACCTGCAGTCGTCCAACAAGGACCTGACTGCGGCGGATACGCGTCTGTCATCCGGCCTCAAGGTCGCCCGCGCGCGCGACGACGCCCCGTCCTATCACGCCGCCGAGATCATGAAGGGGCAGGGCGGATCGCTTGCCGCTGTCACGCTGAGCCTCAGCCGCGCCGAATCGATCTCCGACACCGCCATCGCCGGCGCCGAGCAGGTGATGAAACAGCTCAGCGCCATGAAAGGCACCGCCGCCCAAGCCATGGCCGCGGGCCTCACCGACGACCAGCGGTCGGCCCTGCAGCAGCAGTATCAGGACCAGATCGCCACGCTACAGACCTTCGTCCGCAACGCGTCATTCGACGATTCCAACATTCTCGACGGCTCGAAGCCGAACGGCGTCTCCTTCATCGCCGATGCCGACGCCTCGCAGATGTTGACGCTTCAGGGCCGCAACATCCTTCCGGGCGGCGGCGTCATCGTCGCGATGCCGTCGACGACCGCGCTCAGCAACACGCAGTCCGCTGCAGACACCCATGCCCTGATCGACCAGTCGATCGCCAACCTTGGCGACCAGCTGGTGTCCATGGGCGCCGAGAACAAGCGGATCGAGGCGCAGAAAGGCTTTGTCTCGCGCCTTGCCGATGCGCTGGCTGCCGGCGTTGGCCGGATGGTCGACACGGACCTGGCCGCCGAGACCGCGCTGATCCAGGCGCTGCAGGTGAAGCAAGAGCTGTCTGCGTCCGCTGTCAGCATTGCCAACGCGGCGCCGCAGGCGTTGTTGCAGCTGTTCCGGCCGATCTAGGCCGCCATGCTGGGCCCGATCCAGTTCGAGCAGGCCGTCGCTGCCTTCGTCACGTTCTTCGTGCTCATCGACGCGCCGGGTGTTGCGCCCATTTTCGCCTCGCTTACCGCGCCGGGCGGCTCGGCCTATGCGCGCAAGATGGCGATCAAGTCTGTCTTCGTCGCAGCTCTGATCCTGTTCTTCTTTGCTTTCGCCGGCGCGTGGCTGCTGGGTGCGCTCGGGATTTCGCTGGATGCGTTCCGCGTCGCGGGCGGCGTGCTGCTGTTCCTCATCGCGCTGGAAATGGTGTTCGAGAAACGCCAGGCCCGGCAGAAGACGCGCGCCGACCAGGTTCTGGCCGATGAAGAGGCCGCCGGCCGTCTCGACGATGTCTCCGTGTTTCCGCTCGCCATTCCGATGATCGCCGGCCCCGGTTCGATCGCGACGGCAATGCTCTACATGCAGAATGCCGGCGGCAATCCCGTCGGCATCGGCATCGTGTCCTTCGCCATCGGCGCCAACCTCGTGCTCGCCGGGCTGATCTTCCTCGCGGCAGGTCCACTGCTGAAAGTGATGGGCGACCAGATCGCCGGCGCCATCACGCGCATCTTCGGCGTCATCCTGTCAGCGCTTGCCGTGCAGATGATCATCGTCGGGGTGATCGGCGCATTCGGCCTGCAGGTCGTGGCGGGCGGCCACTAGGCGTTCTTGAGAACTGTAGACCTCCACCTGTCCTCCCCGCCTTGCGGGGAGGGACCGCGCAGCATAACCGCCCTTCAATGTCGGGTAAGTTGGCGCAGCAAGCTTCCTCCCCATTTATGGGGAAGACAGGTGGGGGTCTGTCAGATTGCGGGCGCGTCCCAGCCTCAGGCCGGGTGCTCTTCCATCAGGTAGACGGCGCTTTTCTTGACCGGGCGGCCGCGGCGGAACGACTTCCAGAAGGTCGTCAGCGCCACGAAGGCCAGCAGCAGCAGGCAGGCGGCAACGCCGGCGACCTGCAGTTTCAGCGCGTTGGTCCACGGCACCACCGTGCGCGCCGTCTCCAGCAGGTTGTCGCCGTCGAAATGCTCCAGCGCCACGGCGCGGTCGCCGCCCGCTGCGGCCACGAGACCGGCGGCGCGCAGGTCTACCCCATCATTGACGCGGCTGACGATCTGGATCGCCGATTCAACCGAGGTGTCATGCGCGATCTCGCGGAGGATCTTGAACTCGGCCAGCAGCGGCGCAAGTTTCTCGCGGTCGATCACGGTCTTGAACACGCGCGCGACCACAGCTTCGGCGGCCGGCGTGTAGTTGAGCTGGTTGCCAAGCTCGGCGGCCAGCACCGTCTTCATCTCGGCCACTGGAACCACGTCCTCGATGCGGCGCGTGAGATAGGTCTTGAACGGGATCGGCGCGGCCGTGCGGATGCGCAGCGTGGCCATCGCCACAGAAGCGCCCTCGCGCTCCTCGTCGTCGGCGAGGATCAGGCCGATGCCGGACAGCAGGAAGTCGGTTGGCAGTTCGGACTTGTCGTCATTGGCCCAGTTCACCGCCGCCTTGGCATGGCCGCGCACATTGCCAAGCAGGTTGATCCGGGTTTCGTTGCGATCTTCGTCGTCGGTGGGGGCGTCGGTGGCGTCCTCGACGACGACCGTGTTCAGGGCAGGGGCGGAGGTGACGACCGCCGAGGTCGCGCCCGGCACGGCCGAAGCCGGCGCCGAGGCGTTGAACATGCTCACCACGGACTTGGTGCTCATGTTCTCGTAGATGCTCTGCACATCATCCGGCAGGTAGGCGAGGGCGGCCTGCAGCATGGCTTCATCGCCCGCGCCGTCGGACACAGCGACCCGCGCCCGCAGCGCCTCGCCATCCTTGCCGTCGAGCATGGCCGGCGCGCCGAGCAGCAGGCCACGCACGCGGGCCATGTCCTCGTCCTTGAGGGCTTCACGCACCAGGTCGGACCAGACCTTGCGCGGGGCGACATCGTCTTTCAGGGAAATCTGCTGGAACCGTTCATCCATCGCCTGGCGCGTCGCGGCCATGGCTTCGGGCGTGGACAGGAAAGCGGGGCGTTCGCCGCCATAGGCCTGCGAAATCAGATGCGCCGCCATGAATGGGGTCGCACACAATGCGCCATTGAAAATGAGAGCAGCGTAAGCCGCAAAAGGGATACGGCGCTTCCGACGACGATTCATCGAACCCGCTTCCAACTCAAGGCGATGTCAGGTCAGCCCACCTGACGTCGCTTACGCACCCCGGCCTCGTACCGTTGTTTTCCGGTAGCCCTCCGAGATCAAGGGGGCAAGTCGCCTCACGCACAAAAAAACCACGACATGCAGGCCTGTCGTGCATGTAACGCGCGCAGTTGGATTGTGGCCATCGCGTGGCAGGCGCATTTGCTGACGCTGCGCTGATGCCTCGTCTGATGCGGAAACCCCATAATGGGGTTCTGCCATGGGGCTATTGTGCTCAGGCCTTCGCGTCGAGCGCGAGGCCGGAAGCCTGACGGTTGGGGCCGGTATTCATTGCGCCAGCGCGACCATAGCCCGCCGGCGCACTGCGCACTGACGCAAGCTCCGTTGCGATCGAGCGCACGAGGCCCTCGGTCACCTCTTTCGATGCCGCAAGGGCATGGGAATGGGTTGCGAGCACGCGCTCCAGCTCCTGCGAGCCGGACTTAAGGGCTTCCTTGCGCGCCGCCGACAGTCCGGCCAGCAGGCTCGGGTCGGCCTTGATACGCGAGACTTCGAGACGCCAGGCATGGACGAGGCGTTCCTTCTCGTCCCAGTCCGCATTGGCTTGCGAGAGCCTGTGCTCGCGCAGCGCCGTGATCTCGTTGGCCACGAGCCCGATCAGGCGGCGCGTCATCACGTCCAGCTGTTCGGCGCGGTCTTCGACGTCTGCGGCCATTATTCCAGTCCCTGCATCTTCAGGATTTCCTTCATCACCGAGTCGGCGATGCCGATGCCGCCGCCCTTGGTGATGGCGTCGGCATACTGGTCCAGCAGCATGGGCCGGAAAGTCGCTTCGGCATTGCCGCCGCCGAACGGTCCATCCGTCTCCAGCCCCTGGAACATCGGCCCCAGCATTTCCGAGATGAACATGCGCTCGAACTGCTGGGCCACATGGCGGGCCTGCTCGCGCGTCTTCACGTCGGCGACGTTGGGCGTGGCCTTGCGCTGCGCCAGCACATCGACGGGCGCGGAGGGGAGACCCAGCTCGGCCATTACATGACCTCGATTTCGGCCTGCAGCGCGCCCGACGCCTTCAGGGCCTGCAGGATGACGATCAGGTCGCGTGGGGAAACGCCCAGCGAGTTCAGCCCCGTCACCAGCTCGCGCAGCGGCACGCCATTGCCGCCGACCAGCGCCAGTCGCGCGGGATCTTCTTCCGCCGAGATGTCCGTTTGCGGCACCACCACCGGCGGCGCGTTGGTGAATGAGTTCGGCATGGCGACGCCCGGCGTCTCCTGCACATGGATGGTCAGGTTGCCCTGCGCGATCGCGACGGTGGAGATGCGCACATTCTCGCCCATCACGATGACGCCCGTGGTCTCGTTGATGATCACGCGCGCACGCTGCTCGGGCTCGACCTCAAGGCCTTCGATCTGCGCGATGAACGCCGCCATGTCGCGGAACGTGTTCGGGCGGCGCAGGCGCACAGTGCCCGGGTCCATCGCGGAGGCCGCATCGACGCCGACAAATGCGTTGATCGCACCGGCGATGCGTGTGGCCGTGGTGAAATCGGGGTTGCGGAGGGAGAGGCGGAGTTCTGACTGTGCTGCCAGGTCGAAGCGTAGTTCGCGTTCTATTGTGGCGCCGTTGGGGACGCGGCCACTGGTTGGGATGTTGCGGGTGAGGGACGCGCCCGAGGCGCCGCTGGCGGTGAAGGCGCCGACCGCGACTGAGCCTTGCGCCGAAGCGTAAGCCTGTCCGTCCGCGCCCAGCAGGGGGGTGGCCAGCAGGGTGCCGCCTTCGAGGCTCTTGGCGTCGCAGACGGCCGAGACCGTCACGTCGATGCGCGTGCCGTTGGCGGCGAAGGGGGGCAGGTTGGCCGTGACCATCACGGCGGCGGCGTTCTTGGTGTTGAGGTTGGCGTTGCGCGTGTTGACGCCCAGCCGCTCCATCATGCTTTCGATCGACTGGCGCAGCATGGCGCAGTTGCGCAGGCTGTCGCCCGAGCCCTTGAGGCCGAACACGATGCCGTAGCCGATCAACTGGTTCTCGCGCACGCCTTCGACGTCGACGATGTCCTTCAGCCGCGTGCCGGCGAGGGCAGGCGGGGCGATGGACAGCAGACACAGAAGGGCGAGGACGAGCGCGCGCATGGGATACCAGGATACGGGTGACGGAAATGTCCGACCGTTCTGGCCGCAGCGTTCTTCAGCCGTGAGCTTCGCCCGGGAAATCGCAACAAAGCCTTAAGCAGGATTTCCAGCGTGGAAACGATGCTTAATCCGCCATTAACCAACTGGGACAAATCTGCCGGGTGAGGAGCCCCCATGAAGGTCAGTTCCACCTCGTCGACCACGTCCACCGCTGGCAGCAGCGGGGCAAAGCCTGCAGCCGAAGGTTTCGGTGACCTGCTGAACGTCAGCGGGACCGCGCCGCGTGCGGCGGCTTCGGGCGTTTCCGGCGCGGCCGGCGTCTCCGGGATTTCGGCGCTGCTGGCCCTGCAGGGCATTGGCGGGCCCGAAGCGCGCGCCCGCGCCCTGCGCAAGGGCCGCCGCCTGCTCGATGCGCTCGACCGGCTGCAGCTGGCGATGCTGGGCGACGGGCCCACGCAGCGCCATCTCCAGCTGCTCAACAATGCCCTGTCCGAACAGCGTGACCCGTCCGGCGATTTCGGCCTCGACGAGACCCTGAACTGGGCCGAGGTCCGCGCCGCGGTGGAAGCCGCCAAGCTCGAACGGGCGAACGAACCGGCCTGATTACCCGCGCTGGGGCATGCTGCGACGCAGCATCCTGCATGCTGCGTGAGCGTTCGCTCACCAGAACTGCCCGAAAGCTGGGCATGGTCAAAAAATTGCAACAAATACAATCGCCCGTTGCGTGCAAACGGGCGTTTACGGGGTGGGGCGTGTCGGTTATACAGCCCGCCCATCTGAGGCAGCCCGTCATTGGGCGCGCCAGGGAGTTGGCAGAATGAGTTCCAAGACGGCCACCTACAAGCCGACCGAGAACGAGCCCTATATGGGCAAGAAGCAGCTCAAGTATTTCCGGGAGAAGCTCGTCGCCTGGAAGGAAGAGATCCTTCAGGGCAACCGCGAGACGATCAACGGCATGCAGGAAAACGTGGCGCCGATCCCGGACCTCGTTGACCGCGCATCGTCGGAAGCCGATCGCGCCCTCGAACTCCGCACCCGCGATCGCGAGCGCAAGCTGATCTCCAAGATCGACGCGGCCATCCGCCGGATCGAGCTTGGCGAATACGGCTACTGCGAAGAGACCGGCGAGCCGATCGGCATCAAGCGCCTCGACGCCCGCCCGATCGCCACCCTCAGCCTCGAGGCGCAGGAACGTCACGAGCGCAAGGAAAAGACGATCCGGGACGACTGATCGTCCTGCCGTCCTCCTGCTGCACCTAAGCCCTCATCCCGAGGAGGCCGAAGGCCGTCTCGAAGGACGAGGGCGTGCTCACGGCCGTTTTGGCGGCTCGAACGCCGGCAGATGCCATTTCCAGCGTATGGCGCCGCCGCGGATGATGAAGCCGACGGTCACGGCGATGCCGCTCGCCCATGTCCAGTCCATGCCCATCATCGTCCGCAGGCCGACGAACAGCGCCGCGCTGGCAATCGCTGGCGTGATGTAGAGTTCGCGGCTGAGGAGGATGGAGGGCACGCCCGCCAGCACGTCGCGGATGATGCCGCCGAAGGTCGCCGTCAGCGCGCCCATCACCACGCAGATCACCGGATCGACGCCGAGCGACAGCGCCTTCGCCGCGCCGACGCAGGCATAGACGCACAGGCCGACTGCATCGAGCCACAGCAGCGTCTGCTCATGCACGCCGCGTCCGCGCGTCAGGTACACCAGGATCGCGACGATGGTGCACACGACGATGTAGCCGGCATCGACCACCCAGAAGACATCCGCGCCGATCAGCAGGTCGCGCAGCGTGCCGCCGCCGACGCCGGTGATCGCGGCGAAGAAGATGAAGGTGATCACGTCCTGCCGCTTCTGCGCGGCCATCAGGGCGCCTGACGCAGCGAAAGTCGCCACGCCCGCATAGTCGAGCACCGAGATGAGGCTGATCTCCATGCTGCGTGTACAGCGCGAATTGGGGCGGGGCGCAACGGCGCTGGCCTTGCTGTCGCTAGCCATTTCGTCCAGAAAACGGCCTTGGAGTCGTCATGACTGTGGGGTCCGGATGTTGAAGATTGCAATTGGCATAGCGATAGGCGTTGTCGCGTCAGCCTTTCTGATCATAGCGTTTCCGACGCAGACGGTGGACCTGATCCACAAATTCCTGCCGAGAACCACGGCAGCGGCGGAGGGCTTCAATCCTGCCGCTCCGTCCGCGCACCCTGCGCCATCCACGCCTGCCGGACAGTAGATCCTGACGCCACCCTGGGCGGGCATCCGGCCGCTACGCGGCCAGCCCCCTCCGTCGCTTCGCGCCACCTCCCCCGCCTTCGGCGAGGGAGGACTTCCCCACCATGCCAGCGGCGTGTGGTCCTGCCCCGCGAAGCGGGGAAGGTGGTCCGAAGGGCCGGAAGGGGCCGACGCCGAAGGCGGCGGACTGCTTGCCGCATTCGGGTCTGGCTCAACGCGCGCTGACATGTGACTGTCACGCCATGCGTCTCCGCATCGCCCTTGCGTGTTGCGTTGTCCTCGCCGGCCTTGTGGCTGTCGCGCAGGCGCCGTCCGCGCCCAGGGCGAAGACCGAGGCCCGCTATGCCGGTGGCTTCCGGCCGGATGCCTGTCGCTGGCCGCGCGAGGCGCGCCAGAAGCAGATATCCGCCTGCTGCCAGATGGACCTCGAGATCGACGCCAGCGGCTTCGTCGTGCGGGGCGAGGGCGAGTGTACCGATCCGATGTTCCTCGAGCCGACGCTGCGCTGCCTGTCGGCCCAGCAATTCATCCCGGCCACCCATAACGGACGCCCGGTCAGCGACATCCAGCATCTCGAATACGAATGGCGCGCCACCACGCCCCCAGGCCGCGACCTGTGCAACACGCTCAAGACCAGCTGACACATGACCAGCTGACGGGGAGCCTCCGCCCAGCTAGACAGGCGGCAGGGTGAATCGGCAGGGAGAATCTGCGTGGAGTTCGGATCGAGTTTCGCGGGCAGCGGCGAGGCCGCGCTCTACTGGTCGGAGCTGGCGCGCAACTGGGCGTCGGCCTTCACTTTCCTCGCGGCGTTTCTTGCGGGCCTGTTCGGCCTCTTCCGCTACATCCGCTCCGAGCGCATGCGCCAGACGGAGCAGGTGCGCGAACTCTACAAGATGTTCTTTGAATCGCCGCGCTACCGCCGCATCCGCTTCGTCCTCGCCAACCAGGACGCGCCGGAGTTTGCCGCGCTCAGGACGGAGCTCGCCACGCCCGGCATGCCGCGCGAGCTGGAAGCGGAGCTGATCGACTTCCTCAACTTCCTCGAATTCGTCGCGGGCCTCACCCGGCGCGGCCTCGTCGCCAAGCGCGACATCGACTGGATGTTCTCGAGCTTCATCGAGCGCGTCATCGCCGTCGATTTCGTGCGCGACTATATTCTCCGTCAGGATTTCGATGAGTTGCGGCTTGCGGCCCGGCGGTCCCAGCCGGCGAAGTGAGCATCGCCCGCTTCCCATCGGGCCGGAGAGCCGGATAGGGTCGATCCCGTTGAAGGCGCGCATCGGCGCCCACACTTGCTGGCCATTGGGGAGATATCCATGACGGTTCTGACGCGTCGCCTGTTCCTTGGCGCAAGCGCTGGCGTGCTCGTCGCTGCGTGTGCGCCTTCCGGTGATGCGCCGGCTGTGGTGTTGCCGAAACTGTCGGATGCGCCTGCCGCGCCGGTCGCGCGCGTCGAGCCGGTCAGCGACGTCTATTTCGGCGAGACCATCACCGACAATTACCGCTGGATGGAAAACCCGAAAGACCCGGACTGGCTGCCCTTCCTCGAGAACCAGAACAAGCACACGCGGGGCGTCATCGATTCCATTCCCGGCCGCGACAAGATCCTTGCCCGCATCAAAGATGTCACCGGCGACATCGTCGCCACCAACCGCGTGCAGGAAGAAGGCGAGCACCTGTTCTTCGAACAGCGCCCCGCCGGCGCCGAAAGCTTCAAGCTGTTCGTGCGCGAGACAGGCGCGGACCGCGTTCTCGTCGACCCCACGACCATGACCGCAGGCGGCGGCCACTATTCGCTCGACTGGTGGAGCGCGGCGCCGGGCGGGAAGTATGTGGCTTACGGACTGTCGAAGGATGGCAGCGAGGACTCGATCCTGCACATTCTCGAAACGGCGACGGGCAAGGATCTGGCCGAGACCATTCCCAACACGCAGTACGGGTCGCCCGGCTGGCTCGATGATGCGTCGGGCTTCTTTTATACCCAGCTCACCAGCCCGCCCGACTCGCCGGACCGCTATCTCAACAGCCAGGCGCGTTTCCACAAGCTGGGCGATGATCCGGCGAAGGATCCGGTGCTGGTGAAGCGCGGGCTCGATCCGAAGATCGCGTTCGATGACATCCAGGTGCCCTTTATCAACACGGCGTATGGATCGTCCCACGCCTTCCTCGTCCTCGCCGATGTGCGGCCGGATGTGCGGCTCTACATGGCGCCCGTCGCCGAAGCGGCGTCTGGAAAGGCAAAGTGGGTTGAAGTCGCCAAGTTCGAGGACGAGATCAGCGGCCTCGAAGTCGACGGCGATACGCTCTACCTGCTCACCACCAAGGGCGCGCCGCGCGGCCGCGTGCTGAAGGCCAGCCTCAAGACGCCGTCCGTCGCGAAGGCGACAGAGGCCGTGGCACAGGCCGAAACCGTGATCGACAGCTTCGCGCTGGCGAAGGACGGGCTCTATCTGCGCATCATGGATGGCGGCATCTGGAAGCTGAAGAAGCTCGACAAGGCCGGCAAGCTTGGCGAGATCGCGCTGCCCTTCGACGGCACGATCGGTGGCGTCTTTGCCAGCTCCGACCGCGATGGCGTCAAGATGAACTATGGCGGCTGGCTCGCGCCGACCGGCATCTGGCAGGTCGATGCTGCCGGTGTTGTCACGGACACCGGCTTGACGCCGAAGCCGGACATCGATGTCAGCGCGTACGCGACCACGCGCGGCTTCGCCACGGCGAAGGACGGGACGAAGATTCCCTACAGCCTGATCCACAAGAAGGACGTCAAACTCGACGGATCGAACCCGGCATGGATTTCGGCCTACGGCTCCTACGGATCGATCTCCTACACGCCCGCCTTTGCCAACCGCTCACTGGCGTTCATCGATGAGGGCGGCATTATCGGCTACGCCAACGTGCGCGGCGGCGGCGAGTATGGCCGTGAATGGCACCTTGCCGGCCAGAAGCTCAACAAGGCCAACACCTGGCGCGATCTCATCGCGGTGTGCGAGGAGCTGGTGGCCAAAGGCTACACCTCGACGCCGAAACTCGCGATCGGCGGGCGCTCCGCCGGCGGCATCACGACGGGCATGGCGCTGACCGAGCGTCCGGATCTGTTTGCCGCTGTCGTCGCTGGCGTCGGCTGGCACAACCCGCTGCGCTATCCCGCCGAACCCAATGGCTGGGGCGAAGCGCCGGAGTGGGGCGATCTCCGCGAAGAGCAGGGCTACAAGGCGGTCAAGCTGATCGACAGCTATCATGCGGTGAAGGACGGCACAGCTTATCCCGCCGTCCTCCTCACCACCGGCGTCACCGATCCGCGCGTCGCCCCCTTCCACATCGGGAAGATGACGGCGCGCCTCCAGGCCGCCACCTCGTCCGAGAACCCCATCCTGCTGCGCGTCGATTTCGACGCTGGCCACGGCATGGGCTCCACCCGCACCCAGCAGGACAACGAGGCGGCGGATACCTATTCCTTCCTGCTCTGGCGCACCGGCTCGAAGGGGCATCAGCCGGCGGCGTAGCTGCTCGCAGCTATGAATTGCCTTGCGTGATGAAGGCTGCGATCGCGCGCTTTTCGTCAGGGGTGAGCGTCGATCCCATCGCGCTCATCTTGCCGCTCTCGAGCGAACGTACGATGGCGTCCGGCGACCATTTGCGCAGGACAGAGACGTCCGGAACGCCAGGCTGGCCGGGCTCATGACAGCTCTTGCAGCGGAACTCGTAGTTCAGCTGCGCATCGCCGAGCGGCGACGGCTCCGGGACCTGATCCACGAAAGCGACGAGCAGGACCAGCAGCCTGATCATGCGATCTTCGCCTGCGTCAGCTCGCGCGTGGTCGGAATGACAAAGAACCAGGTCGTCCGCGCTTTGTCGCGGCGGTAGGACGGGTTGGTATGCGTGGTGCCGAACGCATCCCAGATCATCGCTTCGTTTGTCCCTGACCACGCCATGTAGCGGTTGTGCTGCGTGTTTACGTGCGCCCACAGCTCGGCGATCACGGCGCGGCCTTCATCCTCCGGCATGCCCTCGATCAGGCTGTGCGGATTTTTCGGCAGGTAAAGCTGGGGCGCTTTCGTGTTGTAATGCTCCAGCACCATCGGCCGGCGCAGCGCCTTCGCCGCATCGAAGGCCGGCAGCTCATCATAGGGCGTGCTCGTCGTCGCGAGACCTGCGTGCAGGGCGTGGCTGCGCTCGACGATCTGTTTCAGGTGGCGGGGCAGGGTGCGATAGGCCTCCTGCATATTCGCGAAGGTGTGCGGCGAGGCGGGCGGCACGTCGATGGTGGTGTTGATGGAGTACGCGCCGCCATCCGTGTGCAGCGTCTCGATATAGCGCGGCTTGCGCGACACCGTCGGCACAGGTTCGGCCGGTCCCCCGAAGTCGGCGATGAAGGAAAATTCGCCATAGTCGTTGCGCGGCGGACGCGGGACAGCGCCGTTGACCGGCGCCGCTCCCGGATTGCGCGGCATCACCTTGCCATCGCGCGGATACCCCAGCGCATAGGCCGCAGCCCCGATCGCCGGACGGGTCAGCGGGGCTTCCGGGCGCACATGCAGGATCAGGTGCTTGTCGAGCTTCGACTTCAGTTCGGCCGAAGCGAAGGGGTCATTGGCAAGCACGCCAAAGTCCTTGGTCTCCAGCACCGCCGCAAATCCATCGTTGACCGGCTTGAGCGCATAGAGCCCGCTCCGCGACACGTAGGGTGCCGCGACCTGCCCCGAGGTTGCCAGCCCGGAGGTGGATTGGCAGCCAGCCAAGCCCATCGCCGGCGCAGCCGCCATGCTGGCGAGGACGGTCCGGCGCGAGACTTTCATGGCAGGCTCCCCAATAGCAGGCCCGTGGGCGGGCCCGGCTATTGATCCGATGCTCCGCCGGGCAGAAGATCGCCTTGCCGCCGACCCCGTCCAATCACTTCTGTTTGTGGCGATATTTCCCGCCACCCCCTCTATCCCCAGCGCGAGCGCCTCGCGGGTGTTCCCGCCGCCTCCGCGCGGGACTATGTCCTGTCAGAGACACCAGCAGGGCCGCACACATGATCAACCGCTCGGCAGGGCCGGAAATCATCCGCCTGATCGACCTCCTGTCGAAGCTGCCCGGCCTCGGGCCGCGCTCGGCCCGCCGCGCCGCGCTCCATCTGATGAAAAAGCGCGACCAGCTCCTGACACCGCTTGCCGCCGCCCTCACCGAGGCTGCCGCCAAGGTCGAGATCTGCTCCGTCTGCGGAAATTTCGACACGGTGAACCCGTGCTCCGTGTGTGCCGCTCCGGGACGCGACACGGCGGTGATCTGTGCGGTGGAGGAGGTGGGGGATTTGTGGGCGATGGAACGCACCGGCGTGTTCCGCGGCAAGTATCATGTCGTCGGCGGCACGCTTTCGCCTCTCGATGGAATTCGTCCCGAAGACCTCAATATTGCTGGACTTGTTGAACGCGCCGGCAACCCAGATGTGCGAGAAGTAATCCTGGCGCTGAACGCTACGGTGGACGGGCAGACAACTGCCCACTACATCACCGACAGGCTGGCTCATCTTCCCGTGAAGGTGACGCGCCTCGCCCACGGGGTGCCCGTGGGGGGTGAACTCGACCATCTGGATGATGGCACGATCGCAGCTGCGATGGCGTCCAGGAGATAGAATTATCGGCTGGGGCGTCCCATGGTGAAACGCAAGCATGTACCGGTTCTGCTGACTGTCGCGGCGGTCGGCATTGGCGTCGGCATCGGCATGTGGCTGATGCGCGACCGGATAAAGGCCGCCACGGCCCAGGCCCGCGTCTCGGCCCGCCGCTTCCGCGACCCGCTCGACGTGTTCGGCGCGGATGTTCCCGACGCCGCCTTCGAGGGCGTGCCGAACTACCCCTACATGCCGGAAGGCTGGAAGCCGAAGCGCGGCGTGCGCGACTAGGCGCTGGTTCCCGTCCGCGCTAGGGTTCGCCCATGCGTGCAGGTTTCCTTGTCATTGCTGCCCTTTTTCTTGCTGCGTGCAGTGTTGCGCCGGCTGCTGCGCCTGTTGCGGCTGTGTCGGTCCCGGACGGACGGCCGGAACTCTTTGACGCCACGCCGGATGGCGGCCGCGTCGCTAACGCCGATGGGATCTATGCCGACGAGGCCGCCGAGATCGCCGCCGCCCACTGCAACGCCACCGACCGCGACGTGCGGATCACCGGTATTACGCTTGAGCGTCACGCGTTGATCTTTACCTGCGTCGCGGCCTAGCGCCTCCGCCGGCAAATCACGCTAGCGTCTGCCCCGCCACGACAGGACTCCCGAGCGGGGAGGCGCCGGAGGGCGAGGCGAGAGGAGGGTGCGCATGCGAAAACCATCCATCATCGCGCTTGCGATCCTCCTGGCCGGAACCGCCAGCGCCCAGACGCCCTCCAGCCCCACGCTCACCCTGCCCAAGCCCCCCGTCGCGCCGACCGCGCCGAAGGTTGCCACGACAGCCAGCAGCGACAACGCCGACCAGCTGGGCGTGATGCGCGCCGCGCAGGAGGCGCAGGCCAACCTCCGCAGCCTGATGCTGTCCTACCCCGAAGCCGGGGCAGCGAAGCCTGTGATCCGCGGGGCAACGTCCAACCCGTGCGAGCGCACCGGCCTTGGCGCGTCCCTCTCCTGTATCGACGGCATCAAGCGCCAGCTCTCGCGCGCCCGGCTGCCCGCCGCCGAAAAATCCCAGCTGGATGCCGACCTCACCCTTCTCCGCGACACGCTCAAGGATGCGCAGTACGGCTCGCCCAAGCAGCGCACCGCCCGCCTCGCCGAAGCCCGCCAGCGCGCTGGCCGGATCGACGCCACGCTCGCCAAGCTCACCGAGCCGCGCGCGCCAGCGGCGGCAAACGTCCCGCTCGACAAGCTGATCCCTGGGCTGGTGAATTGACTCTGGACCGCCGGGCCCTGCCCGGCAGCGCGTCGCCTTGCGACGCGATTTCCCAACATCACACCCGCTCGCTGCTTTGCAGCGACTGCCGGGCGGGGGCCCGGCGGTCCAGAAAATTGCGAGCATGCGCGCGAATCCCCCAACTCTCCCTCCCGCGCCGGTTGATCGGAACAAAGAAAGAACTTAAACTCTCGCGATGACCCTCGATCTCCTGCATATCGTCCTGCTTCTCATTGCGCTGGCCGCCGCCGCAGCAGCGTTTGTGTTCTCGCAGCGCAAGCCGCCGGATACTGCGCACCTCTCCGCCGAACTGGCCGAGCGGTCGCGCGAAGTGCAGGCGCTGAAGTCCGAACGCGACGACCTGCGCAAGCGCGCCGAGATCGCCGAGAAGGCCAATGCCGCGGACACCGCCCGCAGCGCCGAACGCGACGCCAGCATGGCGCGCGAACGCGAGCAGCTGGCCAAGCTGCAGGCCGAAAGCGAAGCCCGCTTCAAGTCGCTGGCCGAAGCCGCCCTGCTGAAATCGCAGCAGCAGTTCGTGGCGATCGCCGACGAGACGCTGAAGAAGCACAAGGAAGGCGCCGAGGGCGAGTTCGGCAAGATGCTGAAGCCGATCCAGGAAACCTTCGGCCAGTTCCGCGAGAAGGTCGAAGCGATCCAGAAGGTTAGCGCCGAAGACCGCGCCAAGCTGGAAGAGCAGATCCGCGGCGTCTCCGAAAGCGTGCGCAAGACCGAGAGCGCGGCGGGCAAGCTCGCCAACGCGCTCTCCACCACGCGCCATGGCGGACGCTGGGGCGAGGAGACACTGCGCAACGTGCTCGAGATGGCGGGGCTCTCGCCTTATGCCGACTTCACCGAGCAGAATTCCTCCGAGACCGAGAAGGGCCGCATCCGGCCCGACGTCATCATCCGCATGCCCGGCGGGCGCGAACTGGTGATCGACTCGAAAGTCTCGCTCGACGATTATCTCGCCGCCTCGAACGAGCCGGACGCCGCGAAGAAATCCGAGTATCTGGCCGCCCACGCCCAGAAGGTTCGCGCCCACGTCACCAGCCTTGCGCGCAAGGACTACTGGAAGGGCTTTTCCGATCGCGTCGATTTCGTCGCCATGTTCATGCCGGGCGAGAATTTCTACGCCGCCGTGCTGGAGCATGACCGCGAGATTTTTGATTTCGCCGCCAAGAACTCCGTCATCATCGTCACGCCCTCGACGCTGATCGCGCTGGCAAAAGCCGTCGCCTATGGCTGGCGGCAGGAGCAGGCCGCACGCAATGCCGAGCAGGCGGTTGAGCTGGGCCGGGAGCTGTACCAGCGCCTCGCCGTGATGACCGATCACATGGGCAAGGTCGGCAACAATCTCGACAAGGCCGTCGACAGCTACAACGCCATGGTCGGCTCGTACGACCGGAAAGTCGTGCCCCAGCTGCGCCGCTTCGAGGAGTTGCAGATTCCGACCGAGAACCAGTCGATCGAGGCCCCCGCCGAACTTGGCGTGAAGGCCCGCAGTCCGCAGGCCCAGCTGACCGAGGTGAAGGAAGCGAAGGCCGACGCTCCCGCGCCGCTGTTTGACGCCCTGCCGCCGGCCGCGGCGGCGTCCAAGCGCAAATAGCAGCCGCCCCGCGCTGAACCGTCACGGTTAACTTGGGCGTGGCGGTCCTACTCTTGCACGCCTCCGCATTGACGCCTTTCACGTGGACGTCTTTCAGGGTGGGAGAGGCCGGAGCAGGGCATGCCGCGGTTCGCCGCCATCGAGGGATTGAGAGGCTGGCTCGCCTGGGGCGTGGTGCTCTCCCATATCGCGCAGGTGCTCGGCATGGGCCTCCATGGCGGCCACGAGGTCTGGCTGGATTATGCCGGCGAGACCGGCGTGATGACCTTCATCGCCATTTCGGGTTTTGTCATCGCGGGGCTCGTTGTCGACCGGAATGAACCCTGGCCGCGCTACATCACGCGCCGCGCCTTCCGTATCTTCCCGGCCTTCTGGGTCGCCTATGCTGCGGCTTTCTTCGCCCTTCCGCTGGCCATCGCTGCGCTGGGTTACACGTCGCCAGGCCTTCTTGCCGATCCTGCCTACAACTACGATGAAGTCCTGCGCGGCTGGCACGCCGCCGTCGCCGAACGGCCGGTCGAGCAGATCGGCCTGCACATTGTCCTGATGCAGGGCGTCGTCCCCGACAGCCTCTGGCCGTATTCCTCCACCGCCGTCCTCGGCCCCGCCTGGTCGCTCACGCTGGAATGGCAGTTCTATCTGATCGCTCCGGCCTTCGTCTGGCTGGTCGCGCGCGACAGCTCCAGCATGGCGATCACGCTCGTGGTCGCGGCGCTGGCCGTCGCCTTCCACATGGGCCTGTTCGGCCATTACGACCTGCCGTCCTTCCTTCCCGGCACGGGCTACATCTTCCTGATCGGCATCGCCTCGCGTCTCAATTTCGAGCGGCTGAAATCCGCGCCTGTCGGGCCGGAGATCGTGCCGATCGCGCTGGTCATAGGCATCCTGTTCCCGGGAATTATGTTCCTCGCCATCTGGCTCTGCGTGCTGGCTTACCTGACCCGCCGCGACGCCTGGGCCGCCCGCCCGGCCGGCCGCCGTCTCTCCGCCGTGATGGACGTCATGTTTGCCTCGCGCCTCGCGCAATGGTTCGGCGCGCGGTCCTACGCCGTCTATCTCGTCCACTTCCCGATCATCATGGCGCTAAGCCTGCCCATCCTGCGCGACCTCCCCGGCGGAACTGGCCTGCAATTCCTGGCCTTCCTCGGCGCGGTGATCCCGCTCACTCTGCTGGCCTCGGAACTCATGTACCGGTTGGTGGAACGCCCCTTCATCGCGCTCGGCGCCCGGCTGGCCCGCGGGGCCTCCAAGCCGGTAGTTCCGGCCGGTTAGGCGGCGTTTACATGGCGTTTCCGCATGATTTGAGTGCTTCCAGGGCGCGCATTCACTTGACCTTCAGCCCGCCCCTTCATAGCTAGCACCCATGGCCATCCGCACGATCCTCACAGTTCCGGACCCTGTCCTCAAGCAGGTTTCCAAGCCCGTCGACGCCGTCACCGACGAAACGCGCGCGCTGATGGATGATATGCTGGAGACGATGTACGCCGCGCCGGGCATCGGCCTCGCCGCCGTGCAGATCGGCGTGCCCCAGCGCGTGATCGTGATGGACCTCGCCAAGGAAGGCGAGGAGCCCGCCCCGCGTTACTTCGTGAACCCGGAGCTGCTGGAATTCGACGGTGAGAAACAGCCCTACGAGGAAGGCTGCCTCTCGGTGCCGGACTATTTCGACGAAGTCGAACGCCCCAAGCGCGTCCGTCTCCGCTATCTCAACTACAAGGGTGAGCAGGTCGAGGAATGGGCGGAGGGCATGTACGCCGTCTGCATCCAGCACGAGATGGACCACCTAGAAGGCACCCTCTTCATCGACCACCTCTCCCGCCTGAAACGCGCCTACGCGATCAGCAAGGTGAAGAAGGCGAAGAAACGCGTGGCCTGATCAAGCTGGCGCTGGCGCGTAGCCGATCCGCAGCAGTCTGGTATATTCGGAAAGATAGATAATCCTGACCGTGACACCGTTGGCGTTATCCCACTTTGTCTCATAGCCAAGGACTGTCTTGCCGCCTGACGTCTCGGGGCCGTGCTGATTCCTGAGCATGCCCACAAGCCTGTCATAGTCTATTTTTGCTGGCTTGCCCTCAGCTGCCATACTGACAGACGTCAGCTTTCCGCCGCGAAATAGAAATCCAACATCAAACTGCAGTTCTTCGAGTGTGAAGTCCGGAATGTGCAGCTCAGCCCGCGTTTCATTGGCATACTCGTCCGGCTCGGTCGGTAGGATTGCATCCGGCTGGGCCGCGCGCACATCTTCGATCGACATTCCAAAACTTACATTCTGCCAGAGCGTCTGCGCGAACGCAGGCGCGGAGAGGAAAGCTGCCGCGATCAGTCCGATTGCGATTTGACGCATCTTCATAGACCCCGCCTTCGAAAAGCGGAGTAAACTAACACGATTGCGAGGACGCTTTCTAGAACGGCGTGATCTGGTCGTAGAGCAGCTTGCCGTACTTGTCGCGCTGCACGGCCGATATGTCGCCGCGGCCACCGTAGGAGATGCGGGCTTCGGCGATCTTCGTGTGCTCGATCGTGTTGTCGGAGGCGACGTCCTCCGGGCGGATCACGCCGGAGACCAGAAGCTCGCGCAGCTCGTTGTTGATACGCACTTCCTGGCTACCGCCGATCACGAGGTTGCCGTTGGCCAGCCGATCGGTGATCACCGCCGCAACCGTCAGCTTCACCTTCTCCTGACGGTTCACCGAGCCGGTGCCGTTCGACGCAGACGTCGAGCCGAACGCCACGCCGGGGCTCAGCGAGGGCGTGCCGGGCAGGGCGTTGGTGATCGTGTCTTCCAGGCCCAGCAGCGCATCCACGCTGGTGTCGGTCGCCGACGTGCGGCTCCGCGCCGAGGTGTTGCTGACTTGCGCTGAGTCCGCGATCTCGATGTTCACGGTGAGAATGTCGCCGATCTTGTTGGCGCGCTGGTCGTCGAAGAACGACTTGGCGCCCGCGCGCCACAGCGAGTTCGCTGCGGCGGTTTCCATGACCGGCGGCGGCAGCGGCATCGACACGCGCTGCGACCCGGCCACCGTGGCCGGATTGTGTATCGGCGTCAGCTGCGGCGGGGCGACAGCTGCGCCCAGCCCGGCGCAACCGCCCAGCATCATCGCGGCAAGTCCCGCGCCCGTGGTGATGGCTTTTTTCATGGGTCCGGTCCCGGTCAGTTGACGCGCGCTTCGCCGGGGCCCGAGGCCACAGCGTCGAGCGTCCGTTTCGAATAAGTGTTGAGCACGCGCAGAGAATCGCCCATCGCGGCGTCGGCCTGCGCCACGCCATCGACCGTCAGCTTAACGCCTTTGGTGGCGTAGATCAGCGTCACCGGATCCCCCTTGCGGATCACCGACGGCGCTTTCACGTCAGCAGATTGCAACGGCTGTCCCGATTTCAGCAGGCGCTTGGCTTCCATGCCGACGACAGCGTCATAGTCCAGCACCTTGCGCGAGCCCCAGGCCGGCTTCATTGGCTGCCATTCGACATCGTCCGCGCTGACAACGCCGCCGCGCGCCACATCGCGGATCAGCACCAGCACTTCGCCCGAAGCGCCTTGCGTGCCACCGATCTGCCGCGCCGGATTGGCCTGCTTTGCAGGATTGGCGGCGGGCGCATTGCCGCCCGAACGCGTCACCAGGATGGGTTGGTCGAGCGGAATGGCGAGGATAACGCCCGCGCTTTTGGCCGTCGCCACAAGGAAAGCCGGATCCAGCGACAGCGTCTGGCCGGCAGGCGGGGCAGGGCCGATGAGAATGCCGGCGGCCTCGCCCGTCACCGGCGTCACATCGCCCAGCGTGATCCACTCGCCGCGCACTTGCCTTGCGCCGCCCTGCGCCCACGCGAGATCGGCGAAGGCGAGGCAGGCAATGGCGAAGAAGGCGGCGGCGCGGATCATGTGGCCTAGCGCAAGTTGGTGGTGGAGCGGAGCATCTCGTCGGTCGTGGTGATGACCTTGGAGTTCATCTCATAGGCGCGCTGCGCCGTTATCAGCGCCGAGATTTCGGTCACCGCGTTGACGTTTGATGCCTCGAGGAAGTTCTGCATCACGGTGCCGAAACCGACCTGACCCGGAAGCCCGCGGTTGGCGGTGCCTGAAGCTGGCGTTTCGAGGAAGGCGTTGTCGCCAATGGCCTCAAGACCCGCCGGATTGACGAAGCGCGCCATCTCCAGCGCGCCAAGATCCTGCGGCGCCGAGCCATCGGCCATGATCGCCTGCACAACGCCCTGACGGTTGATCGAGATGCCGATCGCATCCGCCGGCACCGAAACGCCCGGCGCGACCGTGAAGCCGTCTTCCGTCACGATCTGGCCTTCGGCCGACAGCGAGAAGTTGCCGGCGCGTGTATAGGCATCGCGACCATCGGGCAGCTGCACGATGAAATAACCTTCGCCCTGGATGGCAACGTCATAGGGGTTCTGCGTCTGGGTGAACGAGCCCTGTTCGGTCACGCGATAGACCGAGCCGGCTTTCACGCCCACGCCCACCTGCACGCCCGTCGGCACGATGGTGCCGGCGTCGGAGGAAGTGACGCCCATGCGTTCCACATTCTGGTAGAGCAGGTCCTGGAATTCGGCGCGCTGGCGCTTGAAGCCGGTCGTGTTCATGTTCGCGATGTTGTTCGCGATCACCTCGACGTTGAGCTGCTGGGCCTGCATGCCCGTGGCGGCGGTGTTAAGAGCGCGCATCTGTACGGTTCCTCAGGCTTAGCTGATCCGGGCGAGTTTATCGATCGACGTCCCGCGCAGCTCGTCCGACTGTGCGATCATCTTGGCGATGGAGGTGTAGGCGCGGGAAACCTCGATCATCTCGGTCAGTTCCAGCACCGCATTGACGTTCGATCCTTCGACCATGCCGGACACAACGCGCGTCGTGCCGGTGTCGGCGGCCAAAGGCTGTTCGTCGGTGGCTTTCCACAGGTTCGATCCCACGCGCTCGAGCGCTCCGGGTGTCTGGAACTTCATGACCCTCATCGTGCCTAGCACGACGCCATCCTGGCTGACCGAACCTTCGCGCGAGACGGAGAGCGGGCCGCCTGCGGGGTTCACGGTGATCGGTCCGCCGTCGCCGGTCACCACATCGCCATTGCGCGTGATGATCTCGCCGGCCTCGTTCAGGTTGAAACGTCCGTCGCGGGTATAGGCTGGGCCATTCGCGGTCTGCACCTCGAAGAAGCCGTCGCCCTCGATGGCGAAGTCCAGCGGGTTGCCGGTCTGCTCCAGCGGCCCGGTCGAAAAGTCGCGCTGCAGCATGTAGGCGTCGGCGAACGAGATCTCGTGCGGCAGGTCGTCGGCCGTGGCTGGCTTCTGCGACAGTTCGCGCGCAACCACGTGCTCCACCTTGAAGCCGGCGGTCGTGAGGTTCGCGAGGTTGTTTGCGGTCGTGTCCATCCGCTTCTGCAGCACTTGCTGCGCGGACAGGCCGACCATGAATGAATTGTCCATGGGCCGCCATTTGTCTCCGCGCGCTGTTTTGCGGCGCTGGAGCCAGGCTGGGCTTGGCCCGCGCTTCCTGCGGCGGACCCATTAAGGTGCGGTCAAGAATGGGGGCTGGGGGTTAACGGTGTATTGCCGGAAAGCCCCGCCCGGCAGCCTTTCACCCGGCAGGAATTGCCCATCTCCACCCTTCCTTAACCATCGGGAGACGATTTTGCCGGGTGTCCCGGAAGGTCCGGGGCAGACTGATTCCAGCCTGCAGGGTTGTTCGGCGATGTCGAAAAAGGAAAAGCCCAAGAAGCCAGAAGCCCCCGCGGCCGATGCCGCCGGCGGCGAAGGCGAGGGCGCGCCCGCCAAGAAAAAGATGGCTGGGAAGACGTTGGTGCTCTTTGTTGTGCTGCCAGCTGTGCTCGTACTCGGGGGCGGCGGGGCGGCGGCGATGATGTTGATGGGTGGCGGCGGGGCGAAGGCTGAAGCTGCGACCGCTGCTGATGGTGCGCATGTGACGGCCGAGGAAGGCCATGGCGAGGCGCCCGCTGCCGGTGGCGAGCATGCTGCGGCGCCTGCTGCGGCCGGTGGCGAGCATGGCGAAGCTGGCGCGGCCGGTTCGCCCGAAGACGAGGCCGCGGTCGGTCACGTCCTGCCGTGTGAAGCCGGCAACCCCTGCTACTACGCGATGCCCAAGCTGGTGATGAACCTCGCCAGCACCGGTAGCGGTCGCGCCA
>JAOATF010000167.1 GCA_030158285.1 Hyphomonadaceae bacterium
TTCTTGAAACCGACTGTATTTCGATATATCTGTTATTTCGATATATCGAAAAGGAGTAACCATGATGTATCCCCACGGCCGCGGCGGCCGCCATTTCGGCATGCGCTTCGCCCGCCGCCCCCACCACGACCACGACGACCACCACCACGAACGCCACCGCCGCCACGGCGGCGGACGTCACGCCCTCGGACGCTTCTTCGCCCATGGCGACCTGCGCCTCGTCATCCTCAACCTGATCGCCGACAAGCCACGTCACGGCTACGAGCTGATCAAGGAGATCGAGGACAGCGTCGGCGGCGCCTACAGCCCCTCCCCCGGCGTGATCTATCCGACCCTCACCCTGCTCGAAGAGCTGAACTACGTCGAAGCCGCGGCTGATGGCGCCAAGAAGCTCTACACCATCACAGACGAAGGCCGCGCCTTCCTCACCGCGAACCGCACCACCGTCGACGCCCTGCTCTCCCGCATGGCCGAAGCCGCTGGCACGCAAGGCCGCGGACGCGCGCCCGGCATCATCCGCGCGATGGAAAACCTCAAGATGGCGCTGAAGCTCCGCGCCGTCTCCGGCAACCTCACCAACGACCAGATCGACCGCATCGCGCAAGTGATCGACGAGGCCGCCGCCAAAGTGGAGAAGATCTGATGACGGACGTTTCCACCGGCCTTCACTCCGTCGCGCGCGTCGCGACACCGAAGGCCCGCAACTACATGATCCAGCTCTGCAAGCACTTCGCCCACAAGGTCGAAGCCACCTACACCGACACCACCGGACGCATCGCGTTCGGCAACCACCTCTGCGAACTCGACGCCAGCCAGCCGGACATCCTCCGCATCATGCTGACCGCAGAGGACGAAGCCGGCCTCAACGCCGTTGAAGACATCGCGGCGCGCCACCTCGTCCGCTTCGCCTTCAAGGAAGAGCTGGCGATCCACTGGGTCCGCCAGGACTGAACGATCGCTGCGGCGGCCGGGTCCGGAACCGGCGCTGCTGCGATCATGCAGAATGACGTTTTGCACACAAAACCACCCTTGCCGCATGCTTCGCGCGGGATAATGTCCCCCGCAATCCAAGGAGTTGCGGATGAGATTTCTAACGTTATCGGCGGCAGGACTGATGTCCGTCGCACTGGCCGCCTGTGGCGGCGGCAGTGAACCGGCCAAGCCTGTCGAACCGGCGGCCCCCGCCGGCCCGGTCGGCGCCGTCCTCACCACCTCGCCCGACATCCTCGGCGCCGATATCGCCGCGCGCGTGAAGGAGCTGTCCGACGACAAGTATGAAGGCCGCGGCCCCGGCACGCTCGCCGGCGAAGCCTCCGCCGAGTGGATCGCCTCGGAGATGAAGCGCATCGGCCTCCAGCCGGGCAATCCGGATGGCACCTACTTCCAGGTCGTGAAGATGGTCGCGCAGACCGTCGATCCCGCGAAGTCCTCACTGAAGATCTCCGGTCCCGAAGGCAAGGCGTGGGATCTCAAGCTCGGCCCCGACGCCGTCTATCTCACCAAGGACCAGAAGAACGAAACCGTCACCTTCGCCGACAGCGATCTCGTTTTCGTCGGCTACGGCGTGAAGGCGCCGGAAGCCAACTGGGACGACTACGCAGGCGTGGACGTGAAGGGCAAGACGGTCGTGATGTTCGTCAACGACCCCGGCTTCATCACCAACGACAAGACGCTCTTCAACGGCAAGGCCATGACCTATTACGGCCGCTGGACCTACAAGTTCGAGGAAGCCGCGCGTCAGGGCGCAACAGGCGCCATCCTCATCCATGAAGAGAAGCCCGCCGCCTATGGGTGGAACGTCGTCGAAAGCTCGTGGACCGGCGAACAGGCCGACCTCGTGCGCGCCGATGGCGGCGCCAGCCGCGCCAAGATGGAAGCCTGGATCCAGCTCAACCACGCGACCGAGCTGTTCAAGGCCGCCGGTCTCGACATCGACAAGATGCGCGCCGCCGCCAACAAGCGCGGCTTCAAGGCCGTGCCGATGACCGGCCTCAAGGCCTCCGCCACCATCACGCAGTCGATCACCTTCAAGGACTCCCGCAACGTGATCGGCACGGTGAAGGGCTCCGAAAAACCGGACGAGCACATCCTGCTGATGGCCCACTGGGACCACCTCGGCAAAAGCACGAGCGATGATCCGAACGCCGACGTGATCAACAACGGCGCCGTCGACAACGCCACCGGCACCGCCGCCATCCTCGAGATCGCCGAGAAAGTCGCCTCGGGCACGGCGCCGAAACGCTCGGTCACGTTCCTCGCCGTCACGCTTGAAGAATCCGGCCTCCTCGGCTCGGGCTATTTCGGTGAGAACCCGCTCATCCCGCTGAAGAACATCGTCGCCGGCATCAACATCGACGCGATGCAGCCCTCCGGCCCCGCGAAGGATGCCGTCGTCATCGGCGCCGGCGCCTCGGAACTGGAAGACCTGCTGAAAACGGTGCTCGCCGAGAACAACCGCATCATCACCCCCGACCCGCACGCGGAGAACGGCTACTTCTACCGGTCTGACCACATCAGCCTCGCCAAGAAAGGCGTGCCGATGCTCTACGTCGACAGCGGCGTCGATCTGGTGACGGGCGGCAAGGAAGCCGGCGAAGCGATCGGCAAGGAATACACCGAGAAGGCCTATCACGGCCCCGCCGACGAATACGCCGACACTTGGGACATGGCCGGCATCGAAGCCGACGTGAAAGTCGACTACGAAATCGTCAACCGCCTCGCCAACTCCGACCAGTGGCCCAACTGGTACAAAGGCAACGAGTTCAAAGCCCTCCGCGACGCCCAACGGGCGGCGCAGTAATGTCGATGGATGCGGCAGCTGCAGATCTGCAGCTGCCGCTATTCTTCATATCCGGCGTATCGCACGACGAAGGGCGGCTTGCCGTCCGCATCGGCAACACGTCAGGCGCGATCGGAGCGTTCGTTTTTGATCGCGTCGAGTCGTTCTGGTTCTTCATGGAAAGCGACCATCACGAGCTGCTGGCTACCTACGAGGGCTCGCGACTTGTCGCCGCTTCCGACGCACCCGACTGCGGTGTCTTGCGCCTCACGAAGTCGCGCCTTCTCGAAGCCTACACACACAACGGTCGCTCCAAAGCCGAAGCACAGGCCTATCTTGTAGCCACGCCACAGGAATACGTTGAAGTCGTCTGCCTGGAGCCACCAATTTTCAGCAGGGACTGATCGCAACACCATGCCCCTCGACCGCACCAAACTCCACCAGGGCTTCAAGACCTATCTCGCGAACGCCGAGAAAGCCTCCGGCAAGACCTACGACGACTTCGCGAAAGCCCTCGCCAAGTCCGGCCTCGCCAAACACGGCGACCTCCGCGCCCACCTTATGGAAAAGACCGGCCTCGGCCACGGCCACGCCAACGCCGTCGTCGCAATCTGGCTGAAGTTCAACGAAGGCAGCGCAGTCAAACCGGCGAAGAAAGCCGCAAAGGCGCCAGCGAAGAAGCCTGCCCCCAGAGCAAAAGCGAAGAAATAGATACGGTCATCCTCGGGCTTGTCCCGAGGATCTCGGTTGCGCACCCCTCGGGACTACCGCTCATCACCCCGATCATCGCGCAAGCCACGCCTGATCTCGTCGATACTCCGGCGCTCTCCCGGCAAAGGCTGCGGCCTCACCTGCTCCCACAAATCCAGCCAATCGGGATTCTCAGCTTCGATCAGATTGATCTTCCACTGCCGCGCGTAGCGCTTGATGGATTTCTCGCGCTGGATGGCGACGCTGATGTCCTCGTGCAATTCATACCAGACGAGGATTTTGCAATTGTACTTCGCCGTAAACTGCGAGCCTTCGCCAGCCCGGTGACGCGCAATCCGCTTCAGGAAATAGGCCGTAACGCCCGTATAGAGCACGCCATAACGGCGATCCGTCATGATGTAGACGGCAACGGTTTCGAACCGGCCCATCCCCCTACTTCCCCAACCAAGATCCTCGGGACAGGCCCGAGGATGACCCCGTTGGGACGTTACCGCAGAACGTTCAAAGATAAAGCGCAGCCATCAATCACGGTCATCCTCGGGCTTGTCCCGAGGATCTCGGTTGTCGCTACAAGGGGAATGCCTGCTTCAAAGCGCCAGCACCATGAACCTGCTGAACGGATCGTCGGTGTAGTCCCCGAACGGTCCGCAGAACCTGAACCCCGCGCGCTCATACAGCGTGGTCGCCGGCACGAACGCTTCCGTCGATCCCGTCTCCAGCCACAGCGTCTTCATGCCGGCGCCGCGCGCCTCATCCATGATGTGCTCCAGCATCGCGCGGCCCACGCCCCGGCCGAGAAACGCGTCGGCCACACGCATCGACTTGATCTCGCCGTTCTCCGCATCGAGCCGCTTCAGCGCGCCCATGCACGCGATCTCGTCGTCGAGCCATCCCGTCCAGAACGTCACGCCCGGTTGCTTCAGCCGGTCGATGTCAAACGCATGCACGCTGCACGCAGGCGAGTTCTCATGCATCCCCGCCAGATGCCGCTTCACCAGCGCCTGCGTCTGCGCACCCGAAAGATCGTCAACCATAAACCGCAAGCTCATCAGGCCAACTCCTTCGGCAGCGCGTAAACATTCCGCTCCACCCCATCCGGAAACATCTCGCGCGCAATCACCTGCCCGCCCAGCTTCAGCGCCAGGTTGCGCGCCGCCGTGTTCGCATCGTTCATGTGCGTCTCGACCAGCGCCCACCCCATCGCATCATAAGCCTGCGCGATCACCGCGCGCGACGCCTCCAGCGCATAGCCGTTACGCCGCGCATCCGCCGCGATCCACCATGTCAGCTCGGACCGTGGCCAGCCGTGCGGCCAGTACAGCCCCGCCACGCCGACCATTCGCGCGCCTGCCTTCTCGGTCACAGCCCACAGGCCATACCCGCGCAGGTCCCAGTGCCCGATATCCGCCGCCAGCCGCCGCCACGCCATCCCCGGCGTCAGCGGCCCGCCATAGTTGGCCGAAGCCTCCACATCGCCGAAGAACCGCTCATAGACGGGGAAGTCGCCAGCCGCGAGCCCGCGAAGCAACAGTCTCCCCGTCTCGATTTCCGGTGCGGAGTACAGCGTCACGCTGCTCACCAGACGAGCTCGGACACGTCAACGTTTGACGCGCCCATGTGAGAGATGAAGGCGTTTCGGATTGCTCGCCGCAAGTCTTGCTCGTGTTGTGGATTGAGTTCCTCTGCCTGAAGAACCCAGACAGCAAACTGTTCTGCGGAAACGGCGCCAGTTTCGGGAAAATAGTCGGTGACATGCGTTCGCGAGCCATCCCGCGAACCGCCACAACAGCCCAGACCAACGCAGACCTCGTTCAGAAGCCGCACAAAATCGATGTTGCGGTCCTTGCTGCGTGTCATCGCTCGCTCCTGCTACATCCGCCCGTCACATCCGGTCTGGCGTCTCGATCCCGATCAGCCCCAGCAACAGCTCCAGCTGCTTCAACGTCGCCAGCGCCAGCGCCAACCGCGACGCCTTCTTCACCGGATCGCTCTCCACCAGGATCGGCGCCGCCGCATAGAAGCTCGAGAACGCCTGCGCCAGCGAATACGCATGCTCGCACAGGAAGTGCGGCAGCCGCTTGTCATACGCCCCACGCAGCGCATCGTTCACCGCGTCCAGCTGCATCACCAGCGCGCGTTCCGCATCCAGCTCGATCGAAATCGGCCCCGGCTTCACGCCTTCGCCTTCCGCCCGCCGCGCCAGCGATTTGATCCGCACAGCAGCATACAGAAGATACGGCCCCGTCTTCCCCTCGAACGAGATGAAGCGATCGAGATCGAAGATGTAGTTCGTCGTGCGCACGTTGGAGAGATCGGAGAACTTGATCGCCGCCACCGCCACCTTGTGCGCGATGTCCGCCCGCTCAGCCTCGGACACATCCGCGCCCAGCTCCGCCTCCTGCATCCGCGCCAGAGACGTCGCATCCGCCTGCGCGATCAGCTCGTACAGCTTCAGCACGCCGCCATCGCGCGTCTTGAACGGCTTGCCATCCGGACCGTTCACCGTGCCAAAACCCAGATGCTCCAGCGCGCTCTCCGGCATCAGCCCCGCGCGATCACTCGCCCGGAACACCTGCTCGAAATGCAGCGCCTGCCGCTGGTCTACCACGTACATCGTCAGCTGCGGATCAACCGTCCGCTTGCGGTCCACGATCGTGCCGAGGTCAGAGCCGTGATAGCCGATCGCGCCATCCCGGTTCACCAGGATGATCGGCGGCATCTCTTTCTTGTCCGTCTCGCGCGCCACGCGCACGATCCACGCGCCCGCATCGAACTCCGCAATCTCCCGCGCCTTCAGGTCCTCGACCAGCTCGGGGATGTACGGCTCCGCATCGCTCTCGCCCTTCCACAGGTCGAACTTCACGCCGAGGCTCGCGCACTCACGCTCCAGCCCCACGCGCGTCACGTTGCAGAAATGCTTCCACAGCGCGCGATAGCCCGGCCGTCCGGCCTGCAGCTCCTGTGTCGCCTTGCGGTCTTCATCGCGCCGCGCTTCGTCCGTCTTCGATTTCGCCGACGCCTGCGGATAGAGCCGCCCGAGATCGTCCATCGAAACCGGGCTCGTCTCCGGATAAGGCCCGGTGAATCCCGCGTCGAAATACGGCAGGTCCGGCTGCTCCAGCTTCACCTCGTTGATCAGCTGGCCCATCTGCAGGCCCCAGTCGCCGAGGTGCACGTCGCTGGTCACGTGATCGCCCCTGAACCGGAACAGCCGCTGCAGCGAGTCCCCGATCACGGTCGAGCGCAGGTGCCCGATGTGCATTTCCTTCGCGACGTTCCAGCCGCCGAAATCGAACATCACGCGCCGCGGCGTCTCCACGCCCCGCGCCCCCGCCCGCGTGTCCGCCGCAATCTCTTCCGCCCGCTTGGACAGCGCCGCCGCCGACAGTTTCACGTTGATGAAGCCCGGCCCCGCCACTTCCGCCGCCGCCACCAGCGGCGAGGCCTTCATCGCCTCGACGATCGCGGTCGCAATCTCGCGCGGGTTCTTGCCCACCTTCTTGGCCGCCGCCATCGCGCCATTGCACTGGAAGTCGGCAAGGTCCGGCCGGTCCGACCGGCGCATCGCGCCATAAGACGCTTCAAGCCCCTGCGCAGCGAACGCCGCGCCGGCAACATCCGACAGCAGGTCGGCAAGATCGGTGGATTTGGTCATCAGGCAGGTCCGGAGAGGGCTTGTTGAAGCCCCGCCGAACTACTTCGGCGTGGCGAGCGGCGCAACGTTGATCGTGAAGCGGGTGCCGCTTCGGTTATAGGCCAGCTGCGCCGGCGTCAGCTCGAACCCGACAAAGATCTCGAAGTTCGAGCCCGAGATGGTCTCGTTGGCGCGCGGGATCACGATCCCCGGAATGGTTTCCGTGAAGCGCACAACGTCTTTCCCGGCCGGCCAGGCAACGTCGATATTGAAGCGTTCCTTGGCCAGGATGTTCTTGTCGCGCTTCGTGACCGTCACGAATACCGGATAGGATTTGGTGGCCGTTTCAGCTTTCGGGCCCTTGCCGAAGGCGAAATCGATCTCGACTTCCATGGTGATCGGGTTGGTGCCGACATACCGGCAGTAGCCGCGCACAGCCTCGATCGCGCCGGTGAAGGTCACGTTCTCGTGGCGCTCCGTCCCGTTGATCTCCACCATCCGGCTGGCGTCATACAGCGACGCCGAAACCGGGCACGGGCCCACGTTCGGCTTGTCGTCCAGGTTTGACAGGTCAACCGTTCCGCAGCTCGCAAGGAGCACGAGACCCAGGCAGGCAGGCGCAAAACGCTTCACTGTTACATCCTCAGGGCCCGCCGGGGATTCGCCCCGGGATCAGCCATCGACACCCGAGGGGTGATAGCCCCGAACCGAGCCCCCGCGCAACGCCGGGAACTGCCCAAGAATCGCCGCTTTTCGACAGGGAGGCAGTGGGGAATAGGCAGTAGGGAGTAGTAATGTTGCCGGGCTATCCATAAGTCCCACAAAACCCTACTCCCTATTGCCCACTCCCCCGACCCCCTGCCGCGCCCCATGACCAAACCGCCGCTCGCCATCCTTCTTGCCGCACCCCGGGGCTTCTGCGCCGGCGTCGACCGCGCCATCCAGATCGTCGAGCAGGCGCTCGTGAAATGGGGCGCCCCCGTCTATGTGCGCCACGAGATCGTGCACAACGCTCACGTTGTTAAGCGCCTCGAAGCGATGGGCGCCGTCTTCGTCGAGGAACTCACCGAATGCCCGGACGACCGCCCGGTGGTCTTCTCCGCCCACGGCGTTCCCAAAGTCGTCCCCGCTGAGGCCGCCGCGCGGCAGATGGTCTATGTCGACGCCACCTGCCCGCTCGTCTCCAAGGTCCACGCCGAGGCCCAGCACCACGCCCGCGCCGGCCTGCACATCCTCCTGATCGGCCACGCCGGCCACCCCGAAGTCGTCGGCACGATGGGCCAGCTCGATCCCGGCTCGATGACGCTGATCGAAACCGTCGACGATGTGAACGCCTTCACGCCCGCCGACGAAACGCGTCTCGCCTACGTCACGCAAACCACGCTCAGCGTCGACGATACGAAAGACATCGTCGCTGCCCTGCGCCGCCGTTTCCCGAAAATGGCCGAGCCGCGCAAGGACGACATCTGCTACGCCACCACCAACCGGCAGGAAGCGGTAAAAGCCATCGCCGCCGAGGCCCAGCTCGTCCTCGTCATCGGCGCCGCCAACTCCTCCAACTCCGTCCGCCTGAAAGAAGTCGCCGAACGCTCCGGCGCCATCTCCGCCCATCTCATCGCCTCCGCCGACAACATCGACTGGGCCTGGTTCGACAACGTCACCACCCTCGGCCTCAGCGCCGGCGCCTCCGCCCCCGAAACCCTCGTGCAAGGCGTCATCGCCGCCTGCCGCGCAAGGTTCACCGTCTCCGTGCAGGAAGTCGTCACCGCACAGGAAGACGTCGTCTTCCGCATCCCGAGAGTCCTCGAAAACGTCTGAGCGCACCTGCCGCGCCACAGCGCGCAGCCACACCCCGCTTTACAACCCATCCTTCGAGACGATCGCCCCGACAGACCACCCCGGTCTCACCACCACACCCGCGATCCCTCAGGATGAGCCAGGTGGTTGCTGCGCAAATTCAGCAACCATCGCCAGAGTTCATCTATCGCCCCCACCGCGCTCATCCTGAGGGATCGCAGGCATGCCGTTTCAACCTCGGGGCTCTCGCGTGGCGATCGTCTCGAAGGATGAATTCAACGTCCCGCCCGCGCCACACCCCCGAGAATGAGGGAAACTCGCTGTACAAATCCAAGGGAAACAGAGTCACCCATTCCCAACACTCCCAAGGCCTTAGCTCCAAAAGATGAGGGAAACAGAGCTTTGGATTCCATGGCATCATGCACGGGCTTATACTCCTCCCCGTCGACCCCGCAGGAGGGCAGCTGATCACTGTTCAAC
>JAOATF010000168.1 GCA_030158285.1 Hyphomonadaceae bacterium
GCGCTCGATATCGAGCCCTACAGCTTCATGTAAAACAAAAGCGCAGACCGCGGGGGCGGTCTGCGCTGGAGGTTTCTGACGGTCTGCCGGCTTCTGGGGGCCGGCTTTGAACTCCGGGGGGATTGAGCGACCGTCATGTCCGTGTTGGCTATTTCACTTTCTTCCCGTTCATGAGCGCCAGCTGGATCTCGGTGAAATCACCGGGCGAGAGCTTGTCGTAAGCCGCCTGCAGTTCGCTGCGGATCGGCTCGAGCCGGCCCTGCGCCCAGCCTTCGAGCTTGAAGGCATTGTCCCAGTCATGCTTCGCAATCACCGGATCGACCTTGGCGAGGAAATCCCGGCCGGCGGCATGGACCTTGTCGCAAGCGGTCTTGATCGCGGCGTCGACCTTGGCCTCGTCAAACGTCATGCGCACCTTCGAGACGTCGAACTTGTAGCGCCCATCCTGCGGGGCATAGGCCTCGCCGGCGACGATCACGTTGGCTTCGACATTCGAAGTCGCAAGCGCGCTCGGCATCATGAACTGGCCCTGCTCATAGCGCCAGGCCGATCCGAAGCGGGCATACTGGTCGCCGCCCGGGCAGTAGGCGGTGAGCTTGGCGTTGGCGAACGCGTCGAACTTCGTCTGCACCGCGTGATGCTTGCGGATCACCGGCTCATACTGCGCCTTGTTGTAGGCGCGATCTTCCGGTGTCGCGACGGTTTCGACTTCGATCACCGGCGGCGGCGTGTTCGCGGCGGTGGTCGCGTTCTCCTTCATCTTGGCCACCATCATGGCGATCTGCGGCTCGCTGAACTGGCCGAACGTCACGGCCAGCTGTTCGCGCGCCATCGGGCGCATGCCGGGCTCGACTTCGGCGAGCGCCAGCTCGATCGCGCGCTCCTGGTCGGGGCGCAGCTTCTTGCCCGCAGGCTGGGCCTCGCCGCTGGTGGGCGCGAGGAAGACGATGGCCGTGCAGAGGGCGGCGAGCGGATAGAGGAAGCGCATTTTCGGCGAAGACTTGTCGTTCGCGATTTGCGTCGAAGGCAGCGGAATGTTGGTCGTCATCGGAGGTTTTCTCTTCTTTTTATGTTCAGCGCCGGATGTTTCCGTACGCCGGGGGAGGCGTCGCGAGTATCAGCTCTTCACGGGCACTTGCGTGGTTGGCATTTGCGGAACGAACGGAATGTGCGGACGGTCCGGCGCGACGCCGGGCGACAGCGCGGCAGGTGCGGGATGGCCCTTGGGTCCGAGCGAAACGATGTAGGCGTAGATCGCCTTGAGATCGCGATCGCTCATTGCCTGCAGGCTCGGCCACGGCATCGGCGGGCGGCCACGGCCGGCGCGCGACAGTTCGAGGAATTGTTCCTCGGTCATGTTCTGCACCGACAGGCGCAGGTTGGCCGGATAGCTCACGCCCCACGGGCCGGAGAAGCCGACATCGCCGCCCATCAGCCAGTCGGCCTCGGGCATCGCCTTGCCGGTCATGGCGAGGCCTTCGACATAACCCGGCGTGTGGCAGTCATTGCAGCCGCCGATCTTCACGAGATAGCGGCCGGCTTCGACATCGGATGCGGCGGTGATGTATTCGGCGGGAACGGTCGCCGTTTCTGCCGGGGTTGCAGCAGCCGGGCGGCTGCAGGCTTGGAGGGAGAGGAGTGCGGCAGCAGCCAGAAAGGCGGCGTGCGCGCGGATGTTCGCGGTCTGGGAGGTCATGATGCTTCCTTCGCCGGCGTTGATCGCCGGTCGTTCTGGTGGTTGGCGTTGCTCGTTTCAGCGTATGCCGGCGGTTTTTATGGGAGGCCGGTCAGGTCTGGTTCAGTTGGTCCGAACTCGTTTGTTTTTCTGTTTCCTCGTTTGTCGTGTTGTCAGGCTGTTGCCCTGTTTTGCGCCTCGATGGCGCTGCGCCAGCCATAGAAGCCGGCGTGGACTTCATCCCAGGTCGGCAGTGACTTCATGGTGTTGAGCCACCGCGTCACGTTTGCCCAGGGACGAAGATCGTAGCCGACGAGTTCGCCGGCCGAGACGATTCCCGATCCGAAATAGTCGGCGATGGAAATGCTGTCGCCGCAGATGAAGGTCTTTGTGCCGATCCAGGTATCCAGCGCCTTCAGCCTGCGCACTGCGCGCGGCTCATGCAGCGCGATATACTGCGCCTGCGCCGCGCCGTTGAGCCGGTAGTGGCCCAGCACGCGCGAATAGACGAGGCCGTAGACATAGTCCCGCATCATGTAGGTGTTGAAGAAATCCATCACCTCGTTGACGCGCGCCCGCTGCTGCAGGTCTTTCGGATAAGCCGGCGAGTCCGTGAGGTCGGCGAGATATTTCAGGATCGCCGAGCTTTCGGTCAGCACGAAATCATCGTGCTCGAGCACGGGCACGGCCTGGTTCGCATTGAGGCGCGTGTACCAGTCGCTGCGGTTTTCATCGGAGAACAGATCGACCAGCTGGAAGTCCATCTCGATCGCGTTCTCGGATGCAAACAGGATGATCGGACGGCAGGTGGTGGACGCAGGATCGTAATGGAGGCGCAGAGCGCCCGGCGCCTTCCGGGAGGAAGGAGGGGAGACAGTCCTGGAAGGGGCCGGGGGAGTCATAGGGAGGTCATCTCGTACGATTTGGCGTCGTCTTCTTGAGTAGTCTTCTTTGCTTCGGCTGTGTCTTTTGACATCTCGTCCGTGAGGTTGATGTACGGGTTGTCGCACCTGAGCTCAACCCGAACTATTGCAGAGCGTTCTGCAGTATTGCATAACGCAGCATGTTCGAATGGAGCGACCTGAGGCATTATCTGGCCGTGGCGAGGAGCGGTAGCACCTTGTCTGCAGCCAAAATTCTGGGCTGTAACCAGACAACAGTCGCCCGCAGGGTTGCAGCTTTGGAAGAGTCGCTCGGCGAAAAACTCTTCGACAAAACTGCAGGTGGCTACCGGCTTACCGAAGTCGGGTCTGCGATGATGCAGAACGCCGAACGGGTCGAGGCGGAGGCCGAGGGCTTTGCCCGTATGGTCGCCCAGCGCAGCCGGAAACTTCTCGGCATGATCCGCGTCACCACCAATGACGTTCTGGCTGACTGCTTGCTGACGCCTTGGCTACGCGAATTCACGCAGCGCTTTCCTGTCGTGCAGGTCGAGACCGTCATCACAGATCGCCAGCTCGATCTTTCGCGCGGCGAAGCGGACATCGCGCTGCGGGCGGCGACGATGTCTGCGGGACCGACAGGAGATGGCGTGGTGGTGCGCCGGCTCGCGACGGGCAAGTGGGGGGTCTACGCATCGAAAGCCTATGCTGCGGAAAATGGCGTGCCGAGAAATCCCGACGAGCTGGCAAGCCATCCGATCATAGCAGGAACGGGAGATCTCGCGAGGTTTGACCCGGCCTTCATGAAGCATGTGAGAGCCAAGGGCGCCGTGATCCGGCAGGCCTCATCCTCGATCCTGAACATTTCGGGGGCGATCAAGGGTGGGCTCGGATGCGGGCCGCTGCCCTGCGTTCTCGGCGAGCTCGACCCGGAGCTGGAGCTCTGTTTCCTGTTCGACGAGGCGGATTACGCCCTCCTGCTGATGACGCGGGAGGAAATGCGGAACCTGCCGCATGTGCGCGCTTTCAACGATTTCATCGCTTCGCGAACCAACGCGCTCAAGCATATGATCGAGGGCAGAACACAGACCAGATAGCCCGTCAGGGCCTGGCACCACCGCCGCGGGAGGGCGCATATGGGATATCTCAGGCTCCGTCAGATCTGCCTCGTCGCGAGCGATCTTGCGAAGGTGGAAAAAGAGATCGCCGACGTGCTCGGCCTCGAAATCTGTTTCCGTGATCCCGGCGTCGGCAAGTATGGCCTGCACAATGCGCTGTTCGCGATGAGCGGCACGTTTCTCGAAGTCGTCTCGCCGCTGAAGGACGACACCGCTGCCGGCCGCTATATCGCGCGGCGCAAGGGCGATGGCGGCTACATGTATATCGTCGATTGCGATGATCTCGAGCGCCGGCGCGACGTCATCAAGGGCGCGGGCGTGCGGCTGGTCGAGGATCTCACCTCCACCGAGGGGACGCTGACGGGCGAGGCGTTGCACCTGCATCCGCGCGACACGGGCGGCTGCTTGCTGTCAGTGGATCGCCATTCGCCGGATGGCGAGAGCATGGCGGGGTCTTACAAGTGGGCGGGCGAGGACTGGATCAGCCACGACCGCTCCAAGACCGTACGTGCGATCAGCGGGGCGCGCATGCAGTGCGATGATCCGTCCGCCGTTGCCGCGCGCTGGAGCCAGCTGCTGGAGCGTCCGGTGGAGCGCAATGATCGCGACACGTGGACGATGGAGCTGGACAATGCGCGGGCGCGCTTTGGCCCGCTGGAGGATGATCGCGGCGAAGGTCTGGCCTCCGTACGTCTGTCGTGCCGCGATCCGAAAGCCATTCTCGCCAATGCCGAACGCCATGGCGTGAAGGTCGGCGAAGCGCATGGCGAGCCTTATGTCGGGCTCTGCGGCGTGCGGTTCGTGCTGGCGTAGTCGTCAGAGCGTCCAGACGCGCGCGGACTTCACTGGATTGTTCTCAATCTCGGTTGTCGTCGTGACGTCGTATTCGGCGACCTGTCGGAAGGTATCGCGCGGGAAGTAGGTGCGGCCGGGGTCGCCGGCGAGGATCAGCGAGCCATTGGCGTGGCAGCGTTCGAGCATGGCGCGGAACAGGCGGGCGGGTGTCTGTTCGTAGAAGACATCGGCGGCGAGGATCACGTCATAGTCCGGCGGATCGCCGTCGAGCAGGTTGCCGCCCAGATAGTCGATGCTGACCGCGTTGAGTTCGGCATTGAGCGCGACAGCGGCCTCGCACATCGGGTCGATGTCGTTGGCGACGACTTGCGCAGCTCCAGCGAGGGCGGCGGCCACCGCAACGAGGCCGGAACCCGAGGCGAGATCGAGCACCAGCTTGCCGCGCACAAGGTCCGGATTGTCGAGCACGTAGCGGGACAGCGCCTGTCCGCCGGCCCAGGGGAAAGCCCAGAAGGGCGGGGCGACATTGGCCTCGGCGAGGTCTTTCTCGGTCGCTTCCCAGATCGGCGTCAGCTCGTCCGCCGTATAGATGCGGATGGGCAGGCCCGGCACCGAGGCCGCCCGCGTATTGGCGCGAATGAAGGCTTTTGCCTCCGCCAGCGTTGCGATTGTGCGCTTGCCTTGCACCCGATCCCTCTCCAGATTGCCCGGCCCTGTAGATTGGACGCAGATGACAGACGCCTCCGCAATCGCAACCCTGGGCGACGCCGCACGTGCGGCCCGGGCCCATGCCCACGCTCCCTACTCGAAATTCCATGTGGGCGCAGCCGTGCTGCTCGACAATGGCCAAAGCGCGATCGGCGCCAATATCGAGAACGCCAGCTATGGCCTGACCTGCTGCGCCGAGCGCGTGGCGATCTTTGCCGCCCGCATCCAGCATCCGCGCGCCCGGATCATTGCGCTGGCGGTGAGCGCGGGGTCCGACGATTTCGTGCATGAGACCCACAATACGCGCATGCCGTGCGGCGCCTGCCGGCAGGTGATGATGGAATTCATGGCGCCGGAAGCGCCCGTCTGGATCGACGGCGTCGGCGCCTTGCCGCTATCAGACCTTCTCCCAACTCCCTTCAAGCTGTGACGGATACCCGCGATGACTGACTTCACCATGTTCGACCTCAAGGTCACCGACGGCGTTGCAGTGGCGACGTTCAACCGGCCGGACAAGATGAACACCTTCACCCCAGTGGTGATGCGCGAGATGATCCAGCTGTTCGACCAGACAGACGCGGATGATGCGGTTCGCGCCGTGATCATCACCGGGTCAGGCCGCGCGTTCTGCGCCGGAGCCGAGCTGGGCATCGCGGGTGGCGACACGTTCAACTATTCCAAACGTGCCTCGGGCGACGAGATCATCCATGACGGCATCCGGCGCGATGGCGGCGGGCGCGTCGTGCTGCGCATTTTCCGCTCGTTGAAGCCGGTGATCGCGGCAGTGAACGGAGCGGCGGTTGGCGTTGGCGCGACGATGCAGCTGCCGATGGATTTCCGGCTGGCCTCCACCAACGCAAAATTCGGCTTCGTGTTCTCGCGCCGGGGCATCACGCCGGAAGCCTGCTCCAGCTGGTTTCTGCCGCGGCTCGTTGGCGTGCCGACGGCGCTGGACTGGGTTTACTCGGGCCGCGTGTTCGATGCGCAGGAAGCAAAAGAAAAGAACCTCGTTCAGTCGCTGCATGCGCCGGACGACCTCCTGCCGGCAGCCATGGAGCTGGCGCATCGCGTGACGGAGAAATCTGCGCCGGTCTCGATCGCCGTCTCGCGCCAGCTGATGTGGCGGATGATGGGCGCTGAACACCCGATGGACGCGCACAAGATCGACAGCCGCGCACTACAGCTAAGGGGCCAGTCGGCCGATGTGAAGGAAGGTATCGAAAGCTTCATGCAGAAGCGCGACGCCAACTTCCCGAACGGCGTCTCGGATGGCTTCCCGGCGAACATTTTCGCCGCCGAGCCCGAGTTCGAATAGGCAGGCGCCCGCTGGCCCTGACCACGGGTCAGGCGCCGTTTGCAAACATGATCCTGTCGCGCCGATTTGCTTAGCAGCGCGGCGCTGATGTGATACCAACGCCACCGTATCACCGGGGGTGAACGCGTGCCTGACATCTTTCTTTCGTATAATCGCGAAGATCAGCCGAAAGCGAAGCTGATCGCGAAGGCCTTGGCGGACGAAGGTTTCGATGTCTGGTGGGACACGGTGCTGCGCGCCGGACAGACCTATGACGAGGTAACGGAACGGCAGCTGCACGAGTCCAAGGCCGTCGTCGTCTTGTGGTCGTCGCGGTCAGTGCGCTCGAAATGGGTGAGGGCCGAAGCGACATTGGGCGATCGCAAGTCCGCGCTGATCCCCGTGATGATTGAGCCGTGCGACCGGCCGATCATGTTCGAACTGATCCAGACGGCAGACCTTGTCGGCTGGGAAGGGGATACGACCACACACAACTGGCAGGCCTTCATCGCAGACGTGCGGGAGCATGTGGCGCGCAAAGCTGCAGCGATGAAGCCGGCTTCGCCTGCCCCGGAAGCTGCGACCGCTCAGGCGGCGAAGGCCGAGTCGGCGCGTGGAGCTGAAACCATCGAGGCGGCGTTCTGGATGTCGATCCAGGATGGGGATGATGTGGAAGAGTTCGAGTCCTATCTCGAACGCTATCCGCAAGGACATTTCGCGGCGCTCGCCAAGAAGCGGATTGCGGCGTTGACCGCCGCCAAGGCCCCGCCGGTCGTGACGCCGCCCAAGGTTGAACTGGCCCCGCCGCCGCGCGCGCCGGAGCCGTTGATCCGGACGCCCCCGCCGCAGGCGGCCCCGTGGGTCGATGCCTTCCAGCAGAAATCGTCTGCCGCGCCGGCGCAGAAAAAGAGCGGAAGCCCGATGCCGCTGATCATCGGCGCGGCGATCGCCGTTGCTGTCGTGGGTGGCGCGGCGCTCGCCTTCATGCCGAAGTCTGGCGGCAGTGCGCAGGTTGAAACGGCAGCGGCTGTTGCAGCGCCGGCTGCGCCTGCCGCTCCGATCGCAGCGGAAGTGCAGACGACAAGCGAACCCGTTGCGGCCGAGCCGCCGGCCACGCCTGCAACGGCGAAGACCTTCCGCGATTGCGACGACTGCCCCGAGATGGCGCGGCTTGCCGGCGGATCTTTCATGATGGGCTCGCCTGCAAGTGAGTCAGGCCATCGCGCGTGGGAAGGTCCGCAGCGCGAGGTGACCATCGCACCGCTGGCGATCAGCCTGAAGGAAGTGACGCTCGCGGAGTGGGACGCCTGCGTCGCTGGGGGAGGATGTGGGAACTATACGCCGACAGACAAGGGCTGGGGGCGCGGCGCGCGTCCGGCGATCATGGTCTCGTGGAATGACGCACAGGCCTATGTGAAATGGCTGAGCGGCAAGACCGGCAAGGCCTATCGCTTGCCGACAGAGGCCGAGTGGGAATACGCCGCGCGCGGCGGAACCAGCACGGCTTACTGGTGGGGCGACAAGTACGTCTCCAGCAATGTGCCGTACGGCAAGACGAACGAGACAGGCGCACACGACGCCAACGGATTTGGCCTGTTCGATGTCAGCGGCAACGTGTCCGAATGGGTGCAGGACTGCTATGTCAACTCGTTTGCCAGCGCTCCCACGGACGGCTCGGCGGTGACCACCAGCAACTGCCAGCGCGTGATCCGGGGCGGCGGCTGGAAGGCGAATGCCGGCGATTTGCGCATCGCAAACCGCAGCCGACTGGCGGCGGGAACGCGTGACACGGCCATCGGTTTCCGCGTGGCGGTGACAGAGTAGTCGGTCACATCCCTAGCGAAACCTTTACGGCGTAGCGCGAATCGCGTCGTGCGATTTCATCACGTTTCGACGGCTGTGTGGCATGACGTCAGACCCGGAGATCGCGCGTGCGCCTGAACGTCAACCAGCTGTCCATCCTCGTCGTCGACGACCATCGCTTCATGCAGCAGCTGATGCGCGTGATGCTGACGGGGTTGGGCGTCAAGACAGTCGTGGCGGCGCTGACGGTGGACGAGGGGATTCGGCTGCTGTCGTGCCAGAAGTTCGACATTGTGATTGCCGACTACCTGATGGGCGGATCGTCGGGCGCGGAATTCATGCGGCTGACGCGCTCGGAGCATTTCCAGGGCGATCGCTTCGTGCCGATCATTGCGTGCACCGCAGACACAACGCCGCGCACCGTGAGCGAGCTGCGCGATGCGGGGGCGGATGAGATCCTGTGCAAGCCGGTGTCGCCGCGCGCGTTGTGGAACAAGATCGCGGCGGTCGCCAATGCGCGTCGCCGTTTCGTGCAGGCGCCGAACTTCTTCGGGCCGGATCGCCGTCGCCGCGTGGCGAAAGTGAAGGGCGAGGACCGTCGCCTGGTCGATGTCGAGAAAGTCGTCGACATCGAAGAGGTCTAGGGCCTACTTCCGTTCAACTACCTTGATCGTGTCCGTCGAATTGTCACTGGCGTAGGGATAGCCGGCGGTGATGACGAAGCGTTTCACGTGGCTGGCCGCTTCGTGGCGCGTCACGGCGGCGAGGATGTCGTCGAAGCTGCGCGGCTCGTCCGGTTCGAGGTCGGCGCTGACGCCCCAGACAAGCGACAGCTTGCGGGCGGTCGGCATGGACGGCGTGAGGGCGTGGATCGGCTGTTTCGGGCGGGTGGCGGAGACGCGTTGCGCCGATGAGCCGGAGCGCGTGAAGACGACAAGCGGGCAGTCGAGATCGTCGGCCAGCTTTGCAGCGGCGCGGGCGCAGGCGTCGGCGGTGGTGGGTTCGGCGGTCCAGGGGGCGGCTTGGGCGGAGGGGTTGGCGTCGCGGTCGGTTTCGATGGCGCGGATGATGCG
>JAOATF010000169.1 GCA_030158285.1 Hyphomonadaceae bacterium
CCATCTCCTTGCGCGCTTCAGACACGTTATCGACCGTGTCCCACTTGGTGATGGCAAACACGAGCCCACGGCCCTCGCGCAAGACGAGGTTGGCGATCTGCACGTCCTGTTTCTCGAACGCGTCGCGCGGGTCCATCACCAGCACCACCACATCCGCAAAGCGGATGGAGTGCGTGGTTTCCATGGTGGACATGCGTTCGAGTTTTTCCTGCACCTTCGCGCGCTTGCGCAGACCGGCAGTGTCGACCAGGCGGATCTCGCGGTCACGCCACGTCCACGCCACCGTCACGCTGTCGCGCGTGATGCCAGCTTCAGGACCTGTGATGAAACGATCATCGTTGAGGATGCCGTTGATCAGCGTCGACTTGCCCGCATTCGGGCGGCCAACGAAGGCAATGCGGATCGGCTTGGTGGGATCGACCGGCGGCGCATCCGCATCCGGATCGAACGGCTCATCGCCTTCGCTCTCCGGCTCCAGCGACACAAACCCTTCCGCCGCCTCGAGCTTCTCCTGAGCCTGCCGCAGCAATTCGTAGAGGTCCGACATCCCCTCGCCGTGCTCGGCCGAAAGCGGCGCCGGATCGCCAAGGCCAAGGCGCCAGGCTTCCATCAGCCCTTCATCGCCCTGCTTGCCCTCGCACTTGTTGGCGCACAGCACGACCGGCTTGCCAGACTTGCGCAGCAGCTGCGCAAACCGCTCATCGATCGGCGTCACGCCCGCCCGTGCATCATAGAGGAAGATCGAGATATCGGCTTCGTTGATGGCGATCTCGGTCTGGCGGCGCATGCGCGCCTCCAGCGACTGGTCCGTCACATCCTCGAAACCAGCGGTGTCGATCAGGCGAAGATCGATATCGCCCAGTCGTCCCATTGCTTCCTTGCGATCGCGCGTAACGCCGGGCTGGTCATCGACAATTGCAATCTTCCGGCCCGCAAGCCGGTTGAACAATGTCGACTTGCCGACATTCGGGCGACCGACGATGGCCACCGTCAGCGTCATGGCGAAACTCCAGAGGCGGCTTCAGCCTGCCTACTTGATCGCGATCAGGTTAGCCTGATCGGTAAGAACGAAAACCTTGCCGGCAGCGGCAATCGGTTCAATGAAGATCTGCTGACCCACATTGATTTCCGACAGCGTGTCGCCGTTCTGGGGCGACAGCGCAAGCACCTTCCCTTCCGAGGAAGCAACCACCAGCTTGCCGGAAACGAGCAGCGGCCCGGTCCAGACGATACGGTTCTCGCGGTTGCCGTCCTTGAACTCCGGCAGGTCGCGCTTCCACGCCAGCTTGCCGTCGACCTTGTTGAAGCAAGCAACCACGCCGCCCGTGCCGACCACGAACAGGTAGTTGCCCCCGATCACCGGCCCCTGGCGCGAGCCGAACGTACGGCTCCACAGGCGCGTGCCCGAACGGGCGTCGATAGCTGTCAGAACGCCCGAATGACTCGCGGCATAGACCACGCTGTCCTGGATCGTCGGTTTGCCCGCGATATCGTTGATGGCCGACAGCGGCGTGTAGCGACCGGTGGAGGTCAGCGTATCGGTCCACAGGCGGCGCCCGTTGGCCGGCAAGTAGGCGATCAGCTCGCCTGACGAATATCCGACCGCCAGAATATCCTGTGTGACCGCCGGGCTGGGCGAGGACAGCACGCGCGCCGTTTCCGCCAGCGCCTGGTCGTTCCAGAGGATTTCGCCGGTGTCGGTATCGATTGCGTAGAAATCGTTGTTCGTCGACGTGAGATAGGCGCGATTGCCCATGATGGCAGGCGAGCTCGACAGCGGGCTCTCCACCTTGCGGATCCAGATCTCGCTACCGTCTTTCACGTTGAGCGCTGTCACATAGGCGAAGCCCGAAGCGACGATCAGCTTGTCACCTGTGATCGCAAGGCCACCACCCACCGAGAACTCGTCCCACTGCGGGTTGCCCGCTTTCAGCTGCTTATCCCAGACGCGACGGCCATTGGCGGCATCAAACGCGGTGACCTTTTGCGCGCTATCGATCGTGTAGATCACACCATCCTTCACAACGGGTGCGGCCACGATGCGTTTGATCTCGCCCGAGCCTTCGCCGACGTTCGAGCGCCAGGCTTCCCGGAACTCCGGCGCGGCGTCGAGATTGCCCGGGATCTTGGAGCCGATGAGTCCCGCCTGCAGCCAGTCCTTCGACGGTTGCGCTGCGGGCAGCGTGATCGTCGCCGCGGCCAGCGCCGGATCCGGCGTCAGGTTTTCCTGGAACGGGTTGATCGTGATGCGCGCCGCCTTCTCCTCTTCGGAGAGAACCGGCGGGCCGCTACCGCATCCGGCGAGCAGACCCGCGAGCGGAATCACGATCAGAAGGGAACGCAGAACTGAGGTCATTGCTGGGGCTGCCCTGTTTGAGCGGCTGGAGCCTGAACGGTGGGCGCCTGAACGGTGGGTGTCTGTGCAGCAGGCGCGGCCGGAGCAGCTGCAGGCGTTGCCGGCTTCGGCGCATCAAGGTCCACCGCGCGTTGCGGCAGCGTTGCGAGCGCCTGGGCAACGCGCTGGCGCATCGCTTGCGGCGCGTTGATGTCGACGTTCAGCGTCTCGAACGTGTCGCGGGCAAAGTCCACATCGCCCTCGGACAGCGCCTTGGCGGCGAGCAGTTCGCGCGCGAGCAGCGAGGCTTGCGTGCCCTTGTCGAGCAGCGGCTTGAGCGCTGTCTCGAGATCCGCGCGGGAAGACTTGTCCGCCATCAGGTAGCCGAGCTTCAGGATGGCGAGATCGCCCATCACGCCCTTGTCTGCAGCCGCAGCCGCCTTGAGGTGCGCTTCGATGGCGACCGGATCGTTCGTCATGTCGCGCTCGACGCCGGCCAGCATGTGGCCCGCGAGCACGGCAAAGCCGGTGTCGTTCTTGGCAAGCTCGGCAAACCGCGCGCGCGCCGTTGGCAGGTCGCCCGCCTCGAGCGCCACGAAGCCGGCGTCATAGGTCTTCGCGGCCTTGGAGATCGCTTCATCGCGCTGGAAGCGCATGAATTCGAGCACGCCGACGCTGATGATCGCCAAGGCTATGGCGCCGTACACGAACGGCGCCCATCGCTTCCAAGCCTTGCCGAGCGATTCCTCGCGCAGGCTCTGTTCAACTTCCTGAAAAACGTCATTCACGCGGTAGGGTGCTCCGATGGGTGGGGCAACTTAGCTGGGGCCGCCCGCCCCGGCAATTCGACAAAAGCCGTTGGGATTATGGCGCTTTTTTGAGGAGGTAGGTTTCTTTTTCCCCGGGAAAGGCTCTTGCACGGACATCCGAGGCATAGCCATCCACCGCAGCCGCGATTGTCTGCCGCAGGTCGGCATAGCGGCGGACGAATCGGGGGGTCCAGTCGAACATGCCCAGCATGTCGTCTGTCACGAGAATCTGGCCGTCACAGGCCGCCGAAGCCCCGATGCCGACTGTCGGGCAGCGAACCTGACGGGATATCTGGGCCGCCAGGTCCTCGGCGACCCCCTCGATAACCATCGCGAAGCAGCCGGCCTCATCCGCCGCCTTGGCCTCGGCGATCACCCGGTTGCGCTCGGCGTCAGTGCGCCCCTTGGCCTTGAAGCCCCCGTCCACATTCGTGGCCTGCGGGCGGAGACCGACATGGGCCATCACCGGGATGCCCCGGTCGACCAGGTGGCGGACCGTGGCGGCGGCATACTCGCCCGACTCGATCTTCACGGCCTGGCAGCCCGTCTCCTTCATGATCCGCGCGGCGTTCATGAAGGCCTGATCGAGGCTCGCCTCGTAGGAGCCGAACGGCATGTCCACCACGACAAACGCCCGCTTCGAGGCGCGCATGACGGCTTGCCCGTGCAGGATCATCATCTCCAGCGTCACGCCCACCGTGGTCGGCAGGCCGTGGACGACCATGCCGACGCTGTCGCCCACCAGCAGCACATCGCACCGCTCATCCAGCAGGGCGGCCATCGGGGCGGTGTAGGCTGTCAGGCACACCAGCGGAGCGCCGCCCTTGGCGGCAGCGATGTCCCGCACGGTCTTGCGGGCGGACTGGGTCTGGGCGGACATCGTTCGTCCTCTCGGGGAGAGCCGCCCGCTTCGACTTTGACGGGCTTTTGCGCTGCTTAGGCCCCCCTCGACCGCCGCGCAATCCAGCTCAAGCCGCCGGAGATTTCCGCTTGAGCGACTAGCCGAGGATCGTGACCCCAAACAGGATGGCATGGAGCTGGTAGACCAGCAGCCCATACAGCGCAGATCCGACCGCGATCGAAATCAGGTCGCCCAGCACGTTCGGCTTGGCGTTTGCCGCCCCTACATCGCCGCGCCGCTTCACCGCGATCCGGTCGATCACGCCAAAGGCCAGGAAAGAACCGAACAGTATCAGCGAACCGACATCCCAGTTCACCAGCACGTGCGCCAGCGCCCACAGCTTCACGGCGGTCAGCATCGGGTGCTTCACCGCCTTCTTGATGAACCCGGTTGGCACATAGGCCGCCACGATCAGGATGATCGCCGGCAGCATCAGCGCCATGGTGATGTGCTTCATCCAGGGCGGCGGATCGGCGAGATAGATCCACGGCTTGATCATCGCATAGCCCCAGACAAGGGCGATGAAGCCGACTGCGGTCAGGACCGAGTAGATGGCCATGTACGGGCCGCGCCCGAGAATATCAGGCAGCCCGTCGCCGGTCCGGTTGCGGAAGGCCGAAAAGAAATGCGTGCCGAAGAACAGGATCAGACCGCCGAAGAAGGCGACAAAATACCAGATGTCCATGCCACAGCTCCCGCCCGGCCCTCCCGCCCCGGACAGGAACAGAGCAAAGCCTGAGCCTCGGGGCAATCCGTCTCGCGGGGCAAATCCGTAGCGTCATGCGGCCGCCGAAACGACAAAAGCCCCCGGAATGATCCGGAGGCTCGTGTCTGTAACCCGATAAAGGCGTAGACCCTTAGGCGCGGCGGCGTTCGCGGCCACGCTCCAGGCTCTCGATGTACCGGCGGTGTTCTTCGTACGGATCGACCACGCGGGCTTCTTTCGGACCCGACGGCTTGGTGGCCGTGCGGATTTCCTTTTTGGCCTTGGCGGCTTCCTTGACTTCCTTCTTGCGCGCCTTGCGGTCAGCGCGTTTCAGGGCGTCAGAAGAAAGTTGGGCTGCTTCGATGGCGGCAGCAGCAGCTTCAGCGGCGGCGATACGCTCGGCCTCGGCTTTGGCCTCAGCCTCTTCGCGGGCGCGCTGGCGCTCGGCCTTTTCGATCTCCCGCTGGGCACGGACCGCCTCGATGCGAGCCTGGCGCTCAGCATCATGGTTGATCACCGTGTCCGCCTGGACCGTCGGCTTCGGCTTGAATTTTTCGAGAAGGGCTTTCTTGGCGGCAAGCGAAAGGGCCTGGCGCTCAGCAAATGTCGAATTCTTGGGTTGCATTTAGACTTTCGGAATCAACGGTGAATCGTTGTCTGGGAGTTGCATGGGTACATAGTTGGGGTGCGGGGTTTCGTCCACCCCCCTGCGGCATTACGGCCACGTCAGAGGCGTCGGCGCCACAAGGGGAATTTGCTCAGTCGGAATTATCCACGAACAGGTCCCGGAGTTCCTGTTGCGACATGTATGTCATGCACCCGGGATTGGTGCGCGACCACACGCTCAGCCACTTGGTCGAGACCCCCATTTTCAGGACATACTCGGCCCGCACCGCCGCCCCCTCAGCGCCACGCTGCTGCGCCGTGTTGTACGTGCTCTGGGCTGACGCCTTGTCGACCATCGAGCTGCGCAGGTAGTCCACGGCATCGTCGCTCAGCTGCGTGGAATACATATGGACGCCATATCCGGCGCCCGGCTCCACATCGCGGATGATGCCGCCGATAAACGCTGTGGAGCAGGCCGACGCGCAGCCATGGCCCTTGCGCACGCGCGTAGCAATCATTTCGGAGCGAAGGATTTCGCCCATCTCCGTCCCAACGCGGCTATTGCCGCCGGGTGAGTTGAACCAGACCTCGCCAATCGGCGAGTTGGCGCGCAGCGAAGACCGCAGCCGCTCCGCTGCGCCCTCATCGATCGTGCCAGTCGCCATCAGGATCTTCTGGCCGTTCTCCATGCGGGGCGTGAAAGACATCCGGTCGCCACCTTCGAACATGGCGCGTTCGGCTGTGTAGACCCATGACGGCGTCTTCACTTCGCGTTCCATCCGGGCCCGGAATTCAGGCTCGGTCTCGAACGGCAACTTCACGCCGCCACACACCTGGGCGCCCAGCTCCAGCGCACGGTCTCCAGCGCCGCTCTGGGAAAACGCAGGCGCGCCCATCGCCATGATGGAGCAACCGATGAGGGCCCCAGCAATCGATTGAACACGCGCCTGCATCACTATCCCCTTTGCGTCCCGGCGAGCGGCGACCGAAGCCGCCCTCGCCTCAGTTCATCAGGCCTGCACCGGCTGCCACTGGCTCGAAGCCGTCTGGCGGCAGAACTGCACGTCTTCCGATGTCTCCGATCCATTCTTCACGACCAGCTGGCGCACCGTGCGGCACTCGCCGGACGATCCGTTGCTGGCAACCTGAAGCAGCGTCGTCTTGCCCGAAACCGTGGTCGGGTTGGTCGGGCTGGTCCATGCAGCGCTCGGCGCGGAAGCGGACGGCGCAGCAGCGGCGTTAGCTGACCGCAGCGGCGAGGCCGGCGGCACTTCCATCGCCAGCACCTGCTGGGTCGAACCGGCCAGACGCTCACGCTCACGCTCGTCCAGACCGCGGCCGATATTGCCGCCGATCCATGCGCCGAGGCCCGCACCCGCCAGCGCAGCCAGCGCGACCACAGTGTCATCGTCATCGCCTGCCAGCGCCACACCGAGCGCCGCGCCCCCGACAGCGCCAAGCAGCTGACCCCATTCCTCGTTCGTCTCGCACGCCGAAAGCGAAAGCGATCCTGCCAACACAATCGCGGCAGTCTTTGCTGAGAATTTCATAAGTACCCCCGAGTTGCAGAAGGATAATTTATGCGCGGCGCCAACCGGATGGTCAATTGCGGCAACGGGCTGGTTCTGCCGGATTTTTTCGACAATTTCGGTAATTTCGCAGAGCATTCGCCGCGCCATTCACCCAGCGTTCAGGCGAACGGTCGGGAGCGGGATTCCCAGCGTCTTCAGGGTACTTCCTGCTCAGCAAAACAGGTCCGCATAGATTGCCGGCTTGAAGCCCAGCGAAAGCGCGCCGCCTCGATCCAGCACCGGCCGCTTCACCAGCGTCGGGTGCGCCAGCAGGAGAGCGATCGCGCGCTTCTGGTCGATTCCCGCTTTGTCCGCCTCCGGCAGCCCGCGCCACGTCGTGCTTGCCTTGTTGAGCACCTTCTCCCAGCCGAGCAGCTTCACCCAACCCTCAACCAGCCCCCTGGTCAACCCGTCCTCGCGCACGTCGTGAAACGCATGGTCCTGGCCGTGGGCATCGAGCCATTTCCGCGCAGCGCGCGTCGTGTCGCACGTGGCGAGGCCATAGAGGGTGATCGTGGAACGGGACATCGACACAAACCGGCAGAGGAGACGGAAGCCGATCCCGACCAGAGTTGATGGCGCCGGTCAACAGGCATAGCTTTGATGGTCTGAGTTGGGAAATGCTGAGGACCCGGCGATTCGAGGATCTGTGACGCTAGCCCTCGATCGCCAACTACGGCGCGCGACAACGCAAGGCTGAAGCAGATGCAAGCAACGGCGGTTCTTTCGGATCTTTCGCATTCCGCAGAACAACGCCGCCGACCGAAAAATCATCAAGGCCTGCTGACCGCCCCCACGATACGCAATCCGCTCACCGTCTTTGCGGCCGTGCTTGCATCGGCACTTTGCGGCATCCTGCTGCAACCACATGGAATGCTGAGCTCGTTCTGGCCTGCCAATGCCGTGCTGCTAGGCCTGATGCTGCGAGCGCCGCAGCATGCATCTCCCGCCGGCTGGGCCGCCGCGATTGCCGGCTTCATGCTCGCAGATATCGCGATGGGCAGCGACTTCGGGCGCGCCGCATTGCTGACGTTCGGCAACCTCTCGGGCGTTGCCGTATGCTTCATTCTGTTCCGCCGCCTTGCGCCGGGCGAGTTGCGCCTTCGAACGGCGTTCGCGGCGCTGTACCTCTTGCTGATCGTGCTGGCGGGTTCGGCCGTGGCTGGCCTTGCAGGCATGATCATCAATCCGACGCTCTTCAGGCGCAGTGTGAGCGAAGGCTTCCTGTTCTGGTCGGTGAGTGAGTTTACGAACTACTTGGCTGTGCTTCCAGTTGTGCTTACAGCGCCTGTTCCAGTGCGGCGGTGGCTTTCGCCTTTTTCGCTGCGGATCGACGTCCGGAAGCTGCTGCCGGCCCTGGCCTGTGTCCTGGGCCTGGCGCTGGCGCCGATCGCGGCCGGGCCGAGCGCCGTGGTGTTTCCCGTGCCCGGCCTGATCTGGTGCGCGCTGGTTTACGACGTGGCGACAGTCGCTGCGATGGCCGCCGCGATTGCGGGATGGATGCTGATCGCGCCCTCCATGCACTGGATCAGCCTCGGCATCCCGCTGGACACGTTCCCCGACCTGCTCAACTTCCGCTCGGGCATCGCCGTTATCCTTCTGGGCCCGATCTCGGTTGCAGGCGTGATGGCGGCCCGGTCGCAATCCATGAGAGAGGCCGCCGCCGCAAGGGAAGCAGCCGAGCGCGCCCTGGCCTCCCGCGCCCTGCTGCTGGCGACCATGACACACGAGTTACGCTCGCCCCTCAACATCATCACCGGCTTCGCCACCCTGCTCGAGCAGCCCGCGAAATCGACGACGACGGACGAACAGGCCGAGTACGGCCAGATCATCCACGAAGCGGCGCGACACATGAACGCCCTCGTCACGGACCTGCTGGATACGGCCAAGGTGCAGGCAGGCCAGACAAAGTTCTCGCCCAAGCCGACCGACAGCCACGACATGCTTGTCCAGTCGACCCGGCTGGTGAAGGGCATGGCCCTGGAACGCAGGATCGACATCGTTGTCGAGACCGGATTCTGGCCGGAGGTGAATGTCGACCCGCGCGCGATCAAGCAGGTGATGATCAACCTCCTCGCCAACGCCGTGAAGTTTTCACCGGACGGATCGCGCATCACGATTTCAGGCGAAATGCGGCAGGGCCGCCTCGCCGTCAGCGTCGTGGATCGCGGATGCGGCATCAGCGCCGCGGATCTCGAACGTATCGGACGCCCCTATGCGCAGGCGGGTGACGACGCCTCGCAACGACAGGGAACCGGGCTTGGCCTTACGCTCTCGATGCGACTGATTGCACAGCATGGCGGCGTGCTGCGCCTGACGAGCGAACCGGGCAAGGGAACGACGGCGACATTCGACCTGCCACTTCCGGAGGGACTCGCCGCGAACGATGTCTGATCCCCGTGGAACAGTTGCCTGCACGCGCCGAAAGGCGCAGGCTTCACCCAGCGCGAAGGAGTTGCCATGAAACCGGCTTTCCAGATCGCGGCCGTAACATTTGCCGCCGCAACCTGCCTCGTCTCCTGCACCTCGCCGGCGGCGCCGGCAGGACAGGCGAGCATCCAGAACAGCTGCATCAATCCCACCGAGATCGCAAAGCAGACGATCCTCAGCGATGAGGAGATCCGTTTCGAGATGCGCAACGGTGACGTCTTCATCAACCGGATGTCGCCGGCCTGTCACGGGCTGAAGTTCGAGGGCGGTTTCAGCTGGCAGGTGCGCGGCACGCTGGTCTGTGGCCGGCAGCAGACGATCGAGGTGCTGCGCGCAGGCAATGTCTGCCTGCTCGGCGACTTCACGCGCGAGCCATCGAAAACCTAGTCCTTCTCCCGGCCGGTCGGCTGGGCCTCAAGGAATTCCTCGACCTCATCCAGCGTGGCCGAGAACTCATAGCCCTTGTCGCCGAACACGATCTTCCGCGTCTCGTCCTCGCGCAGCATGTAGCCGCCGTGGACCAGCGGCTTGCCGATCGGCTTCTGCATCTTCATGACCGAACAGCCATAACGCGCGGCGAGCCGCTTTACGCGGCGCTCGTGCGAGGCGACTTCATGCTTTCCCTTGCCCATGCGCACCGTATGCGACGGCTGGTTGGACCAAGGCAAGGGCTTGCGTTGACCCTGCCCGCCCACGCGGAGACAGTGCGTCGAAGCGTTGCAGCAAACGGGGGCGATCAATGAAGAACCGGCAAGGCAGCTGCCTGTGTGGCGCCCGGCGCTATGAAATCGCAGGCGACCTCGACGGCGTCTGGATGTGCCACTGCTCGCTCTGCCGCAAGGCGACCGGCTCAGTCGGCAACGCCATCCTGATCGTGCCGAAGGATCGCTTCCGCTGGCTCAGCGGCGAGGATCATGGCGAGACATTCGCGCTTCGCCCCACCTACACCATCACCCGTTGCAAGACCTGCGGCACGCCGCTGCCCGCCGAGGAAGACGGGAAAAACGTCTACATCACGGCTGGCACGCTCGATGACCCACTCGGCGCGGGCATCAGGACGCATCTCTTCTGCGCCTCACGCGCCGACTGGGATCACGACACGCCCGACGTCCGCCATTTCGACGAGCGCTCGACCTAGCCCCCTTGCATTGCGCGAAAGCTCAAGCTAGACACTGAACCCAATGGTTCAATTTTCATCTGCCCGCCTCGATGCCTCGTTTGCCGCGCTGTCCGACGCGACACGGCGCGGCGTGCTGGAACAGCTCGAACGCGGGGACGCCTCGATCACCGACCTCGCCGACAGGTTCCACATGACCCTCACGGGCATGAAGAAGCACGTCAGCGTGCTGGAACATGCGGGGCTGGTCGTCACGCAGAAGGTCGGTCGCGTCCGCACCTGCCAGCTGGGCGCCCGAAGCCTGGAGGCGGAAGCGGCGTGGATCGAGAAGCGCCGCCGTCTCTGGGAAGCGCGCTTCGACGAGCTGGACAAGATTGTCGAGGAATTGAAACAGAAGGAGAAGGCGGATGGTCGCAAACGGCGCGCGTGAGAAGAACCTCACCGAGATGCAACGCATGTCAGATCGCGAGATGATGGTCACGCGCACGATCAACGCCCCCGCGCGCATCGTGTTTGAAGCCTGGACCAATCCCGAGCACTTCAAACGTTGGTGGACGCCGAAATCCTAGGGCATGACCATCCATTCCTGCGAGATCGATGCGCGCGCGGGCGGCGGCTACAAGCTGATGATCAGCCACCCCGACTACGCACCCGAACCCATGCCGTTCTTCGGCAGGTATCTCGAAGTCACGCCGCCCACCCGCCTCGTCTGGACCAACGAGGAAGGCGGCGAAGCCGGCCCCGTCACTACGGTCACCTTCGAAGAAAAAGACGGCAAGACGCTGCTTATCATGCGGGACGTTTATCCCTCGAAAGAAGCGCTCGATACCGCGATGGAGTCTGGCAGCACGGGCGGCTTCGAGGAGACGTTCGACCAGCTGGCCGCATTCCTCGCCGAGCGAGGCTGAGGCCTGGGGGCGGCGACCGCAACGCTGCCCCCCCGCTTACGCCCACACATGATCGGGGCGACGAATAAGCCAGGCGATGCCGGCAGTAAGCCCTCCAAGCGCCAGCCCGATCGGCATCGTCGTTCCCGTCCAACCCTGAAAGCCTAGTCGCAAAATTTCCGCCAGCGACGCCCCCACCAAAGCTCCGACCGCGACGTACGCCCACAGAGCCGTGAGGCGCATCCGCATCAGCGTCGCATGCAGCGGAATTCCCACCGCAACTGTAATCAGCAGCGACAGAAACCCGAATCCCGCAGTGAAAACCAGAACTCCGGCGCCAGCGTTCAGCCACCCGGACGACGGTTCGCAGCAAAGCAATCCCTGTGCGAGCACGTAAATCAACCCGACGAGGAAAGAAGCGAGAAAAGGCGCCAAGGCCGCAGCCCTTATCAAACGCTCGTGCCTAAGCGCTGCAGGCCCCGGCATTCCCCTCTCCCAAAAGCTCCACAGTCATCGTGGGATGTGACGAATCTGCGGCGCTTACCGAACCGGAATCATTCCCACTCAATCGTCCCCGGCGGCTTGCTCGTCACGTCGTAGACGACGCGCGAGACGCCCTTCACCTCGTTGATGATGCGGGTTGCCGTGCGGCCGAGGAAGTTCATGTCGAACTGGTAGAAGTCCGCCGTCATGCCGTCGGTCGAGGTGACAGCGCGGAGAGCGAGGACGCTTTCGTAGGTGCGGGCGTCGCCCATCACGCCGACCGAGCGCACGGGTAGCAGCACCGCGAAGGCCTGCCAGATCTTGTCGTAGAGGCCGGCCTTGCGGATCTCGTCGAGATAGATGGCGTCGGCTTTCTGGAGGATGGCCACACGCTCCGGCGTGATCTCGCCGGGGATGCGGATGGCGAGGCCGGGGCCGGGGAAGGGATGACGGCCGACAAGGCTTTCCGCCATGCCGAGTTCGCGGCCCAGCGCCCTCACCTCGTCCTTGAACAACTCGCGGAGCGGTTCGACCAGTTTGAGGTTCATCTTCTCCGGCAGGCCGCCGACATTGTGGTGCGACTTGATCGTCACCGATGGGCCGCCGTCGAACGAAACGCTTTCGATCACGTCGGGATAGAGCGTGCCCTGCGCCAGGAATTGCGCGCCCTGCACTTTCTTCGCTTCCGCTTCGAAGATGTCGATGAAGGTCTTGCCGATGAACTTCCGCTTGTTCTCCGGATCGGAGACGCCCGCGAGGCCGCCAAGGAACTGCTCGCCCGCATCCACATGCACCAGCGGAATGTTGTAGTGGCCGCGGAACAGCTTCACGACCTCGTCGGCTTCGTTGGCGCGCATCAGGCCGGTGTCGACGAACACGCAGGTGAGCTGGTCGCCGATGGCTTCGTGGATCAACACGGCGGCGACTGAACTATCGACGCCGCCGGAGAGACCGCAGATCACCCTGCCCGTGCCGACCTGCGCCTTGATCTTGGCGACCTGCTCGGCGCGCAGGGCGGCCATCGTCCAGTCGCCCTTCATGCCGGCGATCTTCTTCACGAAGTTGGACAACAGCTTGGCGCCATCCGGCGTGTGCACCACTTCAGGGTGGAACATGGTGGTGTAGTAGCGGCGCTTCTCATCCACCGCGATAGCGAAGGGCGCGTTCTCCGACGTACCGATGACCTTGAAGCCATCCGGCAGGCGCGTGACGCGATCGCCATGGCTCATCCAGACCGGGTAGCGCTTGCCGACTTCCCAGAAGCCTTCGAACAGCGGCGAAGCTTCCTTGATCTCCACATCGGCGCGGCCGAACTCCGCCGCGTGGCCGCCTTCGACGACGCCGCCGAGTTGCACCGCCATCGTCTGCTGGCCGTAGCAGATCGACAGGATCGGCACGCCAAGATCGAAAGCCGCCTGCGGCGCGCGGGGCGATTTCTCGCGGGTGACGCTGTCGGGACCGCCCGAGAAGATCACCGCCTTGGGATTGTATCCGGCTTTGATGATCGCTTCGGCCCGGTTGTAGGGGTGGACCTCGCAATACACCCCCATCTCGCGCAGCCGCCTGGCGATCAGCTGGGTGACCTGACTGCCGAAATCGATGATCAGCGCACGTTCGTGCGCCCCTGAACCAAGGGATGCGGAATCATAGGTGTGGGGGGTGGGGGTGTTGCTCGCCATGGCGGAAATAGAAGGGGTTCGGCCTTGGCGTCAATACTCTTCGTGGACGATCCACAGCCCCTACCCGTTCAGGCCCAGGGCGCGCGCACGGAAACGGTTCATCAGGTCGGACAGGCCGTCGGCATCGAGGCCGAATGTATCGGGCAGCATGCCGGAGGCGCCGATCATCGCGCGATTGGCGGCGGCGAGTTGCGGGTTGGCGGTTTCGTCCTGCTGCGTGGTGAAGCCGACGAACTGCCGGAAGCCGACACGCACGGGATAGAAGGCCGAGCACTCCCGCCACTCGCGACGGAAGGAACGGAACAGCGTCCGGCACACAAAGCCATCGCGGTCGAGCGCGAGATTGGCGCCGACGCCGAACATCAGCGGCGCGGCGATCAGCGCGCAGACGAGGAAGAATCCGCCGGCGCCCCAGAACACCACGGGCTGCTGTTCAGGACCCAGCCAGATCGCGATGGCGACAAACCCGATAGCGATCAGGAAGACGAGCAGCCAGCGCAGGCGATCCGGCTTCAGCATCATCGTCTCCGGCAGCGGATCGCCATCGACATCGAGGTAGTCGGTCACAACACGCCCTCGCCCTGCTTAGGCAGATCAGCATCCAATTGAAGCAACAGATTATAGAAAAACCTAAGCTGCGCGCGAGCGCCCCAGCTTGCCGTCTTGGATACGAAATCAAGATCGCCACGCCCGCTGTAGTCGTATGCCGATCTGCGACCGCGCGTGCATTCAACCAGATCGTACTGCCCGACCCCCGAAATGAAATCGCTGCCGCGAAATCTTCCAAGATTCTGCCCGGGGCTCCCGACGCTGAGGCTGAAGCACAGACCCACCACGCCCCCGTAAAACACCGGCTTGCCCTCGTGCGTTAGAGTCATGGAGCTCTTGCCGCCAGCGTCCACAGCAAAGCCGCCGACGATTTCTGTCCGCGGCATTTTCTTTACGAACGAGCGATTGAAGGGATAAAACTCTTCCTTGTTTCGTTTCAGAACAAAGCCGTTCTGTTGGCCAAATTTTTCCGCATACGCCCGGATTTCCGTGGCCTTGCGTAAAGGAGGCTCGACGCTTTCGCGAGCACGCTCCAGCTCCTCGAACCGTGCAAGGACCAGCGGTCGAGCAAAGCGCGTGTGGACGATTTCGAGATCCAGCTGACGACACCGATCGAGAAATATCCCGCGTGGCGTGCCGGATTCGCAAGGCGTAACGTGCCGCTCACCAGACAAGACCTTCAGGAAATTGCGGTCATCGTCTTCGAGAAACTCTTCGACGGTGAAAGCTCCGTCGCACAAGTCCGCAGCAAGTCTTGCATATGTATCCGGCAGGCCGAATCCTTCGCCACGGAACGCAGCGCGAACCTTCGGCACACCCGTCCATTTCGACATGTCAGGGGCCACCAAGAATGCTGCTCCCGATCTGGCACGAGTTCACCCCGCTCTCCGCATCACCGCCATGTAGAAGCCATCCGTCCCCGCCGTTCGCGGCGTGAGGCGAACCGAGCCATCGGGACGGCGGCATTTGCGGAGAAGCTTCGCGCCGGCCTCGGTCAGCTGGCCGGACTTGATGGCGGCGTCGGCGGTGTCTTCCGCCACGAAATCCGGACGGTCAGCAAGGAAGCTGGCGAACTGGTCTTCGTTCTCTTCCATCAGGAAGGAACATGTCACATAAACGAGACGCCCGCCCGGTTTCACATAGGTGCAGGCCTGGCGGAGGATCATGGCCTGGTCGCCGACGCGCTTTTCCAGCGCGTTGGGCTGCACGCGCCATTTCGCGTCGGGCTTGCGCCGCCATGTGCCGACGCCGGTGCACGGCGCGTCGATCATCACGAGGTCCATCTTGTCTTCGAGATCGTCGAGCGACGCGTTCTCTTTCGGATGGCGCAGCTGCACGTTGCGGATGCCGGCGCGTTCGATGCGCGGGATCAGGGCGGAGAGGCGGCGGCCATCGATGTCGTGGCTGAAAATCTGGCCCTTGTTCTGCATCATCGCGGCCATGGCGATGGTCTTGCCGCCACCGCCGGCGCAGTAATCCAGCACCTGCTCGCCCGGCGCGGCGCACGAAACCGCCGCCGCGATCTGGCTGCCCATGTCCTGCACTTCGACCCAGCCCTTGGAGTAGGCTGGAATAGCTTCCACCGCCTCGCCACGCTCGACACTGTCAGCGGCGGGAATACGGAAGCCGTTCTTCAGCTCCGGCATCTGCTTCGCCTTGACGCCTTCGAGCGCGCGGCCGGCTTTCTCCGGGTCGGACTTCAGAGTGTTGACGCGCAGGTCGATCGGCGCGCGGCTGGCCATCGCCATGGCTTCGGGCACGGCGTCGGGGCCGAAGGCGCGCGCAAGATGCGGCGCCAGCCATTCAGGATAGTCGCCACGTATGTGCGGCGCGGCGGAGGGATCGGGCGCGAGGAGGACGCCTTCGCGCTCCTTCGCATTCATTGCGGCGGGCGCGTGCTCGTCCTTCAGCGCTTCCTCGATCTTACGGACATCCCAGCCCCAGGCGTGCTTCAACGCACCGATGGCGAGGACACGCGGACCGGTTCCGCCCATAGCATGTTCAATCGAATTCTTCCGGCGCAGTGCATCGACCACAAGGCCAGAAATCCAGGCGCGATCGCGCGAGCCAGCAAAGCGGGACTTCTTGCCCCAGTCACGCACAGCGTCCTTCACCGGCGTGCGTCGCTCGAGCACGTCGCGCAGGACTTCGATGGCCGCCGCGATCTTTCCGCCGTCTCTCATGGATGCGGACCCACGCCGCCGTGGCGGCTCGTGAGCGCGCGGCCGATAGCGCGAACATCCTGCAGGATCGCGTACTCGCCCACGATGATCGCGTCGCCGGGCGCACGTTCCTTGTCCATCACCAGCATCGGGCAGCCTTGCCGCTCGGGGCCGACGAGATCGATGATCTCCTGCCGCGGACGCGGGAAGCCGATGCGCCGGACGTCGATCCTGGCGTTCCAGTGCGGGTTGGCGATCAGCGCGCCTTCGAGGGTCGCGCAATCATTGCAGTACCACTCGAAACCGCCATCGGGGAACGGCGCGGCAAGGATGAACAACTGGTCTTTCATGGCGCCCTCTTAGCGAAGGTCAAAGCGCGTGTCTGCCCCTTGCAAGTAACATGGCGACACTCGGGCAGAAACCCAACCTCAAGCCTCAGCGCGTCGCCAGCGCGATTGCCGAAGCCTACTGATCGTCCGCGCGACGGCGACGCATCAGGGAAGAGAGAACCAGCGCCAACAGCACTGCTCCAATCGTCACGGCGCCGATGATCGTCGCAGCCTGTGCCTGAGCCATACTGTGCTCGAACTCGAGCATGCGGTCATGCCTGACATCGCCACTCGACTCCACGGACGTAGGCCAGAAAATTGCGTACGATACGCCAGCCGCCACGAATACTACCAGCGCCAGCAACCATATGTTCCCACGCCTAGCTCTCAAGCATGCCCCATCTTGTGTCCGATCAGTATATTACGGTTCAGGTGACGAACTGAAGATCACCCGTTCTGCAGCGAGTAGTTCGGCGCTTCGCGGGTCATCTTCACGTCGTGAACGTGAGACTCGCGCAGGCCCGCGCCGGTGATCTGGATGAACTGTGCTTTCTGGTGCAGCTCATCGACCGTCTTGGCGCCGACATAGCCCATCGCGGCGCGGAGGCCGCCGGCCATCTGGTGAAGGATCGGGCCGACCGGGCCCTTGAACGGGACCTGGCCTTCGATGCCTTCGGGCACGAGCTTCTGCGCCTGCACGTCCTTCTGGAAGTAGCGGTCGGCCGAACCGCGGCCCATGGCGCCGAGCGAGCCCATGCCGCGATAGTCCTTGTAGGGACGGCCTTCGTAGAGGAACACCTCGCCGGGCGCTTCTTCCGTGCCCGCGAGCATCGAGCCCATCATCGCGCAGGACGCGCCGGCGGCGAGCGCCTTGGCGAAGTCGCCGGAGAACTTGATGCCACCATCGGCGATGACCGGCGTTTTCGTGGACTCAGCGGCCTTGGCGCAATCGGCGATCGCGGTGAGCTGCGGCACGCCGACGCCGGCGACGATGCGCGTGGTGCAGATCGAGCCGGGGCCGATGCCGACTTTCACGGCGTCTGCGCCTGCATCGATGAGCGCCTTGCAGCCATCGCCCGTGGCGACGTTGCCGGCGACGACCTGAACGCGGTTCGACAGCTTCTTCACGCGCTCGACAGCTTGCAGCACGGCTTTCGAATGGCCATGCGCCGTGTCGATCACGAGGGCATCGACGCCTGCATCGATCAGCATCTGCGAGCGTTCGAAGCCGGCATCACCGACGGTCGAGGCGGCGGCAACGCGGAGGCGGCCCTGCTCGTCTTTACAAGCATTGGGATTGGTCTGGCTCTTCTCCATGTCCTTGACTGTGAGCAGGCCGACGCAGCGGCCTTCGTCATCGACAACGATCAAGCGCTCGATGCGGTTCTTGTGCAGCAGCTTGCGGGCTTCGGACGGATCAGCGCCAGCGCGGATGGTGACGACTTTCTTTGTCATCAGTTCGGAGACCGGCATGTTCTCGTCATCCGCAAAGCGGACATCGCGATTGGTGATGATGCCGAGCAGCTTGCGGGGAACGCCCTCAGGACCGGCTTCCACAACCGGGATCCCGGAAACCTTCAGCCGCTCTTTCAGCACGCGAAGCTGGCGAAGCGTGTAGTCGGGAGTAACCGTGACCGGGTTCACCACCATGCCGCTTTCGAAGCGCTTCACGCGGCGGACCTGTTCGGCCTGCTCCTCGATCGAGAGGTTGCGGTGGATGACGCCGATGCCGCCGAACTGGGCCATGGCGATGGCGAGGCCCGCCTCGGTAACCGTGTCCATCGCGGCGGAAATGATCGGGACGTTGATCGCGATCTCTTTCGAGAACCGCGAGCGGATATCGACATCGCCGGGGATGACTTCGGACGGACCGGGCTCGAGCAGCACGTCGTCGAACGTGATGGCCTGGCGGATGCGAATTGAGGGGAGGTGCTGTTCCATAGACCCGTCTAGCGATTCTCCTTCGGCTTGGGAAGTGGGATTTGAAGCGTGGTCTTGCGGCAAAGGCGCGGATGGGTAACCAGTCGGTCCCGAGCCAGCCGCGCCAGAAAGCCCGAGCATGCCGACGCCGGTTTTTGCAGCCATTTTTGACCTCGACGGCGTGCTGACCTCGACCTCGGCACGGCATGAACAGTCGTGGGCGGAGGCGGCGGGGCAGTTCGGCATACCGGTTTCGGACGAGGCGCTTCAGGCGACGCGGAGCGTTCCGCGGGCCTCGGCGCTGTCGGCCATCCTCGCCCATGCCGGGGTGGAGCTGGGAGCGGACGTTCGTGAAAGTGTCATGGCGTTCAAGAATGCGCGCTTTCAGGAGCTGATCGAAAACCTCAAGCCGGGCGATGCGTTTCCGGGGGCGTTTGAGCAAGTGGCGCTGTGCCGCGAGCTTGGCATGCGGGTCGGCGTGGCGTCTGCGAGTCTCAATGCGCAGCTGGTGCTGGAGCGGATCGGGCTGGCGCGGCTGGTCGATTTCGTGGCGGACTCGGCCAAGGCCGCGCCCAAGCCCAGCGCCGAAATCTACGGCATGGCCTGCGCGGCGCTTGGCGCACTGCCCCGGCATGCGGCGTGCATCGAAGACGGCGCGCCGATGATCGCGAACCTCCGCGCCGAGGGCCTGCACACGGTCGGGATCGGGGAAAGGCCGCTCGGCGCGGACGAGCAGTTCACCACGATCGCGGAGTGGAATGTACGGGCGACGCTCGCGCGGCTCGTGCGCTGAGCCGCTCCCTTACCCCCTGAAGCCTCTCGCGATCACGAAGATCTCGGGGCTTTCGGTTCGGCTGCTGGGCGGTTTCCAGTGGCGAACGTCGTCGAAATTGGTTTTCAGCATTTCCAACAGCGTGCCTTGCGCGCCGCCCTGGAAGACCTTGGCGACGAACGTGCCGTTCTTCACGAGATTATCGATGGCGAACTGCGCAGCCATTTCGGCGAGGCCGACGGTGCGCACGTGATCGGTCTGCTTGTGGCCCACGGTGTTGGCGGCCATGTCGGAGAGGACAACTGTGGGCTTGTCGCCGAGCGCGGCCATCAGCTTCTCGGTCATGCCGGGTTCGTGGATGTCGGCCTGGAAGATGGTGACGTCGCCCAGCGGATCGATGGGCAGGAGATCAATGCCGACGAGCCTTGCTGCGCCCTTCTCGATCACCACCTGCAGCCAGCCGCCCGGCGCGCTGCCGAGATCAACCACGCGCGCGCCGCGCTTGAGGACGTGGAATTTCTCGTCGATCTCTTTCAGCTTGTAGGCGGCGCGGGCGCGATAGCCGGCTTCCTGCGCCTTGCGCACATAGGGATCGCGCAGCTGGCGGTCGACCCAGTCGCGCGAGGATTTGGAGAGGGTCTTTTTCTTGACCTTCTCCTTCTTCTGCATCGTGCGGCCGCTGACATTCTCGACGTCTGCTGGCGGCTTCCAGCGGCGACGGCCCTTGCTGTCTTCAGGTACGCTCATTTCGCGGGCTCCGGTGCTGCAGCCTTCGCGCTGGTCGAGCGGCGGCGGCCGGTCCTGTTCGGCCCGGTCTTGTTGCTAGGCGTGTTCGCGTTGACGGCGGGGCCGTGGATCATCGAGAGAAGAATGCCTTCGCGCAGGCCACGATCACCGACGCGCAGCTTCGCGGAGGGCCAGGTGGCGAAGATCGAGTCGAGGATGGCCATGCCGGGCAGCATGAGTTCGGAGCGGCCGCCGGCGAGGCATGGCTCCTTCGCGCGCTCCTCTGTCGTGGCGCTGCGCAGGCGGAAGATCGTCTTGCTGAGTTCCGGCAGGTCGACGGTGACGCCATCGACCACGGAGCGGATGTAGCGATCGAGACCGAGATGGCAGCCGACAAGGCTGGTGACCGTTCCCGAATTGCCGATCAGCTGGCCACGGCCAGCGCGGAAGAGCGGACCGAAACGCGTGGCGGCGTCGTTCGCGTGCATCAGGCCGGTGACATGCTCCACCATGCGGGCATAGCGATCCTCGCCCGTGATCATTTCGTTGAGCGTGACAACGCCGACCGGGAACGACGCCCAGCCGAGAATGGGCGGACGCGCAGCGCACCCCTTCACGCCACGCGTGGCGGCGGACCGGGCATCGATCCAGCTCAGCTCCGTCGAACCGCCGCCGATGTCGATCACCAGCGCGAAGTCGCTGTTGGGATCGACGAGATCGAGCGAGCCGAGCAGCGCGAACTTCGCCTCTTCCTTCGGCGAGATGGTTTCCATGCGCAGGCCGATCTTCGTGCGCACATCGGTGATGAAGTCGCGCCCGTTGCTGGCGGCGCGACAGGCCTGCGTCGCTATGAAGCGCGAGCGGATGGGCCGGTGCTTCTTCACCTTGTCGGAGCACTTGCGCAGCGCCTCCATCGCGCGGGCCATCGCATTGTCGGAGAGGCGGCCCGTGGCGGCGAGGCCTTCGCCCAGCGCAACGATCTGCGAATAGGAATCGACCACGCGCAGCCCGCCCGATGCCGATTTCTCGGCGATCAGCAGGCGGCAATTGTTCGTACCGAGGTCCAGCGCAGCGTATGTATTCGATGCGCCGCCGGACCGTCCCGGCGCCTTGCCGCGGCGGGAACGTTGAGGCTTCGCCATGGAGCGATCCGTGATCTTGTTGCGACAGCCATAGCCCGTTCCGCAGGCGATGGCACGGGTCATGTTCTGTTTACTGTAATGGGAGGTTGCGAGGCCCGTTTTCATGCGTCAAATGAGGCCTCGGCGACTGCAAATCCCCTCACGCGACCCTGTCGCACAAGGAGAATCGCAGGGGCCAGCTGGGAAAATTCAGGGCATGCAGGTCTGGGGCATCGGGGCGCCGGCCAGCTTTATCCAGGGGCGCCGTCGGCCATGGACGTCAACAAGGCTGCTAAATTCGGTATCGGGCAGCAGGTTCGCCACCGTCACTTTCCCTTCAGGGGAATTATCTTCGACGTGGACCCCACTTTCGCGAATACGGAAGAATGGTGGGAATCGATTCCCGAAGAAGTGCGTCCGGTGAAGAACCAGCCGTTTTACCACCTGCTCGCCGAGAACGAGAGCTCGTACTACGTGGCCTATGTTTCGGAACAGAACCTGTTGGTCGATGAAGCGCCCGAGCCGGTGAACCACCCGCAGATTCCCGAAATGTTCGAGATCGACGATCACGGCCTCTACAAGAAGCGCACGACGACGGCGCATTGAGTCCGGCGAACCAGGGTTTCTCCAAGATCGACAGATACGGCAGTCGCCGGTAGCTTGCCTCTCAGCCTTGTTGGGAGGTTTGCATGCGTTTGCCTGCTGCCGTGCTCGCGGCGTTGCTAGCGCCCCTTGCTTCGGCGCAAACGCCATCAGCAACATGGAACATGGTTCTCGACATTCGCGGGCGCGGCGAAATCCGGGAACTCGCCATCGCCGACAATGGCGACATTGTCGTCGGTGGCACTGTCGACCGGGCCGAGGAGAGCATTCAGGGCGGCAAGCTTGACGGCTGGCTGGCGCGGTACGCTGCAGATGGGCGCCTGATCTGGGAACATCGCATCGGCGGAGAATACCGTGACGAAGTCGATGGGCTGGCGATTGCTCCAGACGGTTCGATCTTTGTGGCGGGCCCGAAAGACATCCGGCTCACCCAGTCGATCAAGGACACCGCCAGCTATGTATCCCGGTATGCAGCAGACGGTGCGTTGGTCTGGACGACACCCATCGACGATCCGGATGGCTCGCAAGTCTGGCTGACGTCCCTGCGCTTGCTGGATGATGGATCGGCGCTTGTCGCCGGCAGTCTGGTTTATACATGGGGCAACAGCAGCGCCTACGTCGCGAAGATCAGCTATGAAGGTGTGCGGCAATGGCAGCAATCGCCACCAGATTATCCTGCCGGCGTAAATCCAGAAGCCCCGGGGAAGTCGATCACGATAAGATCGGCAACGGGAGAAATTCGCGTGCAGGAGCATGGGCGCCTTGGTCGCGCAAGGCATGACAACAAGCTCGATCTCATTGCCACGCAGCCCGGCTTCAAGGGACCGCTGCCCGCGAGATGTATCGTGGTCGACCTGGCGAGTGGGGATCGGGCAACCGAAAGCTGCGGACCGATGGACGACCGGGCAATGCACATGACCGCCGCCTCCGCGCCTTTCACTGCCAGCCGCAGCGCCGATATCGGCACCAGCGATGGGATCGTCAGAAAGTATGATGGCGATGGCCAAGTCATCTGGGAGTTTGCGCCCGCAAGCGATGACGGCGACGGTTTCAATGCCGCAGCTCCCACGTCCGATGGCGGCGCCGTGATCGCAGGCTATCGGCTCCACGGCAGCACAGTTGAGCGCGACAATTGGGATGGCGTTCTGGTCAGGCTGGACCGGGATGGCAAACAGGTCTGGCGGCGCGAGTTCGATGCCGGCAAGCGCGACGAACTGACCAATGTCGCCATTCTGCGAGATGGCTCGATCGTTGCGGTCGGGTACACGACCCCAGCCGGCGTGGGCGTCTGGAAACCGTGGATCATGCGCCTCAATTCAGCGGGCGAGCTGGAATAGCTTTCACGCGTGACTGCGACGCAGCGTGACGAATCCCGTGTCCCGCCCTACATTAAGGGCATGAGCGGCCACATCACCCTTCGGGACGACGATTACGTCATCGACCAGAACTGGGCCGCGTATTCTGCGGACGAGCATGCCGTGTGGGATTTCCTGTACCGGCGGCAGGTGGACATTCTCAAGGATCGCGCGGACCCGGCGATGTTGCGCGGGCTGGAGCAGCTCAATCTCAATCGCGGGGGCATTCCCGAGTTCGCCAAGATCAATGTCGAGCTGAAGGCGCGCACGGGGTTCGAGGTCGTGGCGGTGCCGGGGCTGGTGCCAGACGAAGTGTTCTTCAATCACCTGGCCAATCGCCGCTTCCCCGCCGGGCAGTTCATCCGCACACGCGCGCAGCTCGACTACCTGCAGGAGCCGGACATCTTCCACGATGTGTTCGGGCATGTGCCGCTGCTGACCGATCCGGTGTTCGCCGACTACATGGAGGCGTATGGCAAGGGTGGCCTGCGCGCGATGAAGTTCGGGCGGCTGAAACAGCTCGCGGCGCTGTACTGGTATACGGTGGAGTTCGGCCTGATCGAGACGCCGAAGGGCGTGCGCATCTACGGCGCGGGGATTTCATCGTCCAAGGACGAATCGATCTTCGCGCTGGACGATCCCTCCCCCAACCGCATCCGCTTCGACCTCGAGCGCGTGATGCGCACGCGCTATCGCATCGACGACTTCCAGCAGACCTATTTCGTCATCCGCTCCTACGACGAGCTGTTCCGCGCCACTGTGGATACCGACTTCGCCCCGCTCTACGAGCGTCTGGGCGATGGCGTGGGCTATGGGGCGGACGCGGTGCTGGCGACCGATGGCGTGGTGACGCACGGGACGCAGGCTTACGCGAAGGCCAAGAAGGCGGGTTAGGCGAGCATCCGCCCGCTGCGCGGTCGGCCCCTTCCGGCCCTGCGGGCCACCTTCCCCGCTTCGCGGGGCAGGACCAAACGCCGCTAGCATTGAGAGGAAGTCCTCCCTCGCCGAAGGCGGGGGAGGTGGCGCGAAGCGACGGAGGGGGCTGCCGGCAAAGCCGGCGGACGGCCGCTGATCCATTCCCGGAACTCCTGCGTAGACGTCCCAAAGAAGTTGCCCGTGAGCCGTCTTGCCCGAACGCCCTGTTCTCTTCTGGTTTCGCGACGATCTACGGCTGGCGGATAATCCGGGGCTGGCGGCGGCTGTGGCGAGCGGGAAACCGGTTGTTACTGTCTACATTCTTGACGACGAAAGCCGGGAGGCGCGGCCCATGGGGGCGGCGTGCCGGTGGTGGCTCGACAAGTCGCTGGCGCTGCTGGGTGAGCGGATCGCGGCCAAGGGCGGGAAGCTGATCCTGCGCCAGGGGGCGGCTGAGGCCGTGATTGCCGGGCTGGTCGAGGAGACGGGCGCGGAGGCGGTGTACTGGAACCGGCGCTATGGCGCGGCGCGGAAGATCGACGAGCGGATCAAGGCGGCGCTGAAGGGCGATGGCGTTGCGGTGGAGAGCTTCAACGGCGCGCTGCTGGCCGAACCGTTTGCGCTGAAGACAGGCGCGGGAAACGACTTCAAGGTGTTCACGCCGTTCTGGAAAGCGCTGCAGGCGAGCCTTGTGATGCCGGCCGCCGCGCCCGAGCCGCGCGTGCTGAAGACGGTGAACGGTGTTGCGTCGGATGATCCCGAGGACTGGGCGCTGCACCCCACCAAGCCCGACTGGTCGGGTGGCATGGCGGAGGCGTGGACGCCGGGCGAGATGGGCGCACGCAAGCAGCTGCGCGACTTCCTGAAGGACACCATCGCAGGATATTCCGAGAGCCGTGACCGGCCAGATCAGGACGGCACATCGCGACTGTCGCCCTATCTGCGCTTCGGCGAGATCAGCCCGCACCAGTGCTGGCGCGCCGCGCGTCATGCGGAGGAAGCCGGCGAAGCCCCGGCGCGCGACGTGCAGAAGTTTCTCTCCGAGATCGCCTGGCGCGATTTCTCGTATCACCTGCTCTACCACGATCCGCAGATGCCGAAGCTGAGCTGGCGGCGGCAGTTCGAGGAGATCGACTGGCGCAAGGGCACGAAGGCCGAGCTTGAAGCGTGGCGGCGCGGACAGACGGGCTATCCCATCGTGGATGCCGGGATGCGCCAGTTGTGGGCCACGGGCTGGATGCACAATCGCGTGCGCATGATCGTCGCGTCCTTCTTCGCCAAGGACCTGCTGGTTCACTGGCGCCGCGGCGAGGAATGGTTCTGGGACACGCTCGTCGACGCGGACGAGGCCAACAACGCCAATGGCTGGCAGTGGACGGCGGGCACGGGCGCGGATGCAGCGCCCTATTTCCGCGTGTTCAATCCCGTGCTGCAGGGCGAGAAGTTCGATCCCAACGGCGACTATGTGCGCCAGTGGGTTCCGGAACTGGGCGAGATGCCCGCGAAGTGGATCCAGAAGCCCTGGGAAGCGCCGACTTCTGTGCTGACCGACGCGGGCGTCACGCTAGGCGACACCTATCCCCGCCCTATCATTGAACATGACTTCGCGCGGAAGCGGGCGCTCGAGACGTACAAGACATCCAGCCAGGAAGCCGCAGAATGACCCCTGATCGCAAGCGCGTGGCGGTTATCGGCGGCGGCGTCGCGGGCCTCGGCGCGGCGTGGGCGTTGCGCCAGAGCGCGGATGTTGTGCTGTACGAAAAGGCCGATCGCATCGGCGGGCATGCGTGGACGCTGGATATCGAGCATGGCGGCGCGCCGATGTCGGTCGATATCGGGTTCATCTGCTTCAACCGGCCGAACTATCCGAACTTCACGCAGCTTCTGAAACACATCGGCGTGCCCACTGTCTGGACGGATATGGCCTTCGCCGTCTCCGATCCGAAAGGCTATGAATGGTCGTCCGATCCGTGGGGGCTGTTTGCGTGGAAGCGCAACGCGCTGGACAAGCAGTTCCGCGGCATGGTGGGCGAGATCATCGACTTCAACACTGTCGCTCGGGCCGAGCTGGCAAAGGGACGCGTAACCGAGGTGTCGCTGGGCGACTGGCTGGACGGGCACGGCTACTCAAAGCTGTTCCGCAACGCCTACCTCCTGCCGATGAGCGCGGCGATCTGGTCAACGCCCGAGAAGATGATGCTGGACTATCCTGTCAGCAGTTTCCTCCAGTTCTTCGACAACCACCGGCTGATGCACACGGTGCGCCCGATCTGGCGGACGGTGAAGGGCGGCAGTCGCAGCTATGTACGGCGCCTGCTGACCGACCTGCCCGGTTGCGAGCGGACGTCGGCGGATATCCAGACCGTGAAGCCGGGCGCAGCCGGCAAGGTGCAGGTTGTGGAGCGTGGCAAGGCGCCGGAGACGTTCGACGCGGTGATCTTCGCAAGCCACGCCGATGCCTCGCGCCAGATGCTGCACGGCGCCTATGCCGAGCAACGTTCGGCGCTGGCGGCGCAACGCTTCTCCGCCAACACCGCCTGGGTCCACCATGATGCCTCGCTGATGCCGAAGCGGCGCGCGGCGTGGGCCTCATGGAATGTGATGAAGGGCGCGGACGACAAGGTGTGCGTCACCTACTGGATGAACCGGCTACAGCACCTGCCGAAATCGAGGCCGGTGTTCGTGACGCTGAACCCGGTGCACGAGCCCGCGAAAGACAAGACGTTCGCCGTGCATGAGTTCGACCATCCGATGTATGATGGGCCGTCGCTGGTTGCGCGACGCAATGTGCAGCGGCTGCAGGGCAAGGACGGGCTGTTCTTTGCCGGCGCCTGGCTGGGCGATGGCTTTCACGAGGCGGGACTGCGCACCGGGCTCGAAGCCGCGTTCGCGCTCGGCGGCAGTGTGCCGTGGCAGGCCACAACGACAGAGGCGCACGCGCTGCGCCACCCGCAGGCGTCTCGGCCGATGCCGGTCTTGCTCGAAGCGGCAGCAACATGACCGCCCCCGCCGCCCAACTCTGGTTTGGACGGACGCACCACACGCGCGAGAAGCCGTTCAAGCGCAGCTTCTCGCATCGCATCGCCATGCTGGAGATCGACATCGACCGGCTGGAGGAAGCAGACGGCCTCTCAAAGCTGTTTTCCGTCGGGCGCGGCAACCTCATCAGCTTCCAGCCGAAGGATGTCGGCGCACGATCGGCGGATACATCGCTGCGCGCATGGGCAGACGCACAGTTTGCCGAAGCTGGCATCGCGCTGGAGGGTGGCGCGATACGGCTGCTGACCTTCCCGCGCGTGTTGGGCTACGGCTTCTCGCCGATCTCGCTGTGGCTTGGCCACGGACCGGACGGCGCGCTGCGCGCGGCGATCTATGAGGTGCACAACACCTTCGGCGAAACCCATTGCTATGTCAGCGCGTTGAATCCCGAATCCGGGCCGCAGCAAGCGGAGAAGGCGTTGTTCGTCTCACCGTTTTTTGACGTGACGGGTGAGTATCGCTTCAACCTGCGGCGCTCGGATGCTGCAACCGCGCTGACCGTGGAAAACCTCAGCGCGGACGCGCGACATCACGTGGCGAGCCTTGTTGTCAGATCGGAAAAGCTCGCGTCCCCCGCGATTTTGAAATGGCTCGTGGCAATGCCCATATCAGGCCTTGGCGTGATGTTCGCGATCCACTGGCAGGCGCTCCATCTGTGGCTGAAAGGCGCCGGCTATCGTGACAAGCCTGAGCAGCGCGCCATGCGAACCACCCTGGCCCAGCCCGAAACCAAACCGGCTGACGCCAAGACCGACCTGAGGAAACGTGCATGAGCCGCATCGAGAAAATGGTTCTGGAGATCAAGGGGCCCGCCGACCTGCACAAGCTCGCTCGGCTGCCCGCCAGCCTGCGTCTGGCCGCGATGGTGCTGAGCCAGTTCAAGCGTGGCCGGCTGGACATGTCGCTGCCTGACGGGCGCGTCCTGCGGTTCGCCGGCAAGGAGCCGGGCACGCAGGCGGAGATGATCGTCCACAATCCGAAGTTCGCGCGCGCCGTCGCCGCGCGCGGCGATGTCGGCTTTGCGGAAGAGTTCATGGATGGCGCGTTCGCAACGCCCGACCTGCCGACCTTGCTGGAATACTTCAACGACAACTGGGAAGAACTCGGCACGTTTGCGCTGGGCAGCGCGATCGCGCAGTTCTTTGCCAACATCAAACGCCTGACACGCACGAACACCAAGAAGGGCTCGAAGCGCAACATCCTGGCGCACTACGACCTCGGCAATGATTTCTACGCGGCGTGGCTGGATCCGACGATGACATATTCGTCGGCGCTTTTCTCCAGCCCGCAGCAATCGCTGCAGGAGGCGCAGCTCGACAAGTATCGTTCGATCGCGCGCAATCTTGCGTTGAAGCCCGGCGATCATGTGCTCGAAATCGGATCGGGCTGGGGCGGATTTGCAGAAGTGGCCGCGAAAGAGTTCGGCGCGCGTGTGACGTCGATCACGATCTCGGATGCGCAACATGCCTATGCGACGAAGCGCATGAAGGATGCCGGCCTGGAAGGCCAGGTCGAGATCGCGATGCAGGATTATCGCGACCTCACCGGCCAGTTCGATGCAGTGGCGTCGATCGAGATGTTCGAGGCGGTGGGCGAGGAATACTGGCCCGGCTACTTCCAGAAGATCGCCGAGGTGCTGAAGCCCGGCGGCAAGGCGGCGCTGCAGATCATCACCATCGACGACAAGTATTTCGAGGAATACCGCCGCCGGTCGGACTTCATCCAGCAGTACATCTTCCCGGGCGGCATGCTGCCCTCGCCCGAGCGGCTGAAGCGCGAAACCGAAGCCGCCGGCATGACCTTCGCCGTCGACCGGATGTTCGGCCGCGACTACGCCCGCACTCTGGATGAATGGGCCGCGCGGTTCGACCAGGCATGGGACCGGATCAAGGGCGGGACGTTCGACGAGCAGTTTCGCCGGCTCTGGCTCTATTACCTGGGCTATTGCTCGGCCGGTTTCCGGACGCGGCGGATCGATGTCGGGCAGTTCGTGCTGACCAAGCCAGTCTGACGTAGCGTTCAGTTGAAATAATCCACAGGCCGGGCGCGTCCGGACGTGGGGACGGCTTGCCCGGGCGGCGTGGCGCCGCGGTCACTCTTTATCGAAAATCGAAAAGAAGTGGTTGGACATTCCTCAAAGCCTGCGTATTCAGGAATCATAGCTCCGCGACTACGGCGTGAACGGCATTCGCGCCAACCAGGGGCATCGGACGCAAGGGGTCATCCAATGCAAATATTCCTGGAGAGACCTCATGTACCGCGGTCAGTTCACCGCTCGCCTTTGCCGTTCCGCAGCCCTCGGGGTCGTGCTCGCCGCTAGCGCGCCAGCCTTCGCCCAGCAAACCACGACCCAGACCCCGTCCACCGCTGACACGATCAAGCCGCCCGAAAAGGCCGAGGAAAACAGCGACCGCATCGTGATCACCGGATCGCGCATCGCGCGCGACGCGTTCACCTCGACTGCACCTATCCAGGTCATCACGTCCGAACAGTCGACGCTGGAAGGCCTCGTAGACACGGGCGAGATCCTGCAGGGCTCGACCATGGCGTCCGGCTCGGTGCAGTTCAATAACCAGTTCGGCGGCTTCGTCATCGAAGGCGGCCCGGGCATCAACTCGGTCTCGCTTCGCGGTCTCGGCGCCCAGCGTTCGCTGGTGCTGCTCAACGGCAAGCGTCCCGGCCCGGCCGGCGTGCGCGGACAGGTCGGCGCGTTCGACCTCAACGTGATTCCCGACGCCATCATCAGCCGCGTCGAGATCCTGAAGGATGGCGCTTCGTCGATCTACGGTTCCGACGCCGTCGCCGGCGTTGCCAACATCATCACGCGCAACTCGGTCGACCGGCCGGAGCTGACAGCGCAGTACAACGCCACCGAACAGGGCGGCGGCAACACGCTGCAGATCAACGGCGCCTGGGGCGCCGACCTGCCCTTCGGCGGCACGCTGATGCTGGCGGCTGAATACGAGTCGCGCGATCCGCTGCTGAACAAGGACCGCAAATATCTCAGCTGCGCGCAGGACCTTGTCTATGATCCGGTCACGGGCCAGCGCCTTGATCGCCGCAACCAGTCCATCAATCCGGGGCCGCCCTGCCGGAACACGCAGGTCAACATCCTCGCGAACCTTTTCACGAACCAGATCTACATCCCGTCGCCGGACGGCATCCAGGAAGGTCCGATCCCGGGCTACCGCCTGCGCCGCAACACGACGTATGCGAACAGCACCAGCCCCTATTACGAAGACGTGTGGGATGGCGACATCTACCAGAACGCACACGCGATCTCGGCCGTCGACCGTCTCAGCCTCTATGGCCGCACCGACGTCGCGCTCGGCGACGTCGACTGGACGACGGAGGCGCTCTACACGCGGCGCGAATACAGCGAGGAAGGCTGGCGCCAGTTCTTCCCGACCATCGGCGGTTCGGCGTTCTACAACGATCCGAACGGCCCGGCCTGGGAAAGCCCGTTCGGCGCGGTTTCGGCTGTGCAGGCTGTTGCGCTGTTCCCGTCGCCGCAGGAAGTGAACATCGACTACTACTACGCATCGACCGGACTGAAGGGGAACTTTGCTTCGCTGCCGATCCTGTCGAACTTCTCGTGGTCGCTGGATGCGTCGTATTCCCGCTCCGAAGGCGAATACTCGGCGCTGCAGATCCTGAAAGACACGGCTGGCGATGCACAGACGCTGACGACGCAGGGTCTGTACCGCGCACCAGCCTACAACCCGTTCGACCCGGCCTTCCTGTCCGGCCGTCCGTCGGCCGCGCTTGTGGACTTGTTGACCGAGACGGACACGGGCACCACCACCTATGACCAGACGACGATCACGGGCGTCGTTTCGGGCGACCTGTTTGAGCTGCCGGCCGGCCCGCTGGGCGTGGCCGCGGGCGCGGAATGGCGCAGCTTCGAGCTCGACGACACGCCGGGCCAGGGCTCGCAGGACCGCATCTACTGGGGCACGTCGACCGCCAACCCGACGCGCGGCAAGGACACGGTCTCGGAAATGTTCGCCGAACTCAACATCCCGGTCCTGCGCGGCATGCCGCTGATTGAGGAGTTCACGGTCGACGCGTCCGCACGGGCGTTCAACTATGACTCCTACGGCAGCGACAGCGTGTGGAAGGCCGGCTTCAACTGGCAAGTCGTGCCGTCCGTCCGCGTTCGCGGCACGAAGGGGACTTCGTATCGCGCTCCGGCGCTGTTCGAACTGTTCCTGAACGACCAGACGTCGTTCCTGGGCCAGACGCTGATCGACCCCTGCATCCGCTGGGAAGACAGCACGAACGAGAACCTGCGCGCGAACTGCGCGGCGGCGGGCATTCCGGGCAACTATGCCGGCGGCGGCGCAGACGCGACGATTTCGCAGGGCGGCGGCGCAGGCCGTCTCTCCGCGGAGACGTCGACGGCGCAGACCCTTGGCCTGATCTGGACGCCGGACTTCATCGACCTGAGCATCGCGATCGACTATTTCGACATCGTGATCGAGGATCAGGTCGTGACGCTGGGCTCCGGCACGATCGTCAACGGGTGCTACGCGGCGCCGGTTTACCCGAACGCCTTCTGCGGCCTGTTCGAACGTAACGGCCCCACCCATCCGACGGCGCCCAACGTCATCACCACGGTGACGGACAACTACCTCAACGCGAACCAGCAGGCGACGCGCGGCATCGACGTGACCGCCCGCTACGAGCATGAGTTCGATTTCGGCAACCTCATCGTCAATCTCGAAGCGACCCACACGATGGAAGACGTCAATCTGCTGTTCGACGCCAACCAGTCTTCGGGATTCAACACGAGCGACTTCAACGGCACGATCGGCGATCCGGAATGGGTAGCCAATGCGGCCATCCAGCTGCGCCAGGGCGACTACACGTATTCCTGGTTCGTGGATTACATCGGGCCGACGGACAACTCGCCGTTCGCCAACGAGCTGTTCGCCTACAACGGCCGGACGGCGCGCCGCATCCTGCGCACGGACGACTGGTTGTCGCACGACGCGTCAGTGCGGTGGCGCGGTGACAATGTCACCATCACCGGCGGTATCTCGAACGTGTTCAACGCACCGCCGCCGGCGGTCTCCGTTGGCGCAACGCAACGCCTCGGCACTGCGCCGCTGGTGGGCACCCAGTACGACCTGCGCGGCCGGACCTTCTTCCTCCGCTTCGGGTACGAGTTCTAGCAAACCGGAGGCGCAGCTTCGGCTGCGCCCCCACTTCGGAACGGGGCGGCCTTTGCGGGCCGCCCTTTTCTTTTGTGATTGAGAGCCGACTAGCGCCGCAGGAACGGCTCGCAGGCGAGGCCGTCGCCATCCGCGTCGAGCGCCGCACGATAGCCAGGCTCGCCACGCGCGATGTTGGTGCGCCCGTCAAGCAAGGCATCGCGACAGGTCGTGTAATGGACGGTGTCCGCTACGGACGTGGGCTTGTGAAAACTGTCGACCAGCAGGAACCCGCCGCCGCCGAGCGCCACGCCCAGCACAAGCAGGCCGGCCCCGCCGCGCAGGTCGCGCAGCATCCGCATGACATCGCCCTTGCGGGAGTTCGCCACGGCCACCGACTAGATCTTGACGTACTGGCTGATGAAGCCGTGCGCCTTGTCCGTCCATTCGGCTGGCACGATGGTCGGGTCGAGCGCGTAGGCCACGCCGCCGACCAGGATGAACACCAGCATGAGCTGCCAGAAGAGGCCGCCCTTGCGCTCCTCGGCGCGCTGGGCGCGTTCGGCGGGACGCAGGTAGGGCTTGTTCGAATTACCGCTCTTGAGCAGCGACGTCGTGTGCTGCGCCATGGCGGCCTTCTCGGCTTTCACCATGCGCTCTTCGTCGGATTCTCCACGCCGCGACTTGCGTTCCTTCGGCGGCTTGGGGTTCTTGGAGTCCGTGTCGGCCCTGCCCGACTGCGTACGCAGGCTGGCGCGGAGCTGGGTGACACTGGTCGCGCCGGCATTGCGCTGCATGGACTTCCCCTGAACGGCAGACAGAGGAAGTGTAAGCGATGAACCCGAAAACCTGCTTTGCGGGAACCCTGAAATCCGAGGCCGCGCGTAAACCCCGCGTTAGGGCTCGCCTAGACGTCGAAATCGAGGCCGATGGCGCTGTACCGCTCGCGATTGTCCTGCCAGCGCTCGGAGACCTTCACGCGCAGGAACAGGTGAACCGGCTTGCCGAGAATGTCCTGCAGCTCCTTGCGGGCGGCCATGCCGATTTCCTTGATGGTCTGGCCGCCCTTGCCCAGCACGATGGACTTGTGGCCATCGCGCGAGACGTGGATCAGCTGCTCCACCTTCACCGAGCCATCGTTATGGGTTTCCCACGTCTCCGTCTCGACGGTGAGCTGGTAGGGGATTTCCTGGTGCAGGCGGAGCATCAGCTTCTCGCGCGTGACCTCTGCTGCGAGCAGGCGGACGGGCATGTCGGCCGATTGATCTTCGGGGAAGAGATACGGCCCTTCCGGCATGCGGGCGGCCAGCATGTCCGACAGCTGGTCCACGCCATCGCCATTGAGGCCGGAGATCATCACCGCGTCCGAATAGACCCCGGTGTCGAACAGCGTCTTGGCGGCGGCGAGCAGCGCGGGGCGTTCGACCAGGTCGATCTTGTTGAGCGCGAGGATCGCCTTGACGCCCAGCTCCTTCAGGCGCGCGATGATGGCCTCGTCTTCGTCCGGGCCTTCGTATTCGCCAGCCGGAATGAACTCGGCGCCCGCGCCGGTCCAGTGGCGCGCGTCGATGAGGTGGACGACGGCGTCGGCATCGCCCGCGCCTTCCCAGGCGGACTTCACCATGGCGCGGTCGAGCCGGCGCTTGGGCGAGAAGATGCCGGGCGTGTCGACGAGGACGACCTGCGAGTCGTTGCGCATCATCACGCCGCGAATGGGAAAGCGCGTCGTCTGCACTTTATGCGTGACGATGGAGACTTTCGACCCCACCAGCCGGTTGACCAGCGTGGACTTGCCCGCATTGGGGGCGCCGATGATGGCGGCAAAGCCGGCGCGTGTGGCTTCGGTCATGCGTCTACTCCGATAACGGCCAGCATGGCGCGCGCGGCTTCGCGCTCGGCCAGCTGTTTTGAACTGCCGACGCCGGGAACGGGCTCGTGGCCGGGCACGTTCACGGAGACGGTAAAGACGGGGGCGTGGTCTGGTCCCTCGCGCGAGACAGGGCGATAGACCGGCGCCGGATGGCCGCCGCCCTGCGCCCATTCCTGCAACGCGGACTTCGGATCGCGGCCAAGTTCGGGGCTGGCGTGCAGCAGTTTCTTCCAGACGCGCAGGATGAATCGCCGCGACTTCTCCAGCCCGCCATCGAGATAGATGGCGCCGATCACCGCCTCGATGGCGTTGGCCAACAGCGAGGGTTTCTCCGGCCCACCCGTGGCGCGCTCGGAGCGGTCGACGATCAGGTATTGGCCGAGGCCCAGAGAAGCGCCGATGACGGCGCAGGTTTCGCGGCTGACCATGGCGTTGAGACGCGGGGCAAGCTCGCCCTCGCGCAGTTTCGGGAAACGTTCGAGCAGCGTCTCGACCATGACGAGGGCGAGGATGCGGTCGCCGAGGAATTCCAGCCGCTCATTGCTCCACTCGGCAGCATGGCCCTGTGCAGCGCTGCGATGCGTCATCGCGCGGTCGAGGAAGGTCGCGTCCTTGAAGCGGTAGTCGAGCGACGCCTCAAGCGCTTCGCGCTGTTCGGGCGGCAGCGCGGGCGGCCCTTCGGCGCGGGCGCGATTCTTGCGGCGCTTTCCGGTGTGGCTGGAGTTCGGGCGGGTCACGATGACGCCGCCGGCGTCGGCAACGCCTCGATGATCACCTGCGCCTGCGCATAGGGATATTCGTCAGTGATGGTGAGGTGAACGAAACAGGTCATGCCCGGCGGCGTGAGCTTCGCCAGGCGCTCGGCCGCGCCGCCGATGAGCGCGAAGGTCGGCTTTCCGGTGGGCAGGTTGATGACGCCCATATGCTGCCAGTGGACGCCGCGCCTGGGCACGCCGGTGCCGAGCGCCTTGGCGCAGGCCTCTTTCGCGGCGAAGCGCTTGGCATAGGTCGGCGCGCGTTGTTTGCGGCGGTCGGCCGTCTTGCGTTCGATCTCGGTGAAGACGCGCTGCGTGAAGCGGTCGCCGAACTCCGCCAGCGATTTCTCGATCCGCCGGATGTCGCACATGTCGATGCCGATGCCGATGATCATGCGCGTGCCGACCAGATATATTCCGGACCCAACCGGAACCATTCACCTACATCGAATTGGTCCAGTGCAATTTTCGACCTATCGACGCCGAGCGCCTTCACATCACTGTCCAGCGCCAACATGATTTGATGCAACATCGACAGCCTGCCGCGATTGAAATCATCTTGAGACCACAGAGCGGGGTCCTGCGATTGCCCAACAAGCTCCTCGCACAAAGTCTCCAGCAACCCCATGTAAACGCTGTCGCTCATGCGAGCCCTCGCGCGATGTCTATCTCGTGGCGCATGCGCTTCACGGCGGCGTCGAGGCCAATGAACAGCGCCTCGCCCATGATGAAGTGGCCGATGTTCAGCTCGCGCACTTCCGGAATGGCGGCGACGGGATGGACGGTGTCGTAGGTGAGGCCGTGGCCGGCGTGGATCTCGATCCCGCGCTCATGGCCGTAGGCGGCGGCTTCCTGCAGGCGTTTCAACTCCTCGGCGGCGGCGGCCTTGTCGCCTGCAAACACCAGCTCGACATACTTGCCGGTGTGCATCTCGATCACGGGGGCGCCCATCGCCGAGGCGACGGCGATCTGGACTTTGCTGGGCTCGATGAACAGCGAGACGCGGATACCCTTGTCGCGCAGCTTGGCGACGATGGGGGCGACCTGGTCATGCAGACGCGCGACATCGAGCCCGCCTTCGGTCGTCCGTTCCTCGCGCCGCTCCGGCACGAGGCAGGCGGCGTGGGGCGCGAAGTCGAGCGCGATGGCGAGCATCTCTTCGGTCGTCGCCATTTCGAGATTGATCGGCAGCTTCACGGCGTTGCGTACGGCGGCAAGGTCGGCGTCGCGGATGTGGCGACGGTCCTCGCGCAGGTGGATGGTGATGCCATCGGCGCCGGCGGCCTGCGCGGCGGCTGCAGCGCGGGCCGGATCAGGATGCGCGCCGCCGCGAGCGTTGCGGATGGTGGCGACGTGATCAATGTTCACGCCGAGGCGGGCACGCGCAAGCGTCATTTCAATCCCCGGCTGCCCGGCTTGATCGCCGGGATGGCCGCCAGTTCGGGCGGCAGGGCGTTGGCGTCGTAGTCCGGGAAATCGACAGCGGCGAGCGAGACGAGCTTCAGCCCGCCGACATCCGCCTTGCCGTTGGCGCGATCAACCACGCACGCCGCGCCGATCACGTTGGCGCCGGCGGCCTTCATCGCCTCCAGCGTCTCGCGCATCGAGATGCCTGTGGTGACGATGTCTTCCACGATGATGACGCGATCCGACGGCTCGACCGTGAAGCCGCGGCGCAAGCTCATCACGCCGCCTTCCCGCTCGGTGTAGATCGAGCGGCAGCCGAGGGCGCGCGCCGTTTCATAGCCGGGGATCAGTCCGCCAACGGCGGGGCCGACCACGACGTCGATCTTGCCGAACGCTGCTTCCAGCTTGCGCGCGAGGGCGCTGCACAGCTTCTCGGTGGTCGGCGGGTGGGAGAAGACCAGCGCCTTCTGCAGGAAGACAGGGCTGCGCCGCCCGGAGGACAGGATGAAGTGCCCCTCCAGCAGGGCGCCAACCTTCTTGAATTCGTCGAGGACATCTTGGGTGTTCATGGGGTCGCTCTAACGCCTCCGTGGCCTGCGCTCAACCGCTAGTCCGCGCACATCGCGTAGCCTGCCTTGCCCTTCTCGACGAGCTGGAAGCAACCGCAGGGGTTGCTGTTGGCGGTGCAGACGCCGCGCGTGGCAGTTTCCGGCTTCGTGCCGGCGTCTCCGGTGACGCACCTGCCGGAACATTCCAAGCTGTCGGAACAGCTCTTGCCCGCGTCCTTGTAGGGCACGACGCAGGCCGGCTGGCCCAGCATGCAGATCGGACGCCACTGGCCGCCGATGGCACCACACTGGTCGGCGTTCTGGGCGGCCTGCCAGTCGACCTTCGTGGCCGCCGGCGCTTCGGCGGCGGGCGTTGCGGCGGGTTGGGCGCAAGCGGCCAGCATCAGCGCGGCGGCTGCGAGGATCATCCGGATCATGTTTTACCCTTTTACGCGTTCCGCCGAGTCCACGACCGCCAGCGCCCTCAAGGCAGCGACGATCTGGGTAAGGCGTTTGTTGTCTTCGACCTCGATGTCGAATTCGAAATCGAAGAAATCAGGCGAGCGCTTCAGTGTCTTGACGTTGATGATGTTGCCCTGCGCATCCGACACCGTCTTGGCCAGCAGGGCGAGCGCGCCGCGGCGGTTGGCGGTGGTGACGTGGATGCGGCCCACAGCCAGCGCCTCGGTCTCGCCCTTCGGCTTCCAGCGCAAGTCGAGCCAGCTGTCCGACTGGTTCTCGTAGTCGGCAAGCCGCGCGCAATCGATCACGTGCACCTCGATGCCCCGCTCGGGGATCAGCACGCCGACAATGCGATCGCCCGGCAGTGGCGAGCAGCATTCGGCGAGATGCATGGTGACGCCTGCCGTCATCTCCTCGCCAGCGACCAGGCTGGGGCTGTCCGCATCCGGCGCGGTCTTGGCCTGGCGGCCCGGATCGTCGAGACCGGGGAAGGCCTTCTCCAGCATGTCACCCGTCGACAGGCGGCCCCGGCCAACAGCCTCGGCCAGCGCCTCGAACTTCTCGAAGTCCGTGCGCTCGGTCATCTCGTTGCGATCGACTTCTTCCGGATCGAGGCCGATGCGGCGCAGCGCATGCTCGATCAGGCGCTCGCCGATGGCGACGAACTCGCCACGTTCGGCAACGCGCGTCAGGCGACGAATGGCGGAACGGGCGCGGCCCGTAACGGCAAGGCTTTCCCAATGCGGCTGGGCGGCAGGACGCGTGCCGCGCAGCACTTCCACCGTGTCGCCATTCTCCAGCTTGGTGCGCAGCGGGCGCTCCTGCCCGTTGATGCGCGCGCCGATGGTCGTGTCGCCGATCTCGGTGTGGACGGCATAGGCAAAGTCGAGCGGCGTCGCGCCGGCCGGCAAGCGCACGAGCTGCCCCTTCGGCGTGAACACGAACACGCTGTCGCGATACATCTGCAGCTTGGCGTGCTCGAGGAATTCCTCTGGGCTGCCGCCATGTTTCAGCATGTCCGCGAATTCGGTGAGTTCGGCTTCCGGATCGAGGCCAGCTTCACGCGCGGCTTCAGCGTCGAACCCGTATTGCGAATTCTTGTAGCTCCAGTGCGCCGCCACGCCGCGCTCGGCCACTGCATCCATATCTTTCGTGCGGATCTGCAGCTCGACGCGACGATTGCCCGGTCCGAGGAAAGTCGTGTGGATCGAGCGATAGCCGTTGGGCTTCGGAACGGAAATGTAGTCCTTGAACTTCTCCGACAGCGCCGCCCATTGCTGGTGCGCCGCGCCAA
>JAOATF010000170.1 GCA_030158285.1 Hyphomonadaceae bacterium
CCTGCGCTCAACGCGCAAGCTCGTGCCCCGCCCGCAAACCCTATTCCCGACTGCCTATTCCCCACTGCCTCGCCGGCCACGCCAGCGAGAACGCCCCCGCATGCCCGCTTCCCTTCCCGGCCATCTCGCTCTAGCACCCGCCCATGGAACTGCCCCTCGCTCTCCGCCAGGCCATTGATGCCGCTCTCACCGGCGTGCCGCTCGCCGAGCTGACGACCGCCGCGTCCGCCCTCTCCGGCCGCTACCGGCAGGAAGTGCGCGACGGGCGCCTGCACCTGTCGGACGCAAAGCTCGCCCTCGCCTACATCGCCACGCGCATGCCGGCGACCTACGCCGCGATCCACGCCAGCCTCACCGCGCTCAGCCAGCAGCAGCCGGATTTCGCGCCCCGCTCCCTGCTCGATGTCGGCGCCGGTCCCGGCACGGCCATGTGGGCCGCTGCCGATCTCTGGCCAACGCTCGAAGCCGCAACGCTTTTTGAAGCCAGCGCCCCAATCCGCACTGTCGGAGAAAAACTCGCCGCCACGCCGCCCATCACCCGCACCGTCTGGCGCGCCGGCGATCTCCGCACCGACCTTGCCGACACGCAGCACGATCTCGTCACGCTTGCCTACGTCCTCGACGAGCTCGCCCCGAAGGATCGCGACACGCTCGTTGACCGCCTCTGGTCGTTCACGCGCCACGTGCTGCTGATCGTCGAACCCGGCACAACGACAGGCTGGCAGCGCATCCTCACCGCCCGCGCGCAACTGATCGCTGAGGGCGCACACATCCTCGCACCATGCCCGCACGCGCAGGCCTGCCCGATCACGACGCCTGACTGGTGTCACTTTTCCGCCCGCGTCGCGCGCTCGCGCATCCACCGCCTCGCAAAGGAAGCCGACGTGCCGTGGGAAGACGAGAAGTTCATCTACCTCGCCGCCGCCCGCACGCCCGCGCCGCAACACGCCTCACGCATCCTCGCCCCACCCGAAAGCGCCACTGGCCGTGTCCGCCTGAAACTCTGCCAGCCCGACGGCGCAGCCACACACCGCCTCATCACCCGCCGCGAAGGCGGCGTGTTCAAGCAGGCGCGCAGGCGCGACTGGGGTGATGTGTTTGAAGGCTAGGCTAGAGCCTACGCATTCCCCGAGCGGCGCAGGAAGGCCGGGATTTCGAGGTCGTCATCAAAACCTTCATCGTCCGCCACAGGACGGGCGACCGGCGCGGGCTGATCCTCGGCGGGCTTGCTCTTCCAGCCGAACAGCGACGCGAACGAGCGATCCTTCGCCGGCTCCTGGGCCGGTTGCGGCGCAGGCGCGGCCGGCTGATGATGCTGCTGCGGCTCGGCGGCGAAGATATCGTGGTCCACTTCAGGCTCCGGCATCGGGGCGACAGGACGCGGGCGGATCACCGGCGCGGCCGGACGGAATTCCGACGGCGGCACGCCGAGGTGCGCTTGCGACACAGGCGGCGTCACGATCACGGCCTTCTGCGGCGGCGGCGTCATGCCGAAGGGCTGCGACAGCGACTGGTTCGGCGCATGCGGCTGCGGCTGAAGCTGCGCCATGATGCCAAGTTCGGCGGCCGGTGAGGGCGCGTTGAGGATGGCGGTGTTGAGACCGGCCTGCAGTTCACGCACCGGTTGCGGCGCCACGCGTTGCACACCCTGCTGCAAACCGGCAGCGACCACCGACACGCGGATCTTGCCGTTCATCTTCTCGTCGAACGTCGAGCCGAGGATGATGTGCGCATCGACATCGACTTCGCGGCGCACTTCGTTGGCGGCCTCGTCGACTTCGAACAGCGTCATGTCATAGCCGCCGGTGATGTTGATGAGCACGCCCTTGGCGCCCTTCATCGACACATCGTCCAGCAGCGGGTTGGCAATCGCGGCCTGGGCGGCTTTCAGCGCGCGGTTCTCGCCCTCGCCTTCGCCCTCGCCCATCATGGCCGAGCCCATGCCCGCCATCACGGTGCGCACGTCGGCGAAGTCGAGGTTGATGAGGCCCGGCAT
>JAOATF010000171.1 GCA_030158285.1 Hyphomonadaceae bacterium
GATTGCCCGATCTGCGACCAGGGCGGCGAGTGCGACCTGCAGGACCAGGCGATGGGCTATGGCCGCGCCGCGACGCGCTACACCGAGAACAAGCGCGCGGTCGACGACAAGAACATGGGCCCGCTGGTCAAGACGATCATGACCCGCTGCATCCAGTGCACCCGTTGCGTGCGCTTCGCAGCCGAGGTTGCGGGCGTGGACGAGATCGGCCTCGCCAACCGTGGCGAGGACGCCGAGATCACGACGTATCTCGAGAAGTCGCTGACGTCGGAACTCTCCGGCAACGTGATCGACCTGTGCCCGGTGGGCGCGCTGACCTCCAAGCCGTACGCGTTCAACGCGCGTCCGTGGGAGCTGCGCAAGACCGAGAGCATCGACGTGATGGACGCCATGGGCGCCGCCATTCGCGTGGACGCGCGTGGGCCGACCGTGATGCGCATCCTTCCGCGCGTGAACGAAGAGATCAACGAAGAGTGGATCTCCGACAAGACGCGCTTCGTGTGGGACGGTCTTGGCCGCCAGCGCCTCGACAAGCCGTATGTGCGCGAGACTGGCGCGCTGAAGGCGGCGTCGTGGGATGAGGCGCTGAAGGCTGCGGCTGCGGCGTTGAAAGTTGCGGGCGAGCAGATCGGCGTGATTGCGGGCGATCTTGCTGACGCTGAAGGCATGAAGGCGGTGATGGACCTCGCCCTGTCGCTGGGCGTCAAATCGATCGACTGCCGGCAGGATGGCGCGAAGCTGGGCCTGGCGGCGGACGGCTCCAAGCTGCCGCGCGAGAGCTATCTGTTCAACTCGACCATCATGGGCATCGATGAGGCGGATGCGATCCTCCTCATCGGCGTGAACCCGCGCAAGGAAGCGGCCGTGATGAACGCGCGCCTGCGCAAGGCGTGGCTGCGGATGGTTCCGGTGGCGCTGGTCGGCGAGCGCGTCGACCTGACGTTCGACTACAAATATGTCGGCGCGGGTCCGGACTCGCTGGGCGAGCTGAAGGCCGGGCATCCGGTGTTCGACGAGCTGAGCAAGGCCAAGCGGCCGCTGGTGATCGTGGGGCAGGGTGCGCTCGCGCGTGGCGATGGCGCGGCTGTGCTCAATGCCGTGTCGGCGCTGGCGGCGAATGTTGGCGCGTTCAAGGACGACTGGAACGGCTTCAACGTGCTGCACACGGCTGCGGCGCGCGTGGGTGGTCTCGACCTCGGCTTCCTGCCGCAGGCGGGCGGCAAGGACGTGGCGGGCATCGTCGCGGGCGCAGCTGCGGGCGAGATCAAGACGGTGATCCTGCTCGGCGCGGACGAGATCGACACCTCGAAGTTCGGCTCGGCGAAAGTCATCTATATCGGCAGCCATGGCGATAACGGCGCGCACCGCGCGGACGTGATCCTGCCGGCGGCGGCCTACACCGAGAAATCGGGCACCTACGTCAACACCGAGGGCCGCGTGCAGCGCACGCAGCGCGCCGTGACGCCGAAGGGCGAGGCGCGTGAAGACTGGGCGATCATTCGCGCGCTGTCGGCCTATGCCGGCAAGACGCTGCCGTATGACAGCCTCGTGCAAGTGCGCGAGAAGCTGGCGAAGGATCACCCGTCCTTCCTCGGCCACGACTTCGCGCCGGGCCGCCATGGCGGAAGCGTTGCGCCGCCGTATGGCGTGGCGGGCGCCATGCAGTCGGCCGCGTTCACCTCTGCGGTGAAGCAGTTCCACCTGACGAACCCGATCGCGCGCGCCTCGCGCACCATGGCGGAATGCGCCGAGCTGGCTGCCGGCGTGACCCACGCCGTGGCCGCGGAATAGGAGGGCGCGATGCAGAACCTCTTTACCTGGGGCGGCGGTGTCTGGGGCGGTATAGGCCTCGCCGTGCTGCAGATCCTCGGCATCGTTGTGGTGATGCTGGTGTGCATCGCATTCCTGCTGCTGTTTGACCGCAAGGTCTGGGCGGCGGTGCAGCTGCGCAA
>JAOATF010000172.1 GCA_030158285.1 Hyphomonadaceae bacterium
CGTTCTTCACGCGCATGACGGAGGGGGTCTCGCGTTCAGCGCCCGCGGACCGCCCGCAAACCCTACTGCTTATTCCCCACTCCCCACTGCCTCGCTAGCTACGCCAGCGAGAACGCCCCTGCACGCCCCTAGAAATCCGCCTGCACAGCCACACGGAAATTCCGCCCCGCCATCGGCGCGATGTCTTTCAGCGGAGACGTATGCAGCCGCACCTCCTCATCCGTCAGGTTCCTGCCTTCAAGTATCAGGTGAACCCCGCCGGCAATGTCAAAGCCCAGCCGCGCATCTACAGTCGTATAGCTCCCGGTCCGCGTCTCGAAGCTCGCGACATCATCCTGCTCCGCCGCATACTGCACACCGATGCGCCCGGTCACGCCATTCATCTCGCCCGCGAGCCCGGCATGCACCGTCAGCGGCGGGATCAACGGCAGGTTGCCGCCCGCCTTCAGCTTCGCCCGCACGAAACCCGCCGAGGCATCCGCCTTCCAGTCCACGCCCCACACATTCCCCAGCTTCGTATCTGCCTGCACTTCAAACCCCGTGAAGGTCGCGCCCGCCTGCACATAGTCGAAGATCGGCAGGTCCTCCTCGTCGCCCGGCTCCACCAGACCCGTGTCCTGCAGGTACACAAACCGGTCGAAGTCGAAGCGATAGAGCGAGCCCGACACGTTGAATGCATCATCCTCCCACCGCACCGTCAGCTCATGGTTGACGCCAGCCTCCATCTGCAGGCTCGCATCGCCCACGATGAACTGTCCCGTCGCCAGGTGCGGACCATTGACGAACAGCTCGAGATCCGTCGGCGCCCGCTCCGTGGCCGCGACCGACGCGCCAAGAAACACATGATCGCCCACATGCAGGTGTCCGCCGAACGATGCATTCCACGGCGCGAACGACCGCTTGCCGCCCACGATATTATCGACATCCACCTGATCGTACCGCAGCCCGCCCTCAACGCCCCAATTGCCCCGGTCCAGCGTCTCGTAGATGAACACGCCGGTCTGGTCCGTCTGCGTCGGCGAGATCGTGGACTCATCGCCAATCGCCGCAAAATCGCGGCTGGAAGACTGCAGCCCAAAGCTGCCCTCAATGCCCGCAAACGCCGCATGCTGCGCCTCGATCCGCGCTTCCCAACCATCATTTGTGAACCGCGTCCCCGGCTCGCCCGGCCCTTCGAATTCCGTATGCGCGTAACCAACCTTCGCGCCAGACGCGACGATCGACGTCAGGACGCCATCGTCGAACCTGATCCCACCGCGCAGATCATACCGTGTCTGCTCCATCGCGATGAACACGGTCGGCTCCGCCACCGTGCCATAGCGATCGTCCAGCCTCCGCACCGCGCCGCCAAGGAAGACATTATCGCCAACCCAGCTCAGCCCCGCGCTGATCGATTGCGTCTCGACAGCCGAGTTCGGCAGCGTGCCGTTCGCAAACGTCGCCGGATCGACGCCATCAAGGATCGCCCGCTCGCGCGCATCCCGCGACAGCGCAAAGCCCGGAATGTCGACATCCCTGGACTCCGCCCACGACCCGTTCAGCACGCCAACGAAATCGCCCCACATGCCCGTGACTCGGCCCGCCGCCTGCTTGCCTTCATCCGCGCTGGTCAGCCCGCCATAGAGCGAGCCGGAAAAATTCACGTCCGGCTTTGTCTCCACGATCAGCCCGTCGATCACATTGACCACGCCGCCCGTCGCGCCGCCGCCGTAAGCAAGAGACGCTGGCCCGCGCAGGATCTCGATCCGCTCCGCGCCCAGCGGATCGCCCGTCACCGCATGGTCCGGGCTAGCAGCAGACGCATCCACCACGCCGATCCCGTTGGTCAGCACTTGCACGCGCCCGGCGCCGAGCCCACGTATGATCGGCCTGCTCGCGCCCGGTCCGAACGCGGTGGTGGAAATGCCGGGCAGCCCCGCCAGCGTATCGCCCAGCCCGCCGGACAACCGCTCGACCAGCGCGTCCTCGCTCAGCACGGTGGTGGACGCGATCATCTCGTCGGACGACCGCGCAGGTCCGACGCCGGTGATCACCACCACATTGCCGTCGTCCTCCGGCGGCGCAGCCTGCGGCCCCTCCTGGGCAAAAGCGGGCGCGGCAAACGCCAGCACAGCGGCGCTGCTGGCAAGACGAAGGGCAAAGCGGCTGGCGTGACGCATAGGGGGAGGACCTCGTGTTATAATATAACGTTATGATATACTATAACGACTCGCAAGCCCGACCTTCGCCTGATGCCCCGCGACCGATTTTCCACTGTCCTATCGGGCTGTTTCCGCCCCTGCCCATCCCGCCCCTTTGCCGCTAACAAGGCCCCGCCCACCGGAGTTGCCCGCCTTGATGAAGCACGTGCCCAACGCACTCACGCTCCTGCGCCTCGTGCTCGCGCCGGTGATCGCGTGGTTCGCTTGGGTGGGCGGAGACATCCGCGGATTCGGGGAAATACTGCCGCAGAGCTACTATAATCTCCAGGACACCAGTTACGCGCTTGCAGTGATCTTGTTCATCGTCGCCGCGCTTACCGATCTATTCGATGGCATGATAGCAAGAGCATTCAATGCCCACTCAAAATTTGGCCGCCTGATTGATCCCATCGCCGACAAGGCACTCGTCGGCCTTCCGCTGATCGCAATCGTTTTGGCTTTCTGGAATGAGCGAAGTTCAAGCGGTATCTACGTATCCATCGCGACACTTGCCGCCGCTGTCATTGTAGTCCGCGACGTGATCATGACGTGGACTAGATTGGCCGCACCTGATGGTGAAGGTGCGCGCGTTTCTTCGCTGGCAAAGATAAAAACTGCTCTCGAACTGTTCGTGATCGGAGCATTTCTTGTCTTGGCCGGGATCGAGAACTACGTCTGGCAGGCGTTGAGCTCAGACAGCGAAGACAGCCTCATGTTCATGCGCTTCTTCCGTGAATGGGGATCAATTTGGCTCGCGCTGCTCGTCATCACCGCCGCCCTCTCCGCCTGGACGGGCTGGCAATACCTGCGCCCGAAGCGCTGAACTCGTCCGCAGAAGCTGGCCCCTGAAACGCAGTGGCCGCACCTGTGGGGGAACAGGTGCGGCCTAAGCGTGACAAGAAAGCGGGAGGGGGGACGTCGCTTACTTGTCTTCGCGGCGGGCTCGGCAGGAGAAGCGGAGTGCCCGTCGCTCAGGTATCAATTAAACACGCAGGGATGAACCAACGGTTAACAAAACGGGACTTTCTGGAAACGCTTGTGACGCTTGCTAATGACACGCTCTGCAACGTTTCGGCCCGTCCGTCTCAGCCGCCGCCATCCTTCTTGCGGTTGGCCTCCATCTTGTTCTCCTGCGCCCGCAGCCGGTCGCGGATCGACGTCTTCGCATCAGCGACCGTCTTCTCGAGCTCGGTGCGAATCTCCTCGCCCAGCTTCTTCAGCGCCTCGCGCATTTCGCTCGCGCCATTATTCTGCACATAGGCCACCGCCTCGCTCGCCGTCTCGCCGACAAGCTTCGCAGGCCCATCGCGCTCCAGCGCGCCGACGACCCACAGGTCGTCGTCCCAGACGTGCTTGTCGAAGAGGCTATAGGGAATGCGCACAAAGCCCTTGTCGCCCCAGTCCTTGCCCCAGCTGTTCTTCACCAGCCACGACTTGTCGTCCTCGTCATAGCCGACGATCAGCATCGCATGCGAACAGGGCTCGCCACTCGCCGCGCCGCCCAACTCCGGCATGCGGCCCGACCGCTCGGCTGCGCGATAGTACGCCATGCCGATGTCCGATCCGAACATCACGGGCAGGCCGCTCGTCAGCGTCGCTTTCACTTCATCTGTCGAAGCCAGTCGCGCATACTGCACCGCTTCGAAAGCCGACGCCTGACGATAGGCGGTGTCGGGCGGTCGTTTCACGTGATCCGCCTTCTCCGGCAGGTACGGCCAGAACTCTTCCGGACACACGCCGAACGCCATCACTGCAGCATTGGCATGCGCGGTAAACGTGCCCATCACCTGGTCTTCAGTGTCAGACATCTTGCGCGCGTTGAAGAACAGGAAGGCCGGCGAAAGCGGCACCAGCGGCTCACCGCCCTTGATCATCAGGAGCTCAAGCCCGCCCACCAGCGACTGCGCCGTGCACGAGCCGATCTTGCCCTGGTCGCGCACCGGCGAACAGAACCGCGAGAGGTCCGTCTTCCGCTCAAACGTCACCGCGCCGAATTTCAGCCGCGGCGCCGGCGAGCGCGTCGCGCTGCGCATCACGCCGCAATTGACCGAACCGTCCTTGCCCTTGATCCCACGCATGCACGTCCCCACCTGTTCAATCCCGGCGTGAAGCGCCGCCGGTGCGCCTCATCTCAAGCCTTCACACCCAGCGGATTGGGCCCGTACTTGTTGTCGCCCGCCGTCCCGCCCGGCAGCCCGATCCCGATGCTGGCAAGCTGGCCAATCGTCGGGATCAGCGTCGCGAGCGCCGCCCAGCCCGTGATATTCATGTCGTGCAGGCGGCGGCTCGTCACAGAGATGGCCGGCGGCGCGCACAGCACAAGCGCCAGAACCGTTCCCGTCGGAAACCACTGGCCTGTGCTGATCAGCTGGGACACCTGCGCATCCGGGCTCGCATACGGATCAACCGACATCATGCCGCTCTGCGCGTACGAGGATAGGCTCTCATAGTCGATCGAGAATCCGATGAAGCTCGCGATCACCACAACGACCGCGATGCACCAGTATTCCATCCGCGAGGCGCGACCCTTGCCGTTGATGAAGTTCTTCGTGAACCCGTCCTTGATCCACTGCCACTGCTGGCCCCAGCCCTTGCCGCTGATCACGCCAGGCTGCGTCGGCGGCGGCGCAACGGTGAAGGCAGGCCCCGTCGTGTTGGTCAGCTTCTGCGCCGTCTGCTGCAGCTGGTCGACGATCGGCTTGAACCCGCTGTCCTGCAGCTTCTGCAGCCATGGCGCGAATGTGTTGTTCGACTGCGCCGCATTCATCGCCTCAGCCAGCGCCTTGCCATACTCGGCCACGCTCTGCGGACGTACGCGCGGCGCGTTCGACAAGCCCTTCTCGATCAGCCGGTCCACCGCCGCCGGCACATCGCTGCGTCCGCCGCTCGGCGGTTGCCAGTGGCCCTGCGGCAGCACGCCGACCAGCAACTCGTAGAACATCACCGACAGCGAATAGAGATCGGCCGAAGGCTGCGCCGCATCCGGCGCCGTGATCTGCTCCGGCGCCATGTAGCCGCGCGTGCCAAGGCTCGTCGCGCCCGTGTCTCCGCCACCCGCCGCACGCGCCACACCAAAGTCGAGGATCTTCAGCGACACGCCCTTGTCGCCCGGCTCGCCCATCAGCATCACGTTCTCGGGCTTGAGATCGCGGTGAACCACGCCGGCCTTGTGCGCAGCATCCAGACCCGAAAGAATCTCGGCGACAATGTTCGCCGCCGTCAGCATCGAGCAATCCGTGTTGGTCTGCAGCCGCTGCCGCGTCCACGCGCGCAGGCTCTGCCCGCCAAGATACTCCATCGACATGTAAGGCTGGCCATCAGCCTCGCCCACGTCATAAACCGCGACAACGTTCGGATGCCGGATGTCGCGCGACGTCACGCCCTCGCGGATCAGGCGCTGCACCGCGTCCTTGCCCGCCAGCCGGTCCGCGCGGATCAGCTTCAGCGCGATCTCTTTCTGCGTCAGCTTGTCCATCGCGCGATAGACGACGCCCATCCCGCCTTCGCCGATCACGCTGGAAACTTCATAGCGCCCGGCAAACACATCGCCCGGCTTCAGCACGCGCGTGGAATCTGCACGCGGCGATTTCGTATCCATGTCGTCGATGGTGCGAAGCCCCGACAGGTCCGGCCCCGGCGAAGAGGCCGCCGTCACCGGCTTCGTTTCCTCGACAAGGCTCTTGCCCAGCTGGCGCAGGGCCTGGCCGCAGTCGCCACAGAAGCGGGCATCCGCCGTGATCGCGCTACCGCAGTTCGGACACTTCATGGCTTAGCCCCCTTCAGGAATTGCGGGCAGGCGAGTGATCGTGATTTCGTCGATGAAGCCGTGCGCCGCGCGCATGCGCACCTGCAGCGCCAGCGCCTCGGGATATTTCGGCAGGATCTTCACGACATCGCCATGGCCGATCTCGGCCAGCGCATCGTCCGCCCCATGCCTGTGCTCGCCCACCAGCGCGCCCGCCGCGCCCGTCACCCGCGCACTCAGCCGCCCGCTCTGGATGAACAGCTCCAGATGACGGCGCGAGATCGCCTGGCTCAGCTGCTCATCGACCGCGCCCGCCGCATCCGTCACCAGCAGCTGCACCTGGTTCTCGCCACCGTTCGCCACGGTCTTCGCGCGACCCAGACCCAGCATGCTATCCTGCGTCGTGATCGGCCCAGCCGCCGGCCCGTCCGCCCCAAAACCCTTCCACACGATCCGCGCGCCGCGCCCCACTACAGAGCCCTTCAGCGGCCCCTCGGTGTAGCCACGCACGCCGCTCGACGCCTCGAACGCATCGGCCCGCTGCAGCGCCAGCTCCGCGGCCTTGCCGCCGGGCGCCTTCTTTGCGGCATCGCCCGTGGTCTCCAGCCTGATCGGCGCATAGATCGTATCGGCGCCCGTCCCCACTCCGGATGTGTTGATGGTCTGGTTGATCACCAGACTGCCACCCTGTTCCACTTCCAGACCCAGAAGCGAGGTGAACGCAAAGCGCTCTTCCCGCATGTAGTAGTTCGTCGCCGCCGCGAACGTGATCTCGATCCCGTGCCGGCCTTGCCGCTCCAGCGCGCCGGTCTGAATGTTGACGCGGTTCGATCCGCCCGCATCCAGACGCTTCCATGGCAACTCCACACGCCGCCTCGGCCCGTCCCCTTCACGCACCCACAGATCCGTAATGAACAACGGCCGCGCCACGCCTGAAGCATTGTAGAACACCAACGGCAGAACCAGCACGCCCCCGGTCTTCACCTCGGTCACAGCGTCCTTGTCGAGGAACAGCTGCGGCTTCACGCAGACCGAACAGCACCCGTCATCGCCGACGAGCCCGCCGCATTCCTGGAACGCCATGCAGCGCAGCAGCGGCTTCCCGCATTCGCCGCAGAACACGGCGTCGGCCGTCACCGCATGCTGATAGCAGCACGGTGAGATGCCTCCGGGAGTGCTGCCGACTGCCGCCATTGCCCGTGTCTCCTAGCGACGCAGTTGTTCGCCGCAGCCGATGCAGAACTTGGCTTTCGCCGGGTTCACGCGCGTGCATTTCGGGCACTCGACCGTGGCTTCGCCCGGCGCCGGGTTGCCATTGCCGCCGCCCTTGCCGCCCGCGCCGGCTGCAACGCCGACCGCACCGGTCATGCCGGACTGGAACATCGCGCGCGCCTGTTCTTCGGAACGAACAGCCTGGCGGTTCGCCTGCTCCACCATCTGGCGCATCAGGTCCATCTGCGCGGTCTTGTCTGTCGCAAGCGCCTTGGCCTGCTCTTCAAGGACCTTTGCGACAGCAGGAGACAGGCCGGCATTGGTGGCCAGGATCTGTTCCGGCGTCATCTTGGCGCCCAGCACAAGGCGATCGGCCTCGCGCTGTGCATCCAGCTTGCGCACGTCCATATCTCGATCGTGCGTTGCATCGGCTTCCTTGATACGGCGCTCGAGGCGTGCGCGCTCCTGTTCAGCTTCAAGGCCAGCGAGGCCTTTCAGCTTCTCAAGCGCAACCTTGTCGGCTTCGCGCTCGCGATCCATGCGCGAGTATTCTTCCTTCTCAACGACATCGACTTCCCGCTTGCGCGTCTCGTGGCCGTGGTCGCGCTCCTTGGCGGCGATGTTGAGCTCGCGCGTACGGCGCTCCCATTCGTCGTCCTGGTCCTGCAGCTTGTTATCGCGCGTTTCTGTGCGATCCAGCCCACGCGTTTCCCGGCCATAGTCACGATCGTATTTCGCGGTCTCGCGGTTCTCTTCGCGATCCAGCGTGCGCGTCTCGCGGTCATATTCCCGCTCCAGCGCACGCAGCTTCAGCGTGTGCTCACGGTCCAGCGTTTCGGTGTTGCGCTCCAGAAGGCGCTTGCGCTCGTGGATCACCTTCAGGTCGACGCCATCGTGCGTCGCCTGCTGGATCTCGCCTTCGAACTTGCCAAGGCGCTCCACCTTCAGCATCTCGATCTCGTGCGCCAGCACCTTCATCTCGGCGATGCGGGTGCCGGTCTCGCGGGCGTCGTTGAACTCGATCTCGTTGTTGAGGACCAGGCGTTTGAGATCGTCCTCGTTGTTGATGTCCAGCTTGTCGAGCGAGACCTTATTGTCGATCTTGATCAGCGTCGTCTCATGCTCGCGTTCCATGTCCCGCTTCAGGCGCGTGAACTCGAACTCCAACCGCGACGTTTCGCGCTCGGCAGCGGCCCGGATGGCCTCCTGCTTCTCGACCTCGTTGATCGCCCAGGTGACGGACGCCGCCCGCACCATCAGGCCGAGATCGCCCGCAACGCGTTCGCATTCCTTCATCAGGTCCGCCTGCATCATGTCCTGCAGGCCCTTGTTGCCGCGCACCTCGTTGGCGTTGACACGGCTCACCGCCGCCTCGAACACCCGCTCCCAGGCGTGGCTCTTGATCCGCAGCGCCGCATCTTCCTTCGACAGCGAGCGGCGTTGCTGCATCATGCCGAGAATGTTCTGCGGCTTCTCCGGATTGATCTGCAGGTCGAGAACGACCGTGCCCGTGATGTCCAGCTTGTCCTTCGTGCGCACCACCACATCGTAGAAGTGCTGGAACGTCTTCAGGTCCGCGATCATCAGGCTGATCGACGTCGACCCGCCGATCAGGCCCTTGATCTGGTGGACGATGCCGCCCATCGAGAAGTGCGCGCCCTTGTAGGACTGCACGAACTGGCCATTGCGCATCAGCAGGCCAATGTGGTCCGGCGGAACCTCGAAGCGCTTCTCGAAGAAGGTCTTCAGTTCGCCCGGCGCAACGAACTCGGCCAGCAGGCGCGGGTCGCTGACAACAAGTTGCTCGGTCTTCATGGTCGTGGCTCCGTCAGGAGGTAAGCGGAAAAATTGCTGGCGATCAGACTTTCGGCGTGTCGGCCCACTTTTTCTGGGAGACCCAGAGGAAGATCGTGTAGCCAATCACGAACAGGCAGATCAGCGCGGGGATGGGTTGCTGCATCACAACGGCGCCCACCTGGTCCATCTTGGACAACTGGTTGCCGGCGGCATCCATCGTACGGAACGTGCCAAGAATGGCGCCGAGCAGGGTGAACAGCGAGAAGGCGAAGCTGGCGATGCCCGAGAGCGTCTTCACCATGCTCGCCGGCTCGCGCTTGGCCGGCTTGCCCGCAGCAGCTGCAGCTTCCGCCTTGGCCCGCTCGGTCAGCTCCCGGTCAAACGCCTCGCCGCGCTGCATGGCGGCGTCGCGCGCCTTGTGATCGACCTTCAGGAAATCTGGCGCCGCATCCTTGTGCACGCCGGCTTGCTGGGCCGACGTCAGGTTTGTCGCCCGGCGCCGCAACAGGATGAACACCGTCGCCACCAGCCACAGCGCAGCGAACCCCACCGCTGCCCACATCACATACGTCATCCACTCGGGCAGGATGACCTGCGCGGCGGCCGGGGCCGGCGGCGCGCCATCCAGCGGCGGTATCTGCTGTTCCATTCCGATCTCCCACTTTCCACCCGGACGTCTCGGCAACCGCGCCCGTCCCCAGCGCAGCCCCTTGAATTCGCGTCCGTTTCCAGAAGGGAGACACACTTCGCCCACAGCCTCCGGCGCTCTGAGCGCCAGCCGGCAATCCGAAATGCAGTACCCCTTCAATGCAGTAAGCGGGCTCGCCGGGAAAAACGGGTCATGCCTGAATACAAAAAAGTAAGGGCCCCGGCTTTCGCGCGGGGCCCTGTCTTTCAGATCAGTCCTGATGGCCCTGGATCAGGACTTCAGCCCCGCCAGATTGCCGCGCAACATCTGCAGCACGCCCGAGAAATCCTTGCCGCCATATCCCAGCCGGTCGAACAGCGCATAGAGCGCCTCCGACTGGTTGCCGAGCGGCGTCGTCGCGCCCGCACGCGCCGAGGCTTCCTGCGCCAGCTTCAGGTCCTTCAGCATCATGTTGGCTGCGAACCCGCCCTCATAGTTGCGATCAGACGCCGTCTGCGGTCCCACGCCCGGCCACGGCGCATACGTGCTCAGCGACCAGCACTGGCCCGAAGACTTGGACGCGATCTCGAAGAAGCGATCCGGCGCCAGGCCCAGCTTCTCCGCCAGCGCAAACGCCTCGCACGTTCCCAGCATCGAAATGCCAAGCAGCATGTTGTTGCAGATCTTCGCCGCCTGCCCCGCGCCATGATCGCCCGCGCGGATCACCACCCGCGCCATCGGCTTCAGCGCCTCTTCCACATCGGCGAAGTGCGGCTCGTCGCAGCCCACCATGAACGCCAGCGTCCCCGCATCCGCCGCCGCCGTCCCGCCCGACACCGGCGCATCCGCAAACCGGAATCCCGCCGCCTTGGCCTGCGCCGCCACCGCGCGCGCCGAATCCACGTCAATCGTCGAGCAATCAATCAGCAACGCCGACTTCGGCGCATTCGGCAGAATGTCCTCGCCATAAACCTTCCGCACATGCGGCCCCGCCGGCAGCATGGTGATAACGACCTCGGCATCCTTCACCGCTTCGGCCACCGACTTCGCGCCAGTCGCCCCCGCGCCAACCACCTTCGCAACCGCCGCCTCACTGAGATCGAACGCCGCAACCGAGCGCCCACCCACCACCTGCCGCGCGGCCATCCCGCCGCCCATATTGCCAAGGCCGATGAATGCGATGCGGGTCATGGGGCGCTCCTTCAGATAACGCCACCTGTCTAACCTCAATCCCGGCAGGAGCAACCGACGGAATTGGGCGCGCTGCACGCGTACTGCGGAATCCAACCGCCATTGCGGAAGCTCCACGCATAGTTTGTGGTGCCGTCGCGCAACTCTCCGTGTCGTTCCCGGGCATAAGTGCTCCCACCGTTGAGCATCATGTCGATCACGCTGGTCCGGTGCAGGCCGCAGCTGTTGGGAATGCGCCCGGCATCGGCACGCATCGTCGCTTCGATCCCGATCTCGAGCACCACCACCGCCGAAACAGTCCCTGCAAAGGCAGCGACCAGCGTCCACAACCGTCTTCGGCCAATGCGACACAGGAAGCGCCAGACCAAAAAACCACCGCTCCCGCGCAGATCAGACTCGCCAGCACAATGACCGGCGCCACCGCTGCCGCCTCGAATAGAACCGCCGCCAGGATGAATGGCCCACCCAGCACCCAGATCAGGATTGGCCCTCCAAGCCAGTAGGCTCTCGGATCAAGGACCAAGCTATACGCCAGCCAAAGGCTGAAAAGATCGGCCAGCAAGAGCAGGATTGCGACGGCATGCACGCCGGGATTGCGGCTGCGCGCGAACCAGATCGCAGCTCCCAAAATGGCGATCCGAGCCACAACGAAAGCAAGATAGATCATGCCACCCCCTCCAGACCCGACCGGCAATTGGAGGGCGGGACTGGACGCCGTGATGACGCTGACACGGCAAGATTGAGGCTAGGCGGCCCCGAACCGCACCGCGATCGCAGGCCCCCAGCCGTACATGGTGAAGAAGAACGTCGCCAATGCGATGAAGGCCGCGCCGCCTGTCACGCCTGCGATCGCCAGCGCGCGTCCGCCTGTCGTCGCACCGCTACGACGGCCGCGAATGAACAGCTCGGCCACGATCAACGGCAGCACGAAGAACGCGAAGTCCATGAAGTAATCGAACGCGCCGCTGAACACGTCCGTGTGCCCGGCATTGCCCGCGAACAGGAACCAGAAGCCATAGCCCATACGATAGAGCCATGAGCCGATGGCCAGCGCGAACAACCGGATAGCCCACGCGCGGTGCACATCGAAATTCCGCGCCATCGCATGCCGTACCGTCTGCACCGACGCGAGAACCATCAGCGCGCCATACGCCGTGAAGCCCACCGTCATCGGCAAGCCGCCCACAGTCCCCTTCAGCGCAATGAAAGTGAGCCCGCCCACGCCCGCGAGAAAAGCCGCCAGCGCATAGAGCCGCCCGATCCACAGGTGCACCGCCGGCGCCTTCGCCCGCACCTGCCGGATCAGCTGCACCGGCCCCAGCACCAGCAGCAGCGCCCCGGCAAAGAAGTGCATCCCGATCCCGCCCGACGCCCCCGGCGTTTCCGCCTCATAGAGCCGCGGCAGCGTGACGTTCCAGTCCTCCAGCGTGTTCGCCGGAATGGCCCCGCCATAGTGCGCCATGATGTAGACGCCGAAGATCGCCGAAGAGATCCACACGATCCCGACCAGCGCGATGGACGCCCAGCACAAGGCGTCCGCCGTCCACGCAGGCGGCGAAATGGGTTGGGCAAGTGCAGTCATGAGGCATCCCCGGCTTTCACCGAGGATACGTCATTCTGCTCAAACGCAAAGCCCGGCGGACCCGACGCCTACCGCATCGTCGGGATGACGAAGCTCGAGTCGCCCACATCGCCTTCCGGCCAGCGGGCGGTGACGGTCTTCACCTTGGTCCAGAACTTCAGGCCTTCCATGCCGTGCTGGTTGGTGTCGCCGAAGGCCGAGCGCTTCCAGCCGCCGAAGGTGTGATAGGCCACCGGCACGGGGATCGGCACGTTGATGCCCACCATGCCGACATTCACCTTCGCCGCGAACTCGCGCGCCGCGCGGCCATTGCGCGTGAAGATCGCAACGCCGTTGCCGTACTGGTGCTTGCTCGGCAGCGCGACGGCTTCCTCGAACGTCTCGGCGCGCACGATCTGCAGCACCGGCCCGAAGATTTCCTCGTGATACGTCTTCATGCCCGGCTTCACGCCATCGAACAGCGACGGCCCGATGAAGAAGCCGTTCTCATAGCCCTGCAGCTTGAAGCCACGGCCATCGACCACCAGCTCCGCGCCTTCATCGACGCCGGTCTGGATATAGCCCGCGATCTTGTCGCGATGCGCCTTGTTCACCACCGGGCCGTACTGCGCGCCCGGATCGGTGGAGATGCCAACTTTCAGCGTCTCCATCTCCGCGATCATCCGCTCGCGCAGCTCATCCGCCGTCTTCTTGCCGACCGGCACGACAACCGGCAGCGCCATGCAGCGTTCTCCAGCGGAGCCGAACGCAGCGCCGGAAAGGTCCTTCACCACCTGGTCCATGTCGGCGTCGGGCATGATGATGCCGTGGTTCTTCGCTCCGCCCATCGCCTGCACGCGCTTCCCGTTGGCAGCGCCGACCTGGTAGATGTAATGCGCGATATCCGACGAGCCGACGAAGCTGACAGCCTTCACTTCCGGATGATGCAGGATGGCGTCCACCGCCACCTTGTCGCCATGCACGACGTTCAGCACGCCCGTCACATCAAGACCCGCCGCCGCGCCCGCTTCCATGAACAGCTCACCCAGCCGCACCGGCACGGACGGGTCACGCTCCGACGGCTTCAGCACGAACGTGTTGCCCGTCGCGATGGCGACGCCGAACATCCACATCGGAATCATCGCCGGGAAGTTGAACGGCGTGATGCCCGCCACGACGCCCAGCGGCTGGCGCATCGAATAGACGTCGATGCCCGGCCCCGCGCCTTCCGTGTATTCGCCCTTCAGCGCATGCGGAATGCCGCACGCAAACTCGATCACTTCCAGGCCGCGCTGGATGTCGCCCTTCGAGTCCGCCACCACCTTGCCGTGCTCGGAAGAGAGCGTCTCGGCCAAGGACTGCATGTTCGCCTCAACCAGCCGCTTGAACTCGAACATCACGCGCGCCCGGCGCTGCGGGTTCGTGCCTGCCCAGCCCGGCAGGGCTTTCGCGGCGGCCTGCACGGCGGCATCCACATCCCCGGTCGTCGCTAGGCCCACCTTGGCCTGAACTTCGCCGGTGTTCGGGTTGAACACATCGCCATCCCGGCCCGAGGTCGCCTTGACCGATTTACCGCCGATGAAGCCTTCGATACGCCGCATGTGCGTGAACTCCCGTATGTATCTATCGCAGGTTCCCTACCCCTATCCGCTTGACCCGGCCAGCCGGAACCGCCACCTCCCGCCCATGAATTCCGTGTCAAAACCCGCCGCTTCCATCCTGCGCCTGCCAAGGCCGCCAAAAGCCGTGGTTTTTGACCTCGACGGCACGCTGATCGACTCGGAAGCCTTGGTGCTGGAAGCCTACATGGCCGCCGCAGATCGCCACGGCATCCCATTCACGCACGAGCAGTTCCTCTCGCTTGTCGGCCGCCATCGCCAGCACAGCGAAATGAAGATGCGCGAGTATTTCGGCCAGGCGTTTCCGCTCGAAGCCTTCTACGCCACCGTCGGCGAATTCTTCGGCGACAAGGCCGCCCCGCTGAAACGCGGCGCACTGGAATTGTTCGATCGTCTCGAAGCCGCGCGCCTGCCTTTCGCCCTCGCCACCTCGTCAGGCCCCGGCTGGGTCAACAAGCATTTCGTAGCCCACAATCTCGCGGAACGCTTTCGCGGCGTCGTCACGCGCGAGGACGTGACCCACGGCAAGCCGCACCCCGAGCCCTATCTGAAAGCCTCCACCATTCTCGGCCATCATCCGCAAGACGTGCTGGCGATCGAGGACTCCCCCACAGGCGTCGCCTCCGCCCACGCCGCCGGCCTGATGACCATCATGGTGCCCGACCTGATCCAGCCCGATGACGAAACGCGCAGCCGCACGGTCCACATTGGCCAGTCGCTGGAAGACGTGCTCGCCCTGCTGCAGGACTGAGCGCCGACACTTCACCCGGGCCCGAGCTTGGCTGACATCGCAAAGCGCATCACGCACACGAGCCCTTCCGGCTCGAACCGCATGTCCACGCTGCCGCCCAGCTCCCGCGCCAGCCCGCGCTCCAGCAGGTTCGCGCCGAACCCACGCCGCGTCGGCGCCACCACAGGCGGCCCGCCCCGCTCCCGCCAGACAATCTCAACCACCGCCGGATCGGTCGCGCGATCTACCGTCCACGTCACCGATATCGTTCCCACCGGCGTTGACAGCGCGCCATACTTCACCGCGTTCGTGGCCAGCTCGTGCAGCGCCATGTGCAGTGTCACCGCCGCTTCCGGATGGAAGCGCATCAACGGCCCGGCATAATCCACGCGCTCATCGGCCCCATCGCGCGCGCGATAGGGCGCCAGCGTGCGAGTCACCACGTCCCACAGGCTCGCCGCCTGCCACGCGTTGGCCGTCAGCAGGTCATGCGCACCAGCCAGCGCGCGCATGCGGCCGTCGAAGGCGGTGGTGAACTCCGCGGGGTCCTGAGTGGCAAGGCTGGTCTGCAGCGCAATCGACTGAACGCTCGCCAGCGTGTTCTTCACGCGATGGTTCAACTCGGCGATCAGCGTACGTTGGCGCTCCTCCGCCCGCTTGCGCTGCGTAATATCGATCTTGACGCCTACGGTGGTCGTGGCGACGCCATCCGCGTCGTATTCGGCGCGACCGCGCATCTGGATCCACCTGATGTCTCCGTCGGGCCAGATGATGCGATAGTCCACCTCGAAATCCTGACGCTTCTCGATCGCTTCTGCGACGGTGAAGTCTCGCCGCGCCAGATCTTCCGGATGTACGCGCATGCGCATGGCAGCAAAGGTGAACGGCTCGGACGATTGCCACCCATACGCTCGCCGCATGTTTTCCGAACTGGTCAGCGTGTTGGTCTGGAGGTCAAGCATCCACAACCCCAGACCGGCAGCGGAGATCGCGACGTCCAGTTGGTCGGACTTGAGTCGATCCGCGCTCTCAAGCTGCGCATTGACCTCGGTGATGCGTTGCAGCGCCACCTTCAGCTCCCGGTTTGCGTCCTTCAGTTCTCCACCGCTGCGGAGCACTTCCGCTGCCATCCGGCCGGCCCCGGCATCGGCGCTCCCACTCGCCTGCGACGCCGTCTCCTGAGTCTGATCCCGCAACTGGACGAAGGCGGTAACGTCCTCCACGCGGTGGAGAATATGAGTGATGCGCCCATCCGCCGCGATCAATGGCGAGTTCAGCGGACTCCAGTATTTCGTCTCGAATGCGCCGGCCTCGTCGCGCCGGGGAATGTCATACCGCTGGATTCCCATTGCATCAGGCGCCCGGTTTCGAAGCACCCGCTGCAGCGACGCTGTGAGATCGCTGACGCCGCTCGCCGTTTGGTCATTGGGATCATCGGGGAAAGCGTCGAACAGCCGTCTCCCGACAAGCGCCGAACGCTCGGTCCGGGTCGCCCGCAGATAGGCTTCATTAACTGCCGCGACAGTGAAATGTGGCGCATCGGCATGCAGCAGGAGGAAGGGATATGGCGCTGTTTCAAAAACGCGCGCGTAGTCGATTGCGTTCAACCCCTTACCGGATTCCTCCCGATCATCTGTGTGCATGCGCTTCCCCAGCCGCAACGGATCGAACGATAGTTCGCAACAGATTGCTAGTGGCGGAAATCCACGTAGGGTTATCATAGAGTTGAGAGCTACCTGTTTGCATTCGCGGCCAGGTCAGCGGGGTCTGCGTGGACAAGCTGGAGCGCTAACGATGGATCAGGTCACATCGCGCGGTAAGGTGTTGATCGTCGAGGACCAGTATCTCGCCTCCGAATTCCTGCGCATCTGGACGGAGGCTTATGGCTTCGAGGTCTGCGGGATCGCGACCTCGGCGGATGCGGCCGTGAAACTTGCGCGTGAGTGCATGCCGACCCATGTGCTTATGGACGTGCGTCTCGACGGCGACAGGGATGGCGTCGACGCCGCGCTGGAAATTCATCCAACAATCGATACGCGCATCATCTACTGCACGGGCTCAAGCGAACCCTCGACGGTCGACCGGATCAATGCCGACCATCCGTTCGAGGTTCTCTTCAAGCCGATCGACCCGAAACTGCTCGGCGCGGCGCTGCTGAAACAGTAGCGCCACGCCGCACAGGTCTCGCGCCTAGCTCGCCGCCTTCTGGCCCGGCCAGCTCATGTCGATTGGCAGTTTCGGATCGGCGGTGATCTTCACGTCGGCGCAATGGTGGTAAGAGAACTCGCCCTCTTTATTCAGGCCGTGCTCTTCCATGAACTGCAGCACCTGAACCGTGCACTTCTCGCAGTTGATGTTCGGCAGCTTGATGTCGGTTTCCCAGAACGTGTCCTTGGCCGGACGCTCGCGGTGCAGGAACAGGCCATCGGCCAGCACGGGCGCTTTCGGGTTCGGATCGATCTTGCCGGAAACGGAGATCGGCCCACGCGTGCCTTCGCGCGTCTCGGCGACCGGATCAGCCGGCAGCTCGCTGCGATCCAGCACCGACAGCGCCACGCGATAGTGGCCCGGGTGATAGATCGTCTCCTTGATCTTGATGTGCAGCAGGTCGCCGCCCTTCATCTCGGCGACTTTGCCGGTCGGCGTGCCCTTGGTGATGTCCGACGTGCCGCACGGCGCGGCCTTCTGCGGGTCGCCCAGCACGTTGACCTCAACCCAGGCGTCCGGCGCCACAAGGATGAAGTGGGCATAGGCGGGCGCAGCGGCCAGCAACATGGCGGAAGCGCAGAGAGCTGCGCGGATGGAGAGCTTCATGGGAGTTCGCCCCTGTTTGATCCAGATCTGTGTAACCGAGATTCTGCGAGCATCTACTCACATCAGTCGCCCCGTGTGACTAGCCCCTCACAGCACAAAGCCTCAATTCCGCGTGGGCTTCCCTTGCGAAAATCCGCGCGTTTGCAGGGGTCACTGCATCGCCCGGTTGCTGCTCCCGCCGGAAGCGCGTCTGCTTACGCCAGCCTCACGGGAAGCCCGGCCATGCATATGAGACTCCTCGCAACCACCGCTTTGCTGTTGGCCGCCTGCTCCACCGGCGAAGACCTCAAGACCCGCCACGGCTCTCCGCTCCACACTTATGCGTGCGCGGACGGCAAGAGCTTCCAGGTCCGCCAGGTCATGACCGGCGAAGTCGAAGTCACCGCCGGCGGACAGACACGTGACACAACAGATGCGGAGGGTGAGCCTGTTCCCAACGGCCCGCGCATGGTCCCCGTCGATGAAGCGACCCGCCTCACCGGAATGCCCGGTGGCCCCTACGAAGCCTGCTTCATGGATGACAGCGACGCCGCGTAATCCAGCGCCGTGATTTGCGCGTGCAGGAGGCTTCGGGCATCATCCCCGCAACCTGCACAGGGGAATGGCAGATGCGCCCGCTTATGCTTTCAGGACTCGTCCTCGTCGCGACGATTGTCTTCGCAGGCGCAGCACATGCGCAGGTCGGCCTCAGCACCGGGCCAGACTACAACATGATCGACAAGGCCCATCGCGTTGACGAGAACGGCCAGCGCGACTTCAACCTGCTGCGGCAACGCGCGCTCGCCGCCCTTCAGGCCAAGGACTATGCCGGCGCCGAGCTCGCCCTCTCCGAAGCGCTACGCCTTAACGGCATAACACCCGGCACAAATTTCCTGATGGGGCTAGCCAAGATCGGCCTCGAAAAGTGGAGCGAGGCCCAGCCCTATCTCGAAGCCGCGACCGTGGACGAGCCTCAGCGCCCCGAGCCCAAGACGCGCCTCGCCATCACCTATGTGAAGCTCGACAACCCCGAAGCAGCAAAGGGACAGCGCAACGCCCTCGCCGCGCTCGACGCCAGCTGCAGCAAGACCTGCGATGACGCGCAATGGATATCCGAAGGCATTCTCCTGATCGACCAGGCGCTATCGTCAGAGCAGGTGGCCGCCCGCATCTCCGCCGCCGCACTTGCCGCCGTCGCTCCGCCGCCGGTCGATCCGGCGAAGGGCTTCGAGCCTGAGAAATACAACCTCGTCACCTTCTCCGACACCAACGACCTCTACGACCTGCTGACCGCGCCGGGCCGCTGCCTGCCCAACAAGACTGCCGACGAGCGCCAGCCCTGCGCGCTGATCCTCTATCGCCCGCAGGACGGCTCGACCGACGCGCGCGCCGCCAACTTCAAGCCGGTGTTCAAGGTCGTGAACCGCAACACGATCTGGGCGATCCACGACAAGAAGCTGCAGAAAGTCCGCATCGAGGATCTTTTCTTCGACGAGGTCGATGTCATCGGCAAGCAGCGCGCGAAATACATCTCCATCGCCGTCATCGGCAATGCCGAGAACAAGGCCAACTGCGCCAAGGGCATCGTCTGCCTCGCCCAGCTGGTCTCGCAGGACATGTTCAACATGTACACGAACATGCCGCCCTCCGTCGTCGAAGTGATCTGGGGCGCCGGCATGAAAGACCCCGGTACGGTACGGGTTCGCTAGCGTCAGAGCCCCATCTGCCGGCTCGCGAGATCCTTCATGATCTCTTCCGCCCCGCCGCCGATCGCGTTGACCTTCACCTCGCGATAGATGCGTTCCACCTTCGCCCCGCGCATGAAGCCCGCGCCGCCGAAGATCTGCACCGCCTCCGACGCGCAGAACGCCATCGTCTGCGTCGCCTGGTTCTTCAGCATGCAGATTTCCGCCACCGGGCTCTCGCCCTGCGTCAGCCGCCACGCCAGCATCATCAGCATGGACTCCGTCGCCACCACCTTCTGCGCCATGTCCACCAGCTTGTGACGGATCACCTGGTGTTGCGACAAAGGCTTGCCGAACGTCTGCCGCTCGCGCGCATAGCCGATCGCCTCGTCCACACACACCCGCGCGAACGCCGCGCAGGAGGCGGACATGCCCATGCGCTCGGAATTGAAGTTGCGCATGATCAGCGGGAAGCCGCCGCCCTCATCACCCAGCAGGTACTCCGCCGGCACCCGGCAATTGTCGAAATGCAGCGTCGCCGTATCCGACGCCCACCATCCCATCTTCTTCAGCTTCGTCCGCGACAGCCCCGGCGTATCCCCCGGGATCAGCAACAGGCTAACCCCGCCCGGTCCCGCCCCGCCCGTGCGAACCGCCACCGTCAGCCAGTCCGCCCGCATGCCGGACGTGATGAACGTCTTCTCGCCATTCACGATGTAGTGGTCGCCATCCCGCCGCGCCGTCGTGCGCAGGTTGGCGACATCCGACCCGCCGTTCGGCTCCGTGATCGCCAGCGCCGAGATCTTCTCGCCCGCGAGAATCCCCGGCAGCACCCGCGCCTGCACCTCCGGCTTGCCCGCGAACGCAATCGGCGGCGCGCCGATGCCATGGCTCATCAGGCTGGCATTCACCCCGCCCGAGCCATGCCGCGCCAATTCCTGCGACACCACGATCCGCATGAACTGATCCGCCGGCGTGCCGCCAAAAGCTTCCGGAAACCCAAGCCCAAGAAGGCCGATCGCCGCCGCCTTGCGATACAGCTCGCGCGGAAATTCCTCCGCCTCGTCCCACGCGCTGGCGAACGGCTCGATCTCCTTCGCCACGAACCGCCGCACCACGGCGCGGAAGGCTTCATGCTCTTCGGTGAAAAACGGACTCGTCGCGGGTTTTATCATGCGCACAGTCTAAACAGATGCGCCTCACCCGCGTCGATTCCCTCCGTTGCGGAAATCAGGACGAATTCCGGGGCGCCTTGGCCGCCTGGACCAGCTTGTAGGCCGCAGCGGCGTTCTCCGCGCGGAAAAACTCCGGATGCAGCCGCGAGGTGCTGACCCAGAAACGCTGCGCGCTGAGCGGCGGGCTGGGCCCGAAGGAAATTGTTCCCTTCGACCCCCCGTCATTCTTGTAGCGGATTTCACTGATGGTCCGCAGGTCCACTTCGGTCAGGTGGCTTCCGGAAAGTCCGCTCAGGATCAGGGCGCGATGGTCGGTCAGCGCATATCTCGTCTTCGACCTGATGAACGCGTCAGCCAGGAAGCGGCCGAACACAAAATAGAGACCGATGCCGACGAACGGCACACCCCACAGCATCATGAATTGGGAGGTTCCCTGCGAGACCACGGTGTATTCCCAGAAAACCGCGAAGCCGCACCAGAGGACGCTGAAGGGAATTGCAAACAGGTCGATCGAACGAAAGACCACGCCCTGCTGCGGGCGCCCGTGCCAACGCACAATCTCCCCGCGTCCCAGATATGACGTAAAATCGTCGGTCATGTCCCGTCCCCGTTTGACACCTGCATCAGGCATCACAGAATCACGCCAATTCCAAGCCGCCGGTGGATCTGGCTGGTTGATCTGGATTGTCTTGACCGAACAGGCATGGCGTTGTTCCCCTGCCGCCGAAGCAGGAGACCTCCCACATGAAAACCCGCGCCGCTGTCGCCTTCGAAGCCAGGAAGCCGCTCGAAATCGTCGAGCTTGATCTCGAAGGCCCGAAAGCGGGCGAAGTGCTGGTGGAAATCAAGGCCACCGGAATCTGCCACACGGATGCCTACACGCTCGATGGCTTCGACTCGGAAGGCATCTTCCCGTCAGTCCTGGGTCATGAAGGCGCGGGCATTGTTCGCGAGGTCGGCGCCGGCGTCACCAGCGTGAAACCCGGCGATCACGTCATCCCGCTCTACACGCCCGAATGCCGCCAGTGCAAAAGCTGCCTGTCCGGCAAAACCAATCTCTGCACCGCCATCCGCGCCACGCAAGGCAAGGGCCTGATGCCTGACGGCACGACACGCTTCTCCTACAAGGGCAAGCCGATCTTCCATTACATGGGCTGCTCCACCTTCTCGAACTTCACGGTGCTGCCCGAAATCGCCGTCGCGAAAGTGCGCGAGGACGCCCCGTTCGAGAAAGCCTGCTATATCGGCTGTGGCGTCACCACCGGCGTCGGCGCCGTCACCAAGACCGCGAAAGTGACGCCCGGCGCCAACACCATCGTCTTCGGCCTCGGCGGCATCGGCCTCAACGTGATCCAGGCCCTGCGCATGGTTGGCGCGGACAAGATCGTCGGCGTCGACATCAACAACTCGAAGAAGGAATGGGGCGAACGCTTCGGCATGACGCATTTTGTCAATCCGAAGGAAGTCCAGGGCGACCTCGTGCAACACCTCGTCGCTCTCACCGATGGCGGCGCGGACTACACCTTCGACTGCACCGGCAACACCACCGTCATGCGCCAGGCCCTCGAAGCGTGCCATCGCGGCTGGGGCGAAAGCATCATCATCGGCGTGGCCGAGGCCGGCAAAGAGATCGCCACGCGCCCCTTCCAGCTCGTCACCGGCCGCGTCTGGAAAGGCTCGGCCTTCGGCGGCGCCAAGGGCCGCACGGATGTGCCGAAAATCGTCGACTGGTACATGAATGGCAAGATCGAGATCGACCCGATGATCACCCACGTCCTCGACCTCGAAGACATCAACAAGGGTTTTGATTTGATGCACGCCGGCGAAAGCATCCGCAGCGTCGTCGTGTTCTGATCTCCGGACCGCCGGGCCCCCGCCCGGCAGCGCGTCGCTACGCCACGCGATCCCGCAACATCACAACTACTCGCTGCCACGCAGCGACTGCCGGGCAGGCGCCCGGCGGTACAACCTGAGCCGCGACGGCGGCTCCAACCGTTCAGAGATACCCTTCCGGCCGTGTCCAGTTGTAGAGGAAATCAGGCACCGCGTCGGAAGTACTGCGGTCCAGCTGTCCCATCGCCCGGTACAGGATCGTACGCCCGGTCTTGGTGTCCGCCCCCGCGGCATTCGAATAGCCGTACAGCTTGCCGATCATATCGCGGATCGGCTTGTAGCCGTTACCCATATTGCTCGCTTCCCATTGCTCCGCGAGCTTACCCTGCACGAAAGCAAGCACCCGCGTTTCCTGCTCGGGGCCGTTGTTGAACGCGAGGCTGATGTCCTTCCAACCGCCAGCGCCCCGGGTCCAGGCCGCATCGAGATCGAGCTGCGGGTTGAGGACGTTGAGAAGCACCTTCTTGGCGTTGCCTGAGGTCGGGAAGGTCTTCACCAGGCGGGTGGTATCGCCGACCGGCGTGACGGTAATGTTGCGGAACTGGCTCTGGGTCATTTCCTCGAGCAGGTCTCTTTCCGGATCATCCACGACCTGGTCGGCCATGATGGCGGTGGCGAGCTCCTGCGTTTCGCGCTGGGTCAGGCTGCCGGGATTGCGTTGCTTGATGGTCGCGAGCGCGGCGAAGGTCGGCTCGTTCAGCCCCGCCACCTTGCCGTCGACGGCAGCGTAGGCAGGCGCTGCCAGCAGGACGGCGACAACCAGGCAGGAGACTTGGGCGAGGCGCATCGATGGCTCCATGAGCGGACGCCACGATACTGTCAGGTTAGCGCCGCGATTCAAGGATCACGCCAGCAGGTTGGGAAGCAACGGTTTTCCGACGAGAATGGCGGCTCCGAGTCTAGGCCGCGTGCCGCTCGATCGTGATGTGCTGCAGCTCGTGCACCGGCTTCAGCCGCTCGCGCAACACGTCGATCTCCGCCGTCGTCGCCACCGCGATGATCGCCGCATGCGCCTCCGGTCCGACGCGCCAGACGTGCAGGTCAACGATCCGGCTGTCGCCCGGCCCTTCCAACTGCTCTGTAATCTCCTCGATCAGGTGCGCGTCCGCCGTGTCCAGCAGCACCGCCGCCGTGTCCCGCATCAGGCTCCAAGACCAGCGCGCGATCACCACCGCCCCCACAATCCCCATCAGCGGATCCAGCCAAACCCACCCCGCCCATCGCCCCGCCACCAGCGCCACAATTGCAAGCACAGATGTAAGCGCATCTGCGAGCACATGCAGATAAGCCCCCCGCAGGTTGTTGTCGTTCGAACCGCCTTGATGATGGTGGTCATGCCCATGATCGTGTGCATGGTCGTGATGATGTTGATGATCGTGACCGTGGTGATGCCCCCCACCCGCCAGTAACGCGGCCGAGACGAGGTTCACCACAAGGCCGGCCACCGCGACGATGATCGCTTGATCGAACGCCACATTCGTCGGATTGAGCAGTCGCTGCCCCGACTCCACCGCGATCCCCAACGCGATCACGCCGAGCACCAGCGCCGAGGCGAACCCCGCCAGGTCGCCTACTTTGCCCGTGCCAAACGTATAGCGCGGATTGCGTGCATGACGCTTGGCGAACGCGTAGGCTAGGATCGCCACGGTCAGCGCGCCCGCATGCGTCGCCATGTGGAAACCATCGGCCAGCAGCGCCATCGAGCCATAGGCGATCCCGGCCACGATCTCCGCCACCATCATGACAGCTGTCAGCAACACCACCCACATGGTCCGCCGCGCATTACGGTCATGGTCGTGGCCAAGATAGACGTGCTCGTGCTTCAGGTGGTCGAACGTCTGATTCATTGGGTTACTCATTTCGCGTAACGCTTCATGGCGGCGATCAGCTCATCCGCCCCAACGCGCCGCGCGTCCTGGCTCAGTTTTGGCGCGGCAACGTGCTCGCGGACGAAATCCGCCAGGATCTCGTCCATCAGCCCGTTCATCGCCCCGCGTGCGCCCGCCGCCAGATGCAGCACGGCATCGCACCCCGCCTCTTCCTCCAGCGCGCGCTCCACGCTGTTCAACTGCCCGACAATCCTGCGAATCCGGGCGATCATCTGCTGCTTGGCGGCGATGGTATGTGACATAGGATAGGAGGGTACCCTATATTCCGACGTGGCGCAACCTGCCTGCCAACTTGCCGCGGCCTTTGCCGCGCGCGCGTATCAAACCCTTAAGCAACCCGTGCCTATCCTTAACCGATAGAGTGGCCGCATCCCCCACCGCGGCCCGCCGGAATCCCCGCATGGCCTTCGACATTTACACGTTCGACCTGTTCGCCGCCCCGCGTGACCGTCACGATTTCCTCGACTGGGTTCACCGCACCTTCCGCAATTTCGACGGCCCGCTCGGTTGCGACCCGGCACGCCTCACCCCGGCCCTGCGGGGCTGGTATACGGAAATGGCCAAGTCCTTCCCGGGCGAAAGCGATCCCCACCGCTTCGACGCCGACAGCCCCAACGCCGTGCGCAACGCCAGCTACCGCTTCACGCCCGCCGCCATCCAGGCCAGCTTCGACTGGGACTCCACCGGCCCCGCGCTCTATCGCGCCCGCCGCGCCGCACAGGCCCACGTCGTCGGCCTGTTCGAAGCCTCGAGCCATGATGGCGCCGTCTGGATGGTCTCCGCCCGCAACCGCTGGGAAGTCGTCCACCGCGCCGACGCTGCCGGCCGCAGCTTCGGCTAGCGCGCGCTCAGCCCCGCGACCAGCACGTCCACCAGCGCATCGAGCTCCTTCAGGTCGCTCTTGCCCGCATCCAGCTGCACCATGGCCGGATGGTGAAAGCGCGACGTCGCGTTGAGGATCATCCGCGCCGAAGCCTCCGCCGACTTCAGCGACCAGTCCCCCGCCGCCACCCCGTCATTCAGGATCGCCATCACCTCTTCGCCGAGGTGCGTCACATGCCGCTCCACCACCGCATGCGCATTGGCCGTGATCGCGCCATAGACCGCGAACAGCTCCGGATCGTCCAGAACCTTCTTCCGCTTCACCTCGGCCAGCGCCCGCACCCACGCCTTCAGCCGCTTCGGCGCCGGCGTCTTCGCATCCAGCGTGATCTTGGTCAGCGGCGCCATCACCTGCGCCAGCCACCGCTCCGCCACCGCATCGAACAGAGCGCTCTTCGAGGCGAAATGCTTGTAGACGTTCGAATGGCTCATATCGAGCGCACGCGCGACGTCCACCACGCCGGTCTTGCCCGGCCCGTGGCGGCGCAGCTGCTCGACCGTGGCGTCGAGAATGCGATCGCGGATTGAATCAGTCATCGCCTCGCTCATGGCCCAACTCCCGCCCCCCTGTCGAGCATATCCCCATTGCCGCCCGCAACAGGTCGGCTATCGCTAGGCCGAACCGCGCGCAGGGGGCCATCATGCAAGATCTTGCCGGCAAGACGGCCTTCGTCACCGGCGGCGCCAGCGGTATCGGCCTCGCCCTTGGCCGCGCCTTCGCCGAAGCCGGCGTGAACGTCATGCTCGCCGATATAGAAGAAGCCACGCTCGCCCTCGCCGTCGAAGACCTCGAAGCTTCCGGCGCCAACGTGCGCGGCATCGCCTGCGATGTCGCCGACGCTGCCTCGGTCGACGCCGCAGCCCAAGCCACGTTCAGCGCCTTCGGCAACGTCCACGTCGTCTGCAACAATGCCGGCGTCGCCGCTGGCGCAAACCTCGACGACATCTCGCTCGAAAGCTGGCGCTGGGTGCTGGACGTCAATGTGATGGGCGTCGTCCACGGCGTCCGCGCCTTCCTGCCCCACATGCGCGCCCATGGCGAAGGCGGTCATATCGTCAACACCGCCTCCATGGCCGGCCTGCAGAGCGGCGCAGGCTTCAGCCCCTACGCCGCCAGCAAGTATGCCGTCGTCTCGATGTCCGAAGGTCTCGCGAAGCAACTCGCTCCGCTCGGCCTCGGCGTCAGCGTTCTCTGCCCGTCCTTTGTCCGCACCCGCATCGGCGACAGCGGACGCAACCGGCAGGACCGTTACGGCCCGCCGGTCAAACCCGCCCCCGGCAGCGACGCCGCCAGAGTCTCCACCTGGATCGCCGACCAGCTCAACAATGGCATCGATCCCGCCGGCCTTGCGGCCCGCACGCTCGAAGCCATCCGCACCAACGAGCTTTACGTCTTCACGCATCCCGACTGGTATTGGGAAGTCGACGAGCGTTTCGCCGCCATCGAGGCCGCCATGGCAAAATGGGCCAGCAGGTAGGCTCGCCCTCATCGCTCGCTATCAAGCATGGCCACCTGCGCCGCCGGATAGCGCTCGCCCGCAACTGCCCCAGCCGGGGCCGCCGCCTCGATCCGCGCCAGGTCGGCCGGGCTCAGCGTCACGTCCAGCGCGCCCAGCGCCTCGGACAGCCGCTCGCGTTTGCGCGCCCCGATCAGCGGCACGATGTCCTCGCCACGCGAAGCCACCCAAGCAATGGCCAGCTGCGCCACCGTGCAGCCCTTCTCGTCGGCAATCGCCTTCAGCGCCTCCACCAGCTTCAGATTGTGGTTGAGGTTCTCGCCCTGGAAGCGCGGCGAGTGCGAGCGGAACCCGCCCATGGAGCCGCCGCCCAGCGCACTCTCGCTGATCAGCCCGCGCGACAACACGCCATACGCCGTCATCCCGATGCCCAACTCGCGCAGGACCGGCAGGATCTTGTCCTCCACGCCACGCGTCAGGATCGCATATTCGATCTGCAGGTCGACGATGGGATGCACCGCATGCGCCCGCCGGATGCTCTCCGCGCCCGCCTCGCTCAGCCCGATATGGCGGACATAGCCTTCCTTCACCAGGTCAGCGATCGCGCCCACCGTCTCCTCGATCGGCACGAGCGGCGAAACGCGCGCCGGCCGGTAGATGTCGATATAATCCACCCTCAGCCGCTTCAGTGTGTAGGCCAGCGCCGTGCGCGTCTGCGCCGGATTGGTGGCATAGCCGACCCATTGCATGTCCGGCCCGCGCTGCGCGCCGTATTTCACCGAGAGGATGGCCTTGTCGCGCTTCGAGCCCTTCAGCACGTCGCCGATCAGCATCTCGTTGTGGCCCATCCCGTAGAAGTCGCCCGTGTCGATCAGCGTGACGCCCGCCTCGAGCGCGGCGTCGATCGTGGCGCGGGATTCCGTCTCATCCGCCGGACCGTAAAAGTCCGACATGCCCATGGCCCCAAGGCCGATTGCGGAAACGGTGGGGCCGGTACGTCCGAGGTGTCGTGAAAGCATGGTTCGCTCCTGTGCTGGACAGGAAGCTGGGGCGCCTAGTAACAAATTTCAATAGTTGTTACTTGGTCGCGGCGAGATTTTTGGTGTGGCTGGGCGACAGAGCAGGTGACGCTTGAAATCCGCCGGTCGATTCAGGCCCCACCGCTCCTGCGCAATGCGCGCGCGGCGACGGTGATCGGTGCTGCATGAAAGCTTTTATTAACTAAACCCAATATCTGGGACATAATTCGCCAACGCTATCCGTCGCAGCTGTGTGCATTTTGCTGACGGGAAACTGGCTCGAACCTTAAAAAGCCGATGTTCTTAGCAAATGAGAGTTTTCCCCGTTTTTCCATGGATTTCGCCCGTCGCGCGCGCTGTCATGGATAAATTCGCTTTAATATTAAAAAGGAGACATAGCGAACTATAATTGCTTGGACAGAAAACTCTCACCGTTATAGTCCCGATTCGGGTAGGGACATGGGCTGGGCCTGATTGCATAGAACAAGGGGCTGATATGGCTGCCAAGCTGCCGAACATCGACGGACTCTCACTGTCCGATCTCAATGAGCTGCTCGCGCGTGTGAATCGCGCCATCCAGTCCCGGAAAGACGAAGCGCGGAGCGAGACGCTGCACAAGCTGAAAGCGCTTGCTGTGCAGGAAGGCTTCAGCCTCGACGAGCTTGTTGGCAAAGGCGCAAGCGGCCGCCGCCAGCGTTCGGACAAGGGCGTCAAGCTCAAGGCCAAATATGTTGGCCCGAACGGCGAAACCTATACGGGGCGCGGCCCCACGCCGAAATGGCTGCGCACGCTCGAACGCAAAGGCGAGAAGCGCGAGAAGTTTCTCGTCAAGTAAAATTCAACTCAAATAAAGTTCAGCGGCCCGGATAATATCCGGGCCGTTTTGCGTTCCCCATTATGGGCAATATCGCAGCGTTACGCCCTGCTCCCGACAGCTCAGGTAATCTCGGGCGTAAGTCTCGAATGAGGGATGGTAGTGGGACCCGGGATCGAACCGGGGACCTCAGGATTATGAGTCCTGCGCTCTAACCAGCTGAGCTATCCCACCAAAGTCGAGGCGCGCGGTATACGCGCGGCCTGCACCCGGCGCAAGCGGCGCCGTGCGCGCACCAAAAGTCCTTCAGTTTCAGGCCATGCGCGCGCCTACGCCGCACTCCGCAGAATCAAGAAAGGCGCCGTTTGCACAGCGCCTTTCCCGGGTTTCGAGCCCTGGGTTTGGGGGGACGGGCTCGTCCGGCCACCCTTGTGGCAAGGAGAGGTCGCGGAGTTATCCCGATTTGTCGCTCAACCAAGGTCATTTGGGGGCATCCGAGCTTGCCTAGGTACGGCAAAGCTAGGCGGAAGTGTTTAGCGATCAAGAAGCCTTCAAATCCGCAACAGCGACGGCCGCTCTGGAAGCGATACCCCCGTTAGCATCGCTTCGGGAATGTGGGCCATTCCGCCCAGCGAGAGAGTGAATTCAGGGGGCCACTCGATATTTCGGAGATCGAGCACGTTAGGCGGCCAGATTCGCTGCAATACGGTCTCACCAGCCCATTGCCGAAAATGGTCTTGCGGCATGCCGAATGGCCAGAAGCCCGCGACGCCGAGGAAATGCCCGCTGAACATGGCAACTGCTATGCTGTTGGGGGTGTCAGAATCTTTTGGAGTTAGGTTTTCTTGGGTGCCCTTGTGGTAGAGCCAACCCGGAATGATCCCGGAGAACAGGCCGCATTGGCCAAAGGACATTTCGGAACGACCTACCCATGCATGCCATCGGCCGGGGTCAGTCGGTCTTTCCAGCATAGAAGTGCGGACAGCCTGTGGGATAACCGAGCGAGCAGCATCGACGCCGTTAATCAGCATCGTCTTGAGCATTATCCAAGTTGTCAGTTTGCGCTGATCTTCAAACGTCAACCGAGTGTGCACGCCTCGCATAAGACGAAGAAGGATTGGCTTCGTTGCCGCTTCAATTCCGCTCATCCAAGTGCCGTTGCACTCGCCGCAAACTATTCGGTGTTTGAGGGTCAGCGCCTTTCCTTGTCTGACTGCAAGCGTCAGACCTTCGTCACCGGTTGAAGCGCCTCTTTTGTGTTGTTCTGTGGCGGTGCGAGGCACCATTTTTCCAAGCCAATCTGGAAATATGTGCTCCTTGGTGAGGCCACCTCGCTCGCAAAAGATGCATCGACCTGCGGGCTTCAAATTTTGACGATTTGGCACGCGTTTCATGACAACACATGACCTCCGACCTGCCTGCCTCAAACAAGGCCAGCGACCATCTCCCCGATCGCCAGAGAGCTGGTCAGGCCCGGGCTCTCGATGCCGATCAGGTTCACCAGCCCGGCCACGCCATGGCGCTCCGGCCCGTCGATCAGGAAGTCGGCGCTGGGTTCGCCCTTGCCGACGATCTTGGGTCGCACACCCGAATAGTCCGGCGATAGCGCGCCATCCTTCAGCCCCGGCCAGTAGCGGCGCACCTCGCGATAGAAGTGCTCGGCGCGCGCCGGATCCACTTCATAGTCGAATGGCGGCTCTGATCCTTCCGGCAGCCACTCCGCATCGGGCCCCAGCCGCGTCCGCCCGCCAAGATCGATTGCGAGGTGCAGGCCCTGCGTCGTCGAATTGTGCATCGGATAGATCAGCCGCGCGAACGCTGCCCGTCCGCTCGCGACAAAGTACGAGCCCTTCACCCAGCGCATCTTCATGCCGGGATAGTCCGGCCCACCTGCGATCCCGCGCGCCACGGGCAAAGCCTGATGCCCCGCCGCATTGATCACCGTCCGCGCCTTGATGCGCGAGGGCGATGCGCCGCCCGTCTCGATCACAATGCCATCGCTGGTCACTTCGCCACGCAGCACCGGCGTATCAAGCACAAGCGACCCGCCGCGATCCTCGAACTCGCCCTGCAGCGCCAGGAAATAGCCATGGCTGTCAAACAGCCCGCTGGTTTCCGAATGGATGGCCACGCGCACGTCCGGGCTCAGCGCCGGCTCCAGCCGCCGCGCTTCCGCGCCATCGACCAACCGGCACTCCTCGACGCCATTGTCGAGCGCCCGCTTCAGCAGCGCCGGCGTCGCCGCCGCCTCGCCATCGTCCACGGCCACCACAAGCTTGCCGCACCGGTGCGCTTCCACGCCCCGTGTCGCGCAATACTGGTAAAGCTTCCGCCGCCCTTCCACGCACAGCTTCGCCTTCAGCGAGCCGGTGGCGTAATAGAGCCCCGCATGGATCACCTCGGAATTGCGCGAGGACGTCTCCGTCGCAATCGCCCCCGCCGCTTCCAGCACGAGAACGTCCCGCCCCTTCAGCGCCAGCGCCCGCGCACACGCGAGCCCCACCGCCCCCGCGCCGATCACCACGGCATCCGCGTCAAACGTTTCCATGCGTGTTGCTTAGCCCAGCCCCGTGAAGGAGTCGTGCGTATCGCCCCTCCCCACGAATTCTAGTTGCGACTTATTCTCAACTAGTCCAGACTTCGCCCATGAGCAACACCATCGCCACCCTCGAAGACTTGGAAGCCGTCATCGGCTCGGCGCCCCTCGGCGTGAAGATGAAGATCATCGATCACCTTGATGCCTCGGCGACCGCATGGCTCGCCGCCTCGACGCTCGCCTTCGTCGGCATCGGCAAACCGGATGGCCCGGGTGTCACGCTGGCCGGCGGCGCGCCCGGCTTCGTCCGCGCCACGGACGCCAATACGCTCGTCCTGCCGCTCGACACCCTCGACGATCCGCACCTGCCCCAGCCCGGCGACGGCGCCGGCGTGCTCTGCCTCGTGCCAGGCATCGGCGAGACCCTGCGCGCCAACGGCCGCGTCAAGTCGCGCGATAACACCAGCGTCTCGATCGCAATCGAAGAGTGCTTCATCCACTGCGCGAAGGCGCTCATACGCTCCGACTTCTGGACCCCGCCCGCCGTTACCGCGCCGCAGGACTCCGCCAGCTTCGTCAACGCCACGCGCTTCCTCGCCCTCGCGACCATGGACAAGCGCGGCCTCATCGACATCAGCCCGAAGGGCGATCCCGCCAACCTGCTGATCCGCCTCTCCGGCGACCGCGCCATCCTCGCCGAGCGCCCCGGCAACCGCCTCGCCTTCGGCTATCGCAACATCATCGAGGAGCCGCGCATCGCAGCCCTCGCCATCGTCCCCGGCGCGTCCACCACCGCGACGATCACAGGCCGCGCCAGTCTTTCGGTCGATCCTGTAACGCTCGAAGCCTTCATCGTCGAGGAGCGCCAGCCGAAGCTCGCCACGCTTATCGACAGCGCCACGGCAACCCTGCGCCCCAGCGCCGCGCTCCAGCGCGCCGCACCGTGGTCAAACCCCATTCCCGAACCCACTATCGACCCGGCCGAAGCCCTCGTCGCGCACGTGAAGCTGAACAAGGAAGCCGGCGTCGCCGCCACCATGCTGCGCCTCGCCGTCAATCGCGGCCTCGTCGCGAGCGGCCTCAAGGCCAGCTACAAGAACGACCTCTACTGACGCGGGCGCACGGCAACGCGCCCTTGATCTCGATCAACCCGCGCCGGTCGCAACCTCCGCACCTTGCACAGGTTTGGAATCCGCGCCCGTGACCCGCTACTCGCATCAGGTCTTCATGCTCCGCTGCCGCAATTGCGGACAGACCGGACACCTGTGGCTGACCGAGAATGCCCAGCGCGACTGGAGCTTCGCTGCGGTCGGTTTCGTCGGCCTGGCCGTGAACCGCCACAACCCACCTAACTCGGTCATCCGCTGCAATGGCTGCGGCTCGCCCCAGGTCGCCGTCGTACGTGACGTAGCGTAATCAACGAAACTCCATAGCAACCAAACTAACCTTGCGGTTTGCTGACAATTTCCTCTCAAACTCGTGACGCCAGCCACCATCCCACGTGATCGGACTCGCATGTAACGCTGCGACACGTTCCGCTCGCGTCAAAGACGGTCGGCCCATCATGCAGCTCCCCCGCCTGCTCATTGCTCTAACCCTGTCGCTGGCCCTCGCGGCCCCCGTGGCGCTCGCCAACGGCGCCAACCAGCGCACGTTCGGCTGGGAGCTGTTCGCGCGCCCCGCCCCGCGCATCGCCGCCGAACTCCGCACCACCGTTCCCGGCGAGCAGGATCTCCCCGGCATCGGCTGGGCCCACGTCTACATCCCGAAGAGCTACCGCCCCGACAAACCCATGCCGCTCGCGCTGCTGCTGCATGGCTCCGGCGATCGCGGCACGACCATGATCGATGAGTTCGCCGACCTTGCCGAACTCCACGGCGTCATCCTCGTCGCACCGGACTCGCAGCGCTACAGCTGGGACATCATGGTGAAAGGCGCCGAGCTGCGTAACACCACGCGCATCCCCTCCTGGGGCAACGATGTCGACCGCATCGACAAGGCGCTCGCCCGCGCCTTCGCACTCTACAATGTTGATGCGAAGAACGTCTCGCTCATCGGCTTCTCGGATGGCGCCGGCTACGGCCTCTCGCTCGGCGCCAACAATGGCAAGCTGTTCTCCGCAGTGATGGCCTTCGCCCCCGGCCTGCTCACGCGCATCGACGGCCAGGCCCGCAACCGCATCTTCCTCGCCCACGGCGACAACGACCGCACGCTCCCGATGGAGCCCACGCGCGATATCTTTGCGCCTGCGCTGGAACAGCTTGGCTATGACGTCACCCTCGAACTCTTCGACGGACGCCATATCATGCCTCACGATGTCCGCGCCGAAGCATTCAGCTGGTGGCTGCATCCGCACAGCTAAAGAGGAATCGTCCTCCCCTGCGTAGCGAAGCGCAGCGGGGGAGGTGGCGCGAAGCGCCGGAGGGGGCGAGCCACACGGGGACTCGTGCCTTCAAGCACAAATCCCGCCGCGGCCCGCCCCCATCCCGGCTCTCATCCTGAGCTTGTCGAAGGACGCCGTACTTCCCCCGCTTCGCAGGGGAAGATGCGCAGCGAAATCCTGCACGCTACTTTTCGTACTTGAAGCTCACCCGCAGCTTCGTCCGGAAAGTATCGATCTTCCCGTCCTCACCGACCGAGATGTCCTGCGCCACAACTTCAGCCACGCGCAGGTCGCGCAAGCTGGCCGCCGCTGTGGACAGCGCTTCGCGCGCTGCATCCTCCCAGCTCTTCGTACTCGTGCCGATGATATCGGTAACGCGGTAGACACTCATGCAAGGCCTCCTGTTCGCACCAGAAGCAAACAAGACGCCCGGCCTGCGCGCGCGTCAACGCTACGCGAGCGTCAACACCCTACGGCAACTTCGGATCCCCGACATCGGAGAACGCGAAATTGTAGAGGAAGGCTGACGGCAACGGCGTGCCCGCTTCCTGGCACTTCGCAAACACCTGTTCCATCGCAGACTTCAGCAACAGCTTGCCCTCGCGCTTCACCTTCTCGTCCTTGATGCTGTCGAGCGCATTCTTGATGCCTGCGAACTCCTGAACCCACGGCGAATAGGAGTTGTTGATCGTACTGGGAATCCACGACGCATACAGCTTGTTCGCCATGAACCCCGTGATGCGCCCCTTCGCCTGCTGCCCCCAGGATGAACCGCGACCCTAACCAGCTTCGCGAGGCTCTCAAGCAACAGCCACAGCGCCGTCCTCCCCTGCGAAGCGGGGGAGGTGGCCCGAAGGGTCGGAGGGGGCGAGCCACACGGGGATTGATGCTCGGGACCACGAGTCCCCTCGCAGCCTGCCCCCATCCCGGCTTCGCCGTACTTCCCCCGCTTCGCAGGGGAAGACGTTTACTCCGCCGCCACCATCCGCGGGGCCGGCGCGGGCGACGGCGCGTTCCACTTCGCCATCAGCGCGGCGAGCTTCTTCTCCGCCGCGTGCACCGACTTGTCCTTCACATGGCCATAGCCACGGATGTCATCGGGAATGCTCGCGATCTCGACCGCCAGCGCATGGTTCTCCGCCGTCAGCCCGACGGCCAGCTTCTCCAGCCGCTCGAGATATTCATCGCGCAGCCGGCGCTCCATCTTGCGCTCCTCGGTCCGCCCGAACAGGTCGAAGCCTGTGCCGCGCAGGAACTTCATTTTCCGCAACAACTTGAAGCCCGTCATCATCCACGGCCCGAACGGCTGCTTCAGCAACTCGCCCTTGTGGTTCTTCTTCGAGATCGTCGGCGGCGCCAGCAGGAAGGTCAGCTTCGTGCCCTTGCCGAACGTGTCCTCGACAGCCTGCTTGTATTCCGGCCGCGCATAGAGCCGCGCGACTTCATACTCGTCCTTGTAGGCCATCAGCTTGGCGAGATACGTCGCCGCCGCCGTCGCCAGCTTGTCGCCGAGCCCCAGATTGCTCTCGGCCGCCCGCACGCGCGCGATCCGCGCCTCGTACATGTCGGCATAGGCGGGGTTCTGGTACGCCGTCAGCATCTCCGCGCGGCGCGCAATCAGCTCGTCCAGCTTCAGCGGCTCGATCTCCGGCCGCTTCGGCGCCGCCGCCTGGATCAGGTCCGGGTTCACCGCTGCGACACGGCCAAGGTCGAACGCCGCTGCGTTCTCCTTCACCTTCACCTTGTTCAGCCGGTTGGCCTCGTAGATCGCCGTATCCGAAATCGGGATCAGGCCGTTCTGGTAGGCCATGCCCAGCATGATCATGTTGGTGTAGATCGCATCGCCAAAGTGATGCTCCGCCAGCGCCTCCGCATTGGTCGAGGCAAACGACTTCGACCGCGAGCGCACCCGCGCCGACAGCAGGTCGGGATCGAACCGCACATTGCGGTTCTCGATGATCTCTTTCGTCGGCGTCACGTCATGGTTCGCCACCACGCTCGTACGCGCCTTGTCGAACATCACCAGCGCATCGCCCGACGACGCCACGACGAGGTCGCAGGCAATGATCACGTCCGCCGACGCCGGCGGCGTCTTGCCCGCCTTGATGTCATCCGGATCGAGCGCAAAGCGAACGTGGCAAAGAACCGGCCCGCCCTTCTGCGCCAGGCCCGTCATGTCCAGCGTCTGCGAGGCCTTGCCATCGACGTGCGCCGCCATGGCGAGCACAGCCGCCACCGTCGTCACGCCCGTGCCGCCCACGCCCGTGAACACCACGTTCCACGCCTCATGGCCCAACACCGGCAACACCGGCTGCGGAAGGCCCGCGACATCAAACTTCGGCGCGCCACGCTCGGCGTCAGACTTGCGATCGCCGCCCACCACCGTCACGAAACTCGGGCAGAAGCCTTCGATACAGGAATAATCCGTGTTGCACGTCGACTGGTTGATCTGCCGCTTGCGGCCCAGCTCCGTCTCAACCGGCTCCACCGACAGGCAGTTCGATTTCACCGAACAGTCGCCGCAGCCTTCGCAGACCGACTGGTTGATGAACACGCGCTTGGTCGGCGCTTCCATCTTGCCGCGCTTGATGCGGCGGCGTTTCTCGGTCGCGCACACCTGATCGTAGATCAGCACGGACACGCCCGGCGTATCGCGCAGCTCGATCTGCACTTCTTCCAGCTTCTTGCGATCGAAGATGCGCGTGCCTTCCGGCAGGTCCGAGACGCTCGCATAGCGCGTCGGATCATCCGCCACGATCACGATCGTCTTGACGCCCTCGGCCTCAACCTGCCGCGCGATCTGCGGCACGGTCTGGCCGGATTCCACCTGCTGGCCGCCCGTCATGGCGACGGCGTCGTTGTAGAGGATCTTGTAAGTCGCGTTGACCTTGCCCGAGAGCGCGGCGCGAATGGCCAGCGAGCCCGAGTGTGAATAGGTGCCATCGCCGAGGTTCACGAATACATGCCTTTCGTTCGTGAACGGCATCTGGCCGATCCACGGCGTGCCCTCGCCGCCCATCTGCGTGTGCATGTCCGTCCGCCGCTCCGGCGTGAACGTCGCCATGTAGTGGCAGCCGATCCCCGCCAGCGCGCGCGAGCCTTCCGGCAGCGTCGTCGACGTATTATGCGGACAGCCCGAGCAGAAGTGCGGCTTGCGCGTGTTGATCTGGTTCATGCCGGCGACAGCCTGCTGCGCGCCCTTCACCTTGGTGAAGTAGGCATCGGCCCGCGCCTTGTGCGGCCCATCCGCCATCCGCCCAACCAGCGCCAGCGCGATATCCGCCGTCGACAGCGACGCGATATCCGACAAGAGCGGCGCGCCATCGCGATCCTTCTTGCCCTCGACAATCGGCCGCTCGCTATCGGCGAGATGATACAGGATCTCTTTCAATTGCGGCTCGATGATCGCCCGCTTGTGCTCGATCACCAGCACGCGCTCGAACCCGCGGCAGAAATTGCGGATCGCCGTCGGTTCCAGCGGCCACGGCATCGCCACCTTGAAGATCGACACACCAAGGTCCGCCGCCTGTTCGGGGCTCAGCCCCATCGCCGCCAGCGCCTCGTACACATCGCGCGAGGCCTGCCCAGCCACGATCACGCCCAGCTTCTTTTGGCGGCCCGTCAGCAGCGCACGATCCAGCCCATTGGCGCGCACAAACGCCTGCGCCGCCGGTATCTTCAGCTGCCGCAGCCGTGCTTCCTTGCCCAGCGGCGTGTCGCCCATGCGCAGCCCGAGCCCGCCCTCCGGGATGACAAAGTCGCCCGGCCGCACCGTCGCATAGCGATCCAACCCCACCTCAACGACAGCCCCGCTATCCATCGTGTCCGCGAGGCAGATCATCGAGACCCACAGCCCCGAATACCGCGACAGCTCCCAGCCGATCATGCCCATGTCGAGCACTTCCTGGATCGACGCCGGCGCCAGCACCGGCATCTCCGCATCGATCATCGCGAATTCGGATTGCGA
>JAOATF010000173.1:0-3150 GCA_030158285.1 Hyphomonadaceae bacterium
GCACCTCGTAACGAGTCGCGCAGGCTCTTCACGCTCGCCTGCATCGACCCCGCGCCGTTGAACAGTGATCAGCTGCCCTCCTGCGGGGTCGACGCAGTGACTATAAGCCCGTGCATGATGCCATGGAATCCAAAGCTCTGTTTCCCTCATCTTTTGGAGCCAAGTCATTGGGATCGTTGGATTCAGGCGCCTCTGTTTCCCTTGGATTTGTACAGCGAGTTTCCCTCATTCTCGGGGACTTCGCGTGTGGCCTGCCCGTCAACGCTGCGCGTTGACCCCAGGCTTCGCCGGACTTCCTCCGCTTCGCAGGGGAAGAGGTCAACAACCGGCGGCGGCGAAACCCTTCCCCCGTGAAACGGGGGAAGTACCCGAAGGGGGATGAGGGCGGGCCAAGAGAAGACTGCGCGCTAGAGGCCCAGCATCAGTCTTGCGATGACGCCGCGCTGGATTTCGTTGGAGCCGCCGTAGATGGAGGCGGCGCGGCCGTTGAGGTAGCGGGCCATGGCTTCGGCGTGGTCGTCGGGGGCGATGGGTGTGAGGTTGGAGCCGGGACCGCGTGCGTCGGGTTGATCAACCGCGCCGTGAATGCCGGCGATCTCGACGGCGAGTTCCTCGATGCGCTGCATGGCTTCGGTGCCTTGCGTCTTCAGCATGGAGGACATGGGGCCGGGATTACCGCCGGAGGCGAGCGAGGCCATCACGCGATGTTCGGTGAATTCGATGGCGTCCACCGTGACATCGGCATGGGCGAGCTTCTGCCAGACGCCATCGCCGGGAGAGATGTGCTCGCGCGCGATCTCGCGCAGGCGCTGCAGACGGACTTTGAGGCCGGGGGCGAACTGCCCACCGCGTTCGAACTCGAGGAGATACTTGGCGACGGTCCAGCCGTCATTCTCTTCGCCGAGGCGGTTGGCTTTCGGCACGCGGACATTGTCGAAGAAGACGGCGTTGAGTTCGTGCTCGCCGGCGAGCGTGATGATCGGGCGGACGCTGACGCCGGGGGCTTTCATGTCGAGCAGGAGGAAAGTGATGCCGGTCTGCGGCTTGCCTTCGAAGCGCGTGCGCACGAGGCCGAACATGCGGTTGGCGAAATGGGCGTGCGTCGTCCAGATCTTCGAGCCGTTGATCACATAATCATCGCCATCGGAGACGGCGCGGGTCGAGAGGCTGGCGAGGTCCGAGCCGGAGCCGGGCTCGGAATAGCCCTGGCACCAGTAATCCTCGCCCGAGAGCAGGCGTGGCAGCAGCGTCTTCTTCTGTTCGTCGGTGCCGTAGCGCATGATGCAGGGGCCGACCATGCGCAGGCCCATGGGGGCGAGGCCCGGCGCGTTGGCGCGCGTGCATTCGGCGGCGAAGATGTAGCGCTGCATCTCACTCCAGCCGGGGCCGCCGTATTGCTGTGGCCAGCTGGGCGCGGCCCAGCCGCGGCGATGGAGGATGCGCTGCCACGGCAGCGTGAAGGCGGGATCGAGGAAGACGCTGGTGACGCGGCGGCCGGCGTCGGCGAGTTCGGGTGTCAGATGCTCGCGCAGGAAGGCGCGGACTTCCTCCTGGAAGGCGAGATCGGCGGGTTCAAGATCAAGATTCATGGCCAGTCACGCGGAAATGCCGGCCAGCGCCGGGGAAATTGATGGCGCCACGCTTCCCTCGCCCGAGGCAATTGGTCATTGTCGCGCAGTTCCACCGAGCGTGGTGGACCCACCAAGTGCGGTGGAAAGTGTAGTCCGAGAGTCGCGAAACACCAGCCATGCCGCAAGCTAGCGGAAATGATAGGGCCGCGGTCGAGCTGGGCGACAGACTCGCGCATGCGATTGACGCTGCGGGACGCGAGATGGGCCTGCCCTATATCGCCGTGAGCGCGGACATCGGCAGCCCCGATCCGGTGATGGGATCGGACGGGCGACCCTATGCCGAGACGCTGTTCCGCTGGGTCGATCCGGCGCTGCGCTATTGGGAGGATCGCGGCTTTGCGTTGCGGGCGCGCGTGCTGCATGCGGCGCGTGTGTGTTCGGAGCCGTTCTATGCGATCGACGGCAAGATGGCGACGTGGCGGCCGCATCCCTCGCTGGACTCGTTCAATCGCATGGATGAGGCCGAGCGTTTTGGTGTGAGAGGCGCGATCATCACGCCGGCCTACCTGCCCGGCGGCGTGATCGGCGCGATTGTGTGGGCGACGCCGGATACGAGCGTGGATGTGGCGGGGATATTTGCCAAGCGCGCGGCCGAGTTGCATGCGCTGGCATTGCAGTTTGTCGGCGTGCACAACGACCTGGCCACGCGCCGCATTCCGCTGACGCCGGCGCCGCTGACCCGGCGCGAGATCCAGTGCCTGAAATGGGCGGCGATGGGCAAGACGGACGGGGACATCAGCGAGATCATGCATATCTCTCTGCCGACTGTGCGGTTTCACATCACCAATGCGGCGCGGAAGCTGAACGTGATGGGGCGGCCGCAGGCGATCTCGCGGGCGGCGACGCTGGGCTATGTCGGGGCGAGACGCGTCAGCTGATTAGCTGACGGCTCTCACCAGCGCGTCCTGCTGGTCCTGCGTCATGCCGGCGATCTGCGTTGTGGTGAAGCCGGCGATCTGGGCGGGTGTCAGCGCGTCAATTTGCGATGTAGTGATCGGCGCGATGGCGGTCGCTGAAAGCCCGCTGATCTGCGTGGTGGTGAGGCCGGTCAGCTGGGCGGGCGTAAGCGCGCCGATGCGGGTGTCAGCGAAATTGTTGAGCTGCTGGTAGGTCAGCGCGCCGATCTGGGGACCGGTGACGGCGGCGAACTGCGTTCCGGTGAGCGCGTTGATCTCGGTCGAGGTGAAGTTGCCGATCTGCTCCGGCGTGAACGCGCCGATCTGGGTTGGTGTGAGGGCTGCGACCTGCGCTGTGCTGAGCGCGCGGAGCTGGACGCGGACGAGGCCGACGAGCTGCGTTGGCGTCATCGCGGCGATTTCTGATGTCGAGAAGAGGCCGATGCCGGTGGAGCTGATCGCGCCGATCTGCGTGGCGCGCAGGCCCGCGATCTGCGTGATGGTGAGCTGTTCGATGGCGGTCGTGCTCATGCCGGCGAGCGCGGTCGAAGTGAGGCCGCTGACCTGGGTCGAGGACAGGATGGCGAAATCATCGAGCGTGAGCGCGCTGACCTGCTCTGCCG
>JAOATF010000173.1:3250-37114 GCA_030158285.1 Hyphomonadaceae bacterium
GTCGAGGACAGGATGGCGAAATCATCGAGCGTGAGCGCGCTGACCTGCTCTGCCGTGAGGCCGCTGACCAGCGTGGAGGAGAGCGCGCCGATCTGGGTCGCCGTGAAGCTGTCGACCTGCGTGGTGGTGAGGGCGGACATCCAGGTGGAGCCGAAGCCGGCGCCGGACAGTTGCGTGGTGGTCAGGAGGCCGAGATTGGTGAGCGACAGCGCGGCGATGGCGGTGGACGACAGGGCGGAGAGACGCGTGGCGCCCAGCGAGGTGAACTGGCTGGTCGACAGCTGGGCGGCCTGATCGGCGGAGAGGCCGCTGACCGCCGTCGACGAGAGCGCGCCGAAATTGGTGGTGCTGAGCGCCGCGATCGTGGTGGGCGACATGGCCTGCACCTGCGTTTCGGCGAGGCCGGACATCTGCGTGGTGGTGAAGCCGTTGAAGGTGGAGGCCGGGAAGGCGCCCATCTGCGTGGTGCTGAGCGCGCCGATCTGCGTCGAGGTCAGGCTGGCGAACTGCGTGGCGGTGAGCTTGCCGATCTCGGCGGCGGTGAGGCCCTGCACTGTCGTGGTGGAGATTGCGCCGATCTGCGTGGTGAACATCACCTGCAGCTGTGTCGTGGTGAAGGCGGCGATGTCTTCGGCTTCGAGGCCGCTGACGGCGCTGGACGAGAGGCCGCGCAGTTGCGTGGTGGTGAGGCTGGCGACGTTGGTGACGGTGAGCGCGGCGATCTGCGACGAGGTGAGGCCCGCGGCCTGGGTGACGGTGAGCGCGGCGAGGCGGGCGCCGGTCATCGCTTCAAGCGCTGTTGTATTGATCGCACCAACCTGTGTGGCCGTGAAGGCGATGGTCTGCGTGGTTTCGAGGCCGCCGATCTGGTCGTAGGTGAGACCGGAGACGCCGCCGGCGGAGAGCGAGGCGATGTTCGTGGTCGACAGCATGGCGATGCGGTTGACGTCGAGCGCCGAGACTTGCGTGGCTGTCAGGCCGGAGACGCCGCCGGCGGAGAGCGCCGCGAACTGCGTGGTGGAGAGAGCCTGCATCTCCGTCACGGTGAGCGCGCCGATCTGCGAGGACGTGAGGCTCTTCAGCTGCGTCGTCGTGAAGCTGCCGATCACGGTGGGGCCGAGCGCGGAGAGCGCGGCGGGGGCGAGGCGCGCGAGCTGGGCGCCGGTGAAGCCGGAAATCTGCGTGGCGGTGAAGGCGCTCGACTGGTCGGTCGAGAGCGCGGCGAATTGCGCCGCCGTTAGGCCGCTGATCTGCGTGGTGGTGAGCTGGGCGATGTTCGTGGTGGTTAGGCCGGTGACGGCGGTGGTGGTGAGCGCGCCGATGTGGGTGGACTGAAGTGCGGACAGCTGTTCGGTGGAGAGCGCTGCGACCTGCGTGGAGGTGACGCCCGGCGACTGCGTGGTGGTGAGGCTGGCGAGTTGCGTGGTGGTGAGGCTGGGGACCTGCGTCCCCGTGAGGCCGCTGATCTGCGTGGCGGTGAAGCCCGACAGTTGCGTGGTGGTGAAGGCGGCGATGTCTTCCAGCTCGAAGCCGCCGATGGCGGCGCTGGAGAGGCCGGACAGTTGCGTCGCGGACATGACGCTGATCTGGCCGGGCGACAGGATGGAGACCTGCGTTGAAGAGAGCGCGCCGACCTGGTTGGACGACAGGGCTTCGACCTGCGCCATCGTCATCACGCCGATCTGGTCGGCGGAGAGGATGGCCATGGCGGCGTTGGAGAAGCCTTTGACTTGAGTGGTCGTGAGGTCGGCGACCTGGAAGATGGTGAGGGCCTGGACCTGCGTGGTGGTGAGGCCCGCGATGGCGCCGGCGCTGAGGGATTCGAACTGGGACGGGCTGAGCGAGGCGATCTGCGTGGAGGTGAGGCCGGCCGCCTGCGTGCCGACGAGGCCGCCGATCTGGGTCGCGGTCATCGCCTCGAGCTGGTCGAGGCTGAGGTGGGCGATGGCGGTGGTGCTGAAGCCGCGCAGCTGGGTGGTGGAGAGCGCACCGATGTGCGTGGTGGAGATGGCGGCCATCTGGCTGTCGCTGAAGGCGCGCAGCTGGACGTAGGTGATGCCGCTCCATTGCGTGGATGTGAGGGCGGCGATCTCGGCGGGCTCGAAGCCGCCGATGGCGGTGGAGCTGAGCTGCGAGAGATGCGTCGAGGTCAGGCTGGCCAGCTGGTCATTCGACAGGATGGCGATGTCGTCGGCGCCGAGCCCCCTCGCCTGCATGGCGGAGAGCGAGGCGATCTGCGTGGTGGTGAAGGCGGAGACCTGTTCTGCCGTCAGGCTGGCGATGGCGGTGGAGGTGAAGCCGCGGATCTGCGTGGTGGTGAGCGCGGGGATCTGGTCGTCGGTCAGCGCGCCGAGATGGACAGTTCCGAAGACGCCGAGCTGGGTGGAGGTGAGCGCCGCGAACTGCGTCGGGCTGAGGCTGGCGACCTGCGATGAGGTGAGGCCGGCGACTTGCGTGGTGGAGAGGCCGACGACTTGCGAGGTAGTGAAGCCGGCGACCTGCGTGGTCGAGAACTGGGCGATGTCGGCGGCGGTGAAGCCGAGCACCTGCGTTGTGGTGAGGCCTGCGATCTGCCCGCTGGTGAGGGCGGAAAGCTGGCTGGCGGTCAGCGCATCGAGCTGGGTTCCGAGGAAGCCGGAGAGCTGGCCGGCGGAGAAACCAGAAATGTCCTGCGTCTCGAATCCGGCGATGGCGGTGGTGGTGAGACGCGAGAGCTGCGTCGAGGTGAGGCTCGCGACCTGTGTGTCGCTGAGCTGGGTGATTTGCGTTGGTGTCAGGCCACGGATCTGGGTGGAGGTCATCGCCGACAGCTGCGTGCCGGTGACGGCGCCGAGCTGGTCGGCGGTGAGGCCGGAGACGCTGGCGGCGGAAAGGCTGACGATCTGGGTGGTGGTGAGCGCGCCCATCTGCGATTGCGTGAGGGCTGCGATCTGCGTCGCGTTGAAGGCGGCGAGCGCGGAGCCTGACAGGGCGGCCAGCTGCTGCGAGGACAGGCCAGCGACTTGCGTCGTGGTGAGGCCTTTCACCTGGACCTGCGTGAAGGCGCCGACCTGCTCCGCCGAGAGTGTGCCGGCTTGCTGAGCCGAGAGCGCGGCGACGGCGCCGGCATTGAGCGCGCCGATCTGCGTCAGGGACAGGTTGGCGATCTGTGCAGTGGAGAGCGCGTCGATCTGCGTGGCGGTGAAGCCGGAGATGCCGGATTCCGACAGCGACGACATCTGCGTCTGCGAGAACGCGCCGAGCTGGTCTGCGGTGAACGCGGCGGTCTGGGCGGGGGCGAGCGCGTAGATTTGCGTGGTGGCGAGGCGCGCGAGTTGCGTGGCGGTGATCGCGCCGACCTGCAGCTTGGAGAGGCCTTTGACTTGCGTGGTCGCGATCGCGCCGAGCTGGTCGGTTGTCAGGGCATTGAGCTGGTCGCCGGTCAGCGCGCCGACGGTCGCAGGCAACAAGCCGGTGATCTGCGGCACGCTGAGCGAGGCGATCTGGGCGGTCGACATGGCGGCGAGCTGCTTGCCGGACAGCGAGCCGATGCCGGCGACGGAGATCGCGCCGAGCTGGGCGGCGGTGAAGGCCGCGACCTGCGTGTTGGACAGGGCCTTGAGCTGCGTGAGCGTGAAGCCGGCCGCCTGCGTGGCGGCGAGCGAGCCGACCTGGTCGCCCGAGAGCAGGCGAAGCTGGGCGATGCCGAGCGAGCCGACCTGCCCGGCCGACAGCGCGCCGAGCTGGTCGTTCGAGAAGGACGCAAGCTGCAACGGCGTGACGGCGGCGAGCTGGCTGGCGTTGAGCGCGCGGACCTGCGTGGTGGTGATCGCTGCGGCCTGCGTCGTGGTGAAAGCGGCGATGTGGGCGCCGGTGAGGCCCTTGACCTGCGCGGCCGTGAGCAACGGGATCTGGTCGACGCCGAGCGCTGCGATCTGTGTCGCGGCGAAGGCGGCGAGCTGCGTCGAAGCGAGGGCTGCGAGCGTGGTGGTGTTCAGCGAGGCGACCTGCGTGCTGGTCATGCCCCTGATCTGGGCGGCCTGGAAGCTGGCGATCTTCTGGACCGAGAGGGCGCCCCATTGTTCGTCGCTGAGCGCGGCGATGGCCGTGCTGGCGAAGCCGCGCATCTGCGACACGCTCATCGCGCCAATCTGCGTGGAGGTGAGTGCGCGGACCTGCGTCAGGCTGAGCGAGGTGAGCGTGGCCGGGGTGAGGCCGGAGACCTGGGTTGTCGAGAGGCCGGCGACCTGCGTGGCGGACAGCGCGCGGATCTGCGCGACGACGAGGCCGCCGAGTTGCGATCCTGACAGCGCGCCGAGCTGCGTGGAGGTGAGCGCTGTCATGTCGGCGGCGGTGAAGCCGCGAAGCTGTGCGGTGTTCAGTGCACCGATCTGCGTTGCGGTGAGGACTGAGAGCTGGCTGGCTTCGAGCGCGGTGATGGCCTGCGCCGAGACGCCGCGCATCTGGCTGGCGGTGAGGACGGCGATGTCTTCGGGATCAAGCGAGGCGAACTGCTGCGCGCTGAGGGCGAGGAGCTGGGCCGAGTTGAAGGACATCTGGCTCGGCGAGAGCGCAGTGATCTGCGCGCGCGTGAGGGCGGCGACCTGCTTGGTGGAAAGTTGCGCGACCTGGGTCGAGGAGAAATCGGAAATGCCGGTGGTGGTGAAGGCCGCGACCTGCGTGTTGGACAGGGACGCGATGTCGGCGCGGGTGAGCGATTGAATCGTCTCCCGCGACAGACCCGCGATCTGCGCAACGCTGTAGGAGGCGATAAATGAGACCATCCCGGCCGTCTGCTCTTCCGCTACTGGCCGACCATCGTCGCACCACAACTGAGCCCGCCTGCGCGCGCCCACGCGAGACAGAGCAACATCCAGGCCAGAGCGTTAACCAACTCTGGCGACGTAAAATCAATGACTTAGCTGAAGGTTTCAGGAAGCGGGCCCGGCAGAATTTACCGGCCCGGCAGGTCGTGACCGGGCGCAGATGGCCGCTGCGGAAGGTCGGTTCGCGCGTGGCGGCGATCTGAGAGACCTCTCATCTGGACGCGGCGGCGTGGCTTTCGCCGCATCACCCGGCACCCGCGCACGGCTTTCGATCATGTTGCGGCGCCGCGCATTTTTGCGGCGGGCGCGCGAACCAATTCGCTTGCAAACAAAAGTGAGCGATGACTAGCTTTCAGCGAGTAGATGGACAGGAGAGTCATCATGCGCGCCTTCCGGACGGTGTTCCTTTCATGCACGGCGCTGACCGTTGCGAGCTTCCCGGCATTTGCACAGCCTACGGACGATGCGGCGCGCGATGTCATCATCATCACCGCGAACAAGCGGGCGGAGAACATCCAGGAAGTGCCCGTGGCGGTGACCGCGATCGGCGGCGAGGCGCTGCAGGATCTCGGCGTGACGGACGTGCTGGACCTCAACGCCCTCGCCCCCAGCCTTCAAGTGAAGACGGACGACAATGCGGCGAACCCCAAGGTGTTCATCCGCGGGATCGGCCTCAACGACTTCAACCCGAACACGGCGGGCGCGGTCGCGATCTATACCGATGGCGTCTATATCGGTTCTCCCCTCGCCCAGATGGGGCAGTTCTTCGACCTTGAGCGCGTCGAGGTTCTGCGCGGGCCGCAGGGCACGCTGTACGGACGCAACACCACGGGTGGCGCGATCAACGTGATCAGCCGCAAGCCGAGCGATGAGTTCGAGGCGAACGCCTATGTGGAATACGGCAGCTTCAACAGCATTACGACGGAAGCCGGCGTCGGCGGGCCGATTGCGCCGGGGGTGCTGAACTATCGCCTTGCCGGAACCTACGTCGCCAATGACGGCTATACGCTGAACCGGCTGACGGGAAATCGCGGCAACAACTCAGATCGCGCCAGCGCGCGCCTGACGTTCGAATGGACGCCGTCGGAAAATCTCGAAGGCCTGTTCCAGCTGCGTTATGGCCGCTCGAAGGGTGGATCGATCCTCGCTTACAACCGCTCGCTGCTGCCGCAGACAGCGCAGGCGACGGGGCCGGACGGGTTCTGCGCGCCGGCGTTCTACACGTCGGGCCAATGCACCGATCTCGCGGGTTATGCCAACACGAGCGACAATCTCTATCAGGGCGATTACCACCTTGAAGGCAAGGACAATGTCGAGACGTACGGCGCATCGGCGACACTGACGTGGGATCTGGGCGGCATGTCGCTGGTTTCCGTCACCGGCTATGACCATGCCGATCGCGACGATGTGGAAGAGACAGATGCGGGCCCGACCGACATCGTGACCGCGCGTTATCGCGCCAAGCAGTGGGCAGCGAGCCAGGAGCTGCGCCTGCAGTCGAACGGCGACAACCAGCTTGACTGGGTGGCGGGCGTCTATCTGGCGAAGGACGATCTCAGCACCAATTCCTATCTCGATGTGTTCCGCGTTGCGAACTCCGGCGATCCGGGGACGGACCTGCCGCAGGGCATCGGCGTGTTCCACTGGCCGTTCACGCAGGAGACGGACAGCTATGCGGTGTTCGGCCAGGTCGATTACGACATCACGGATCGCCTGACGGCGACGGTGGGCCTGCGCTATTCGGCGGACAAGAAGGCGTTCGACTATCAGGGGCTCTATTCGAGCGATCCGGATGGTCCGCGCATTCCGATTCCGTACGATGATGGCGTGAACCCGCCGACGGTCGTGGGCCTCAACGCCAGCCGCACCTTTGACTCCCTGTCGGGCCGGCTGGGCCTGAAATACCAGATCAACGACGACATGAACGCCTATGCGACGTACAATCGCGGGTACAAGAGCGGCGGCTTCTTTGGCGGGCAGACGACGGACAACACGGCGCTTGCCCCGTACAATGACGAGATCGTCGACGCTTACGAGGCGGGCCTGAAATCGGAATGGATGAATGGCCTGATCACGGCGAACTTCGCGGCGTTCTTCTACGACTACCAGGACCTGCAGGTTTACACGCTGATTGTGGACCCCAACACCAACCTGACGGTGCAGAACTTCACCAACGCGTCGAACGCCGAGGTGTCTGGTCTTGAGGCGGAGTTCACAGCCTCGCCGATGGACGGGCTCGATCTGTCGCTGAGCGCGTCGCTCCTCGATGCGAAATACAAGAACTTCCAGTCTGTCGGCGACGATTATTCGGGCAACACCCTGCCCAACGCGCCGGAGACCAGCGTCAACGCATCGGCGCGGTACACGTGGGCGCTGTTCGGGGGCGACGCCTCGGCGCAGGGCGATGTGGCCTATCGCACCAAAGTCTATTACGACACACGGAATGTAGAGCGGCTTTCCGATGGCGACCGCACCTTCGTGAACCTGCGCTTTGGCTGGAAGCCGTCGTCTGGCAACTGGGAGTTCGGCGTGTTCGGACGCAACATCTTCGACGAAACCAATATCAGCGACATCATCCCGATCGAGGGGCTGGGCTTCGACCTGTTCAGCATGGGCGCGCGGCCGACCTACGGCGCCTTCCTCCGTTGGGACTACTGACGCCGATGCAGGCCGCAGCGCAGACGGGACAGTGGATCGGGCCGAAGCCTTCGGCGATGGAAATCTTCGCGGTCATGTTTGTCGGCGTCGCCGGCATCATGATCGCGGGGTTGCAGCCTCTCCTGCTGGGGACGCTGTCGCATGAGGGCAAGATCACGGCGAACCAGCTCGGGCAGGCCGCCACGGCGGAACTGCTGGCGCTGGGGCTGGCAGCGTTTCTTGCGGGTGCGGTGCTGAAGCCGGTTCGGCTGAAGCTGATCGCGGTCGTGATGGCGATTGTGCTGGCGGCGCTGGATGCGGCGACGCCGCTGGTGGAGGGGGATAACATCACCCTCATTCGCGGCCTCGCGGGACTTCCGAGCGGCGTGCTGATGTGGGTGACCATTGCGATGATCGCGCGGACGCCGGCGCCGGAACGCTGGTCTGGCGCGTATCTCACCGTGCAGACGCTGGCGCAGTTTCTTCTGGCGACGCTGATTTCTGTCGCCGTAGTGGAGACGTATGGCGCGAGCGGCGGGTGGATCGCGCTGGCCGGGTTCTGCGTGATCACCGCGATCATCGCGCTGTTCGTGCCGGACAAGCTGGCGCCGCTGGTGCGGGAGGAAGGCGCGAGTGCGCTGCCGGGCTCGCGCGGCTGGATCGCGCTGCTGTCGGCGTTTCTCTATTCGGCTTTCACCATTGCGGTGTGGGTCTATGCCGAGCCGCTGTCGAAACAGGCGGGGCATGATCCGTCGATCTTCGGCTATGCGGTGTCGATCTCGCTGGCGTGCCAGGTGGTGGGGGGCTTTGCGGCGACGATCCTTGCAGGACGGATCAACTGGCTGTGGACCGTGCTGGTCTGCACGGCGCTGAACGTTGCGATCCTGGTTGGCTATTACGCGCTGCCGACGCCGGAGATGTATCTGGTGCTGTCGGGTGCGTTCGGCTTCCTGTGGATGTTTGTGCTGCCCTTCCTGGTGCCCATGATCATCGAGGCGGACCCAACGCGGCGCGCGGCGGTGCTGATCGGTGGGGCGCAGGTGCTGGGGTGCAGTTTCGGGCCTTTCGTGGCGTCGATGATGGTGACGGAAGTGGATTCCCGCGCGGCGATCAGCTTTGGCGGCGCTTGCCTCATCGTCGCGGTTCTGATCGCCTTCGGGCTTCATCAGATTCGGTCGAAAAAGACCGGAGCGGAAGGAGCGCCGTAATGGCCACCGTCAAACGCGGCAAGCGCAAGGCAAAAGCCCCTGCCCTGCGCGCCGCGCCGATTCAGGATCGCGCCGTTCAGACGCGTGAGCGGTTGCTGGACATTGCCGGTGCGCTGCTGGGCGAGGTGGGGATCGAGCGCATCTCGACCAACATGATCGCGGCGCAGGCGGGCGTTTCGCCGGCGGCGCTGTATCGCTACTTCAAGGACAAGTATGCCGTGCTGGAGGCGCTGGGTCGGCGGCTGATGGACCGGCAGAACGCGGTGTTGTTCGCGTGGCTGGAGGAGCACAAGGCAGGCGGGCTGGATGGGCTGGCCGAGGGCACGGAGGAGTTGCTGCGGCTGACGGCGGAGATCACCGACAGCGAGCCGGGTGGCGTGTGGATCCTGCGCGCGATGCGGGCGGTGCCGCAGCTGGGGCATGTGCGTCTTGAATCGCACAACGAGGTGACGGACGCGCTGCTGGAGGCCTATGCGCCGCTGTTGCCGAAGATGAACAAGCGCATGCTGTGGCGGCGGCTACGCATGACGGTCGAGTTCGGGTATGCGGTGGACGAGATGCTGCATGACGATGACCGCTTCTCGCGCGATGAAATCCTGCGCGATGCCGCGCACCTGCTCAGCACTTCCAGACTTGAGGACGAATGATGGCGACGTGGTCCAACTGGTCCGGCAGCGTTGATTCAAAGCCCGCGCGGATCGAGCGGCCGAAGACCTATGCCGAGCTGGCGGGGCTGGTGACGTCTGCGAAGAAAGTGCGCGTGGTGGGCGCGGGGCATTCGTTCATGCCGCTGTGCGAGACAGATGGGACGCTGCTGTCGCTGTCCGACCTTGAAGGCGACATCACGGTGGATGCCGCAACCAACCGCGCGACGGCCCCTGCCGGATGCTCGTTGGCCAAGCTCACGGACATCCTGTGGAAGCAGGGCTACTCCCTCATCAACCAGGGCGACGTGAACCCGCAGGCGCTCGCGGGCGCGATCGGAACTGGGACGCACGGGACGGGCGCCAAGCTAGGCACACTCTCCACCGCCGCGCGCTCCTTCGAACTGATGGGTCCTGACGGCGCCCTGATGCGCGCCAGCGCGACCGAGAACCCCGATCTGTTCGAAGCCGCCCGCCTGTCGCTCGGCCTTGTCGGCGTGGCGACGCGGATCGAGATCGATGTGCTGCCGGCCTATCACCTTGAAGAGCGGCTGGAGGTTTACCGGCTCGATGAGATTGCCGAGCGGTGGGAACAGCTGGCGGCGGAGAACCGCCATGTCGAGTTCTTCGTATTTCCGTATGCCGACCTGGCCATGCTGAAAATCCTGCATCCCAAGCCCTTCGAGGGCGAGATGAAGGAGATGCGGGACATGGACGACGAGGCGTTCCGGAAGGTGTGCGAAGTCTGCCGGCGGTTTCCGTTCATGACGAGCTTCCTGCAGAAGCGGTTGCTGCCGAAGGAGATGATGCGGCGGCGGATCGGGCCGGCGTACAAGATCTTCCCGTCGGAGCGGACGGTGAAGTTCGAGGAGATGGAATACGAACTGCCGCGCGCCAATGGCTGGCCTGCCCTGCGCGAAGTGATTGCGTGGATCAGGAAGAACAGGCTGCCGGTGGCCTTCCCGTTCGAGTTCCGGATTGTGGCGTCGGACGATATCTGGATGAGCCCGTTCAAGGGGCGCGAGGGGGCGTCGATCTCGATGCACCAATACCATCGCATGAAATGGCGGGAGATCTTCAAGGAGGCCGAGAAGATTTTCCAGGCGCATGACGGGCGGCCGCATTGGGCCAAGCGGCATACGCTGACCACGGCGGATGTGCACCGGCTTTATCCCGACGCAGTGAAGTTCTGCGCGGTGCGGGACCGGATCGATCCGCAGGCGAAGTTTGCCAACGCGCACCTGACCCAGCTGTTCGGCATCAAGGCGAGCTAGACGATGAATGATCGCGATCTTCATGCGCACCTGATCAACCAGCAGGGCGGGCGGCGGTCTCTGAACACGCCGGTGCTGCTGATCGACCTTGATGTGTTCGAGCGGAATGTGGCGGCGATGGCGGCGTTTGCGAAGGCGAACGGCATTCGCCTGCGGCCGCATGCGAAGACACACAAGTGCGCGGAGATCGCGCGGCGGCAGGTGGCGGCGGGGGCTGTGGGCGTCTGCTGCGCGAAGCTGGGCGAGGCGGAAGAGATGGCGGCGGGCGGGATTGGCAGCGTGCTGATTACCTCGCCGGTTGTGTCGGAGCCGGCGATCAAGCGGCTGGTGCAGCTGAATGCGCGGATGGCTGGTCTGCAAGTGACGGTCGACAACCCGGACAATGCGCGGGCGTTGGCAGCGGCGGTGGGGTCGGGCAAGCCGCTGACCGTGCTGATCGATGTCGATCCGGGGATCAAGCGGACGGGCGTGGCGTCCGCCGAGGCCGCTGTCGCGCTGGCGCAGGTGATTGCAGGACTGCCGCAACTGAAGCTGATCGGCGTGCAGTATTATTGCGGGCGGCAGCAGCATATCGAGAGCTATGCGGAGCGGCGCAACGAGATCGTGGATCGCACGGATTACCTGCGTGGCGTGATCAACGCGCTGACCGAGGCGGGATTTGCGCCAAGCATCATCACCGGCGGCGGCACGGGCACGCACCGGATCGATGTGGAGCTGGGCCTGCTGAACGAGTTGCAGACGGGCTCGTACGTGTTCATGGACCGTCAGTACAATGAATGCGACATCAGCGGCGAAGGGACGCCGGGGTTTGACACCTCGCTGTTGATCGATGCGCGGGTGGTGAGCGCGAATACGCCGGGGCTGGGCACGATCGATGCCGGGTTCAAGGCGATGGCGACGGATGGCGGACCACCGACTGTTCTGTCGGGTGCGCCTGTTGGGGCGGCATTCCACTTCATGGGCGATGAGCACGGGCTGGTGCTGTTCGGGGAGACGTCGCCGCCGGTGGGGTCGATCGTGACGCTGGCTGTGCCGCACTGTGATCCGACGGTGAACCTGTACGATTTCTACCATGTGGTGCGCGGCGATACGCTGGTGGACATGTGGCCGGTGGAAGGTCGCGGCAGGTCGCGCTGAGGCTACATGCCCCAGACTTACATACGAAGCGCGCGCCAGAGCGACTGGCCTAACGCCAGCGCGGCGGCGAGGATGAGCAGCACCAGCCCTGCCCGCGCAGCGTGAAACATGCCCCACTCGATGCCGGCGAGGATGGCGATGCCCAGCGCAAGGAGATGGAAGGGCCCAAGTCTCATTTTCAGACTGGCGACCTGTGCTGCAGCTTTTGACGCACCACGCTCGCATTCCCGGCCATCAGGCCGCTGTGGTAGCCTTTACATGCATGTAAGGTTTAACGCCTTTCAGGTTGGGAGTTGGCCTTGCCGTTCCGCATCCTTGTCGTCGAGGACGACGCCAACGCCGCCGAGTTCGTGACCAAGGGTCTCAGGCAGGACGGCTATACGGTGGAAGCCGTGGGCACGGGCCCCGATGCGCTGCACATGGCGACGGCGGAGCATTTCGACGCTATTATCCTGGATCGCAACCTGCCGGGGCTGGACGGGCTGTCGGTGCTGCGGGCGTTGCGCGGGGCGCAGAAGGATACGCCGATCATCATCCTCTCTGCCCTCGCCCATGCGGATGAGCGCGTGAACGGGTTGAAGGCGGGGGCGGATGATTATCTCGGCAAGCCGTTCTCGTTTTCGGAGTTGCAGCTGCGGCTGGACAATCTGTTGCGGCGGCGCGGAGGCAAGGCGGCAGAGACATCGCTCAGCTGCGCCGAGCTGTCGATGGACCTGCTGACGCGGCGGGTGACGCGCGACGGCAAGGTGATCGACCTGTTGCAGCGGGAATTCCAGATCCTCGAGCAGCTGCTGCGCCACAAGGATCGCGTGATCACGCGGACGGCGTTGCTGGAACAGGTGTGGGACTATCGCTTCGATCCGCACACCAGCCTGATCGACACGCATATGAGCCGGCTGCGGAAGAAGCTGGACGACGGATTTGACCGGCCGCTGCTGCATACGGTGCGCGGCGTTGGCTACAGGCTGTCGGAGACACCGTGATGGCGCAGGCGCGTCCGGGATGGCTTGGGCGCTGGGGCGCGACGATCATTGCGGGCACGTGCGTCATCGTGCTGGCCGCGTGCGCGGCGGCGCTGTGGCTGGTGGATTCCGAAGGCCAGCGGCGCATCGCCGACCAGGAGCGCGAAGCTGTCTCGGTGGAGCTGGATCTGCTGACGCAGATACAGGCCGAAGAAGGCAATGACGCGCTGGTGCGGTCGGTGGAGCGGCATGCCGAGCTGGACGGCTCGCATTCGATCTATGCGCTGCGTGACGCTGGAGGCCGGATACTTGCGGGCGACCTGAAAGCCTGGCCGGCGGCTTTGAAGCCCGATGGCGTATGGACAGCCGTGGCGGCCGAAGGCTTCCACATGGACGTGACGGCGCGGACACTGCAGGGCGGCCTGGAGCTGATGGTCGGCCGCGATCGCAGCGCGCTGGAGCAGTTCCAGGGGCGCGTGATCGATTCCGTCTGGCTGGCGATTGCGCTGGTGGCGGTCACCTGCCTGCTCGCGGGGGCGGCGGTGACATCGTACATCCTTGCGAAAGTGCGTGGCCTTTCGGGCGTGGCGGAGCGCGTATCCGCCGGGGACTTTTCGGCGCGCGCAAAAGGCGCGAGCGACAATGATCCGTTCGGCCAGATCGCCAAGGCGCAGAACCTGATGCTCGACCGGATCGAGGATCTGGTGACAGGCTTGCGCACGGTGACCGACAGCCTCGCGCATGACCTGCGCACGCCGCTGGCGCGGCTGCGGCGGCATATCGAGGAGGGTCTGGTCGCCAACGATGGCGAGGCCAAGCAGGCGGCGCTGGAGGCAGCGCTTGCCGATGCCGACCGCACGATCGGGACGTTTGCCGCGCTGATCGACATCGCGCGCGCGGATGGCGGGCTGTCGCGCGAGGCGATGACGGAGGTCGACCTCGAGGCGCTGGTGATGGATTTGCAGAGCCTGTTCCTGCCGATGGCGGAGGATCGCGGACAGACGCTGACGGTCGCGGCGGTCCCTGCCCGGCTGACGGGACACAAGCCGCTGCTGATGCAGGCGGTGTCGAACCTCGTACACAATGCGATCAAATACGCGCCAGAGGGCGGGCGCGTGGGGATCATGCTGTCGACCGATGGCGCGGATGCCGAGATTACGGTGAGTGACAACGGCCCCGGCATTTCGGCAGGACAGCGCGAACAGGCCCTGCAGCGGTTTCATCGCCTGGCGCCGGGCGATGGCGGCGACGGGCTGGGGCTGGGCCTTGCGATCGTCGAGGCGTGCGCGCGGCTGCACCGGGGCAAGCTGCTGCTGGAAGACAACGCGCCGGGCCTGCGGGTGCGGCTGCTGCTGGGCGCTTCCTGACACGGATGTAGGGGTGCGGGCAGGATCGCGGCAGGGAGCGGGCGCAGGTTGGCCTCGTCGGACGCGGGAGACACCGCCGCCGACCAAGCAAAGGACATCCGAGATGAATACCCGTCCCCTCCTGATCGGTATCGCCGCCGCCACCCTTCTGGCCGCTCCGGCCCTTGCCGCCCCGCCCGCCGCCAACACCGGGCAGGTCACGGTCACCGCGCCAGCGGCCTCGACCGCCGCCAAGCCGGCGATGAACAAGACCGAGAAGCAGCATGCGCTCTACAAGACGGCGCAGGAGAAGCTGAAAGGCATGAACCTCTATTCCGGGCCGGTGGACGGCCAGCGAAATGCGACGTTCGTGAAATCGGTCGAGAGCTTCCAGAAGGCGCACAAGCTGAAAGTGACGGGCCTGCTGTCGAACGAGACGCAGAAGGCCCTCGGTATCTGAACCACGTCGACCTTGCTGGCTGAATGTCCCGTCCCCAACCAGCCGTTCAGCCAGCCGGCGCCGCCTGACCTTCTTTACGGCGCCTGAACCGCCAGACATCTCCAGGTGTCTGGCGGTTTCAATTTGGGGATGACGCCTCTGCAAGCCGCTCGCCGCCTCACACAAATGACAGGATCGGGTCAGAGTGAATTCAGCTGGCAGGCGCAGGTTGAACCTGTCGATCACGACCAGATCGGCGGCGGACATGAAAGGACGTCCGGATCATCTCCCCAAGCCCGACCCCGGCGCTTCACCCCCTCCTCCCCGGAAGCACTGGCTCGACTTTGGTGATCCCTTCCTTTGCGGCCTGCCAAACTTGGTCTGTCTGAGCGCCAGTTCCCCCCCGACCTTGGCGCCAGCGGGTTGTCGCGGGCTCCCTTGTCACGGGGGAGCCCGCGCACCGTTTGCGGTTCTCCCTCTGCAGTCGTATCGGTGCGCACGGACTGCGCCGGACGTGGAGAGCCGATTTGAAGCTGGCAGCGATATCGGACTACCGCGAAGCGGCGCGGCGGCGGCTGCCGCATTTCCTGTTCGAGTACATGGACGGCGGATCCTATGACCAGGTGACGCTGGGCCGGAACGTGTCTGACCTGCGCGAGATCGAGCTGCGCCAGCGCGTGATGCGCGATGTTTCCAGCCTCGATCTTTCGACCGAACTGTTTGGCCGCAAGCAGAAGCTGCCCGTGGCGCTGGCGCCGGTGGGGCTGGCAGGCTTGGCGGCGCGGCGGGGCGAGACGCAGGCGGCGCGCGCGGCGGAGGCGGCGGGTGTGCCGTTCACGCTGTCGACGGTGTCGCTGTGCAGCCTGCCGGAAGTGCGGCGTGCGGTGAAGCAGCCGATCTGGTTCCAGCTCTACATGCTGCGCGACCGGCCGTTCATGGAAGACCTGATGGCGCAGGCGCGGACGGCGGAGTGCCCGGTGCTGGTGTTCACGGTGGACCTGCCGGTCGCGGGATCGCGCTATCGCGACAGGCGATCCGGCCTTTCAGGGGCGAGCGGTTTTGCCGGCAACATGCGGCGCGTGTGGCAGGCGATGCAGCGGCCGGACTGGGCGTGGGATGTCGGCGTGCGCGGGGGCCCACATCATCTCGGCAATGTGGCGCCGGTGCTGAAAGGCAAGACGGGGCTGGAGGATTTCTTCCAGTGGCTCGGCCAGAATTTCGATCCGGCGATCAACTGGAACGACCTTGAGTGGGTGCGCAGCCACTGGAAGGGGCCGATCGTGCTGAAGGGCGTTCTCGATGCGGAGGATGCGCGTGAGGCCGTGCGGTGCGGCGTTGATGGCATCGTGGTGTCGAACCATGGCGGACGGCAGCTGGATGGCGTGATGTCGTCGGCGCGGGCGCTGCCGGAGATTGCCGATGCTGTGCGCGGCGAGACCGTGGTGATGGTGGATGGCGGCGTGCGGTCCGGCCTTGATGTGGTGCGCATGCTGGCGCTGGGGGCGCAGGGCGTGATGCTCGGGCGGGCGTGGGCGTTTGCGCTGGCGGCGCGCGGCGAGGCAGGCGTGGCGCACATGCTGCAGCTGATCGAGGCCGAGATGCGCGTGGCGATGGCGCTGACGGGCGCGCGTAATCTAAGCGAGATCACGCGGGATATTCTGGTGAAGCGGGGTTAGATGGCATGTGGGCTGGCCAGTGAGCCCGCGGCCTCGTGGTTCGACGGGCGCTCCCTTTGGTCGCTGCTCACCATGAGGCCACTCTCGCTAAATCGACGTCGTTGCCTGAGCCCTCATGGTGAGCAGCGCGAAGCGCGTCCGTCGAACCACGAGGGCGGGATGGGGATTGGCTCAACAAGCCACGCTCGCCGCCGACTCCAATCGACCTATTGAAGCGCGCCAAACACGCCGTGCGCCCTGCCCCACGCCATCACCATGTCTGGCCATGCGCGGCGCGGATCGTTGTCGAGGCCGCGCAGGCCAAAGCCGTGGCCGCCGGTTTCGAAGATGTGGAGCGACGCGGGGACGTTCGCGGATTTCAGGCCGGAGAAGAGAAGCAGTGAATTTTCCACCGGAACGCTGGCGTCGTCGGCGGCGTGCAGGAGGAAGGTTGGCGGCGCGTCTGCGGGCGGCGCGGTCTCAAGGGAATATTTTGCGACCTGTTCATCTGTCGGGGCCTCGCCCAGAAGATTGCGACGGGAGCCGGGGTGGGCTTGGCCCTGCTTCATCGTGACGACGGGATACATCAGGACGGCGGCGTCTGGCCTTGCCGAGAGTTGATCGGTGGCGTCGCGGGGTTCGTACACGGTGGCGTTGAAGCGGGTGGCGAGGGAGCCGGCGACGTGGCCGCCGGCGGAGAAGCCCATCACCATAACGCGTTTGGGATCGATGCCGTCTGCGCTCGTGCGGGAGCGGATGAGGCGGATGGCGCGTTGGGCGTCCTGCAGGGGTGTGTCGGGGCCGGCGGCCCAGCCCTGATGCGGCAAGCGATGGCGCAGGACGTAGACGGTGGCGCCGTGTCGGCTGAACCAGCGGGCGCCTTCATAGCCTTCCTTGTCGATGACGACCCAGGAATAGCCGCCGCCGGGGATGATGAGGATGGCCGAGCCGTCCGGCTTCTGCGGGCGGAAGACGGAGAGCGTTGGGCGCGTGACGTTGTGAGCGGCGCGGTCCAGCAGGTTGTAGGGGTTTTCGCGTTCGACGATCTTTTCTTCGAGCTTGATGCTCTCGCCGCCGGGCGGGCCGGCGGGCCAGAGGTCGATCACGGCGTCGGGTTCGCGGGTGGGATCGACCAGCAGAGGCGATGGCATGGGCTTCAGCGGATAGGAGATGATGAGATCGAGCGGTTCTGTGCCGAGTTGTCTGATGCCGACGATGGCGCGGTCATAGAGATAAGCGGCCATGCCGGGCTTGAGGATGCGGCGTTCGCCGTCAGAGACGACTTCGCCCTCGCCTGCCAGCACGTAGTAGACTTCGTCATGGTCGATCGGGTGTTCGCCGATGGCGCTGCCAGGGTGGAGGACGCGGCGGCGGAATTCCATGGTGCGACCGGGGGCGGCGTCGCTGATGCGGTAGGCGGTGCTCATGCCGATGGCGCCGTGGGGCGGCGGCTGGTCGATGGCGACGTCGGCTTCGTTGACGACGACCATGCGGCGGGCGGGCGGATCGATCGTGGCGATTGGCGTCTGCGGGCTGGCGCAGGCGGCCAGCAGCAGGGCGGCGGCGAGGACCGCGCGGATCATCCGCCACCTTTCATCAGGGCGGGCAGTGTCATAGAGAGCGCGGGGAAATAGGTGACGATGATGAGCGCCACGGTGAGCGCGCCGTAGAAGGGCCAGATCGTCTTCATCGCGGTTTCCATCTTCGTCTTGCCGATGGCGGAGGCGACGAAGAGGACGGAACCGACCGGGGGCGTCAGCAGGCCGATGCCCTGGTTGAGGATCATGATGATGCCGAAATGCACGGGATCAACGCCGATCTTCATCATGATCGGCAGGAGGATCGGCGTCATGATGATGATCAGCGGCGCCATGTCCATGAAGGTGCCGAGGATCAGCAAGATGATGTTGACGATCATCAGGACCGCAATGGGGTCGCTGGAGATCGCGGTGATCATGTTGGCGAGCTGGGTGGGCGCTTCGAGGATGGCGAGGGCGTAGCTGAACGAGGTGGCGGCCCCGATGATCAGCAGCACCATGGCGGTGACGCGAACGGATTGCGCGGCGGCTTCCTTGAAGCGCGTCCAGCCCAGCGTGCGATAGACCAGCGCGCCGACGATGATGGTGTAGATCACGGCGATGGAAGAGGACTCGGTCGGCGTGAAGACGCCCGAGAGGATGCCGCCGACGATGATGATCGCCGCGAGCAGGCCGGGAATGGCGGTGATGAGGGCGTGGAGGAAGGGGCGCCAGCCGGGGAAATCGTGGCGGGGATAGCCGCGTTTCACGGCCACAAGCCACGCAACGACGCCGACAGAGATGGCGGTCACCACGCCGGGCACGATGCCGGCGAGGAAGAGGTCGCCGATGGGCACGCCGATACCGCTGGAGGCGGAATAGATGATCATGTTGTGCGAGGGCGGCAGCAGCAGGCCGACAATGGCGGCCGACGCCGTGACGTTCACGGCATAATCGGCGTGATAGCCCTTGTCCTTCATCAGCGGCATCAAGGTGGAGCCGATGGCGGAGGCGCTGGCGATGGCGGAGCCGGAGACGGAGCCGAACACGGTGGACGCGCCGACCGTGACAAGGCCGAGGCCGCCGCGGGCGCGACCGAAGGCCGCTTCCGCAATCTGGACGATGCGCTTGGCGATGCCGGCGCGGTACATCAGGTCGCCCGCGAAGACGAAGAACGGGATCGCCATCAGCGAGAATGTGCTGACGCCGGCGGCCATGCGCTGGACGACGACGACCAGCGGGATGTCCATCACCAGGAAGCACAGGATCGACGAGCCGAGCAGCGCGAACGCGACGGGGACGCCGAGGATGAAGAGGATCGTCAGGCTGACGAGGAGGACGGTGATTTCCATTACTCGGCATCCACCGTCATGTCGGCGGCAGCGTCCGGGAAGAGGACGCGCTCGATTTCGAACAGGATGATCAGGCCGCCCGCGATGGGCAGCCCGAGATAGGCAAGGCCGCGCGACATGCCCAGCGAGGGAATGGTGTGGCTCCACGCGCGCATCACCAGCTCGCCGCCGAGGACGAGCATGACGAGGCCGCAGGCGGCAACGGCGAGGCTGGCGGAGCGTCGGATCCAGCGGCGGACGGTGGGCGAAGCCATCTCCTCGACCGCGACGATGCGGATGTGAAAGCCTTCGCGCACGCCCGCCGCAGCAGCGAGGAAGGCGAACCAGATCATCAGGACTTGCGCGGCTTGTTCAGTCCAGGAGGGGCTGGAGCCGAGGACGTAGCGGCCGAGCACCTGCCAGCCGACGATCACCGTCATGGCGACGAGGCCGGCGGCGGCGAGCCCGATGAGGGCGTTAGAAGCTGCGCGGGAGAGGCGCTGGATGGGATGCAGGCTCATACGGTCATGGCCTCGATCTCGGAGACGATCCGCTTTTCGAACGGGGTGGTGACGAACTGGTCGTAGACCGGCTTCATCAGCTTCACGAAGGCGTCGCGGTCGGTGACTTCGTTCTCCTGCACGCCCGCAGCGAGCAGGCGCTGGCGCGATCCGTCCACACGCTCGTCCCACAGCTTGCGCATGAAGGGCACGCTTTCGGCGGCGCAGGCCATGACGATGTCGCGATCGGCGCTGGAGAGCTTGTCCCAGCGCGCTTTCGACATCAGCAGCACTTCGGGCGTCATCACGTGGCGGGTGAGGCTGTAGTATTTCGCGGCTTCGAAATGGCGGCCGGATTCATAAGAGGGCCAGTTGTTCTCTGCGCCGTCGATAACGCCCTGCACCAGCGAACCGTAGACCTCGCCGAGGTCCATCGGCGTGGCGTTGGCGCCGGTGGCGTTGATCATCGCCACGGACATGTCGGAGTTCGGCGTGCGGATCTTCATCCCCTTCATGTCGGCGGGCGTGAAGATCGGATTCTTTGTATTATAGAAGCTGCGCTCGCCGGAGTCGTAGTAACAAAGTCCGATAAGGCCATGCGGCGCCAGTGTATCGAGGATGGCGCGGCCGGGGGCGCCATCGAGGGCGCGGCGCATGTGCTCTTTCGAATGGAAGAGGAAGGGCAGCGACGGAATGCTCGTCGCGGGCTCGATGGCGTTGAGCGGGGACAGGAAGACACGGTTCAGGTCCAACCCGCCGAACGTGGTGATCTCCAGCGTGTCGCGCTCGGCGCCGAGCTGTCCGCCGGCATAGATGCGTATGCCCAGGCGGCCCGATGTGCGCTCGGCGAGCAGGCGGCCCATTTCGGTGACGGCCTGCACGGTGGGGTAGTCCTGCGGGTGCGTGTCGCTGGAGAGGAGCATGCGCCCCTCGCCACGCCCGCAGGCCGACAGCGCAAGCGCCGACAGGCCCGAGACGGACACTGCGCGGCGCGTCATCGACACGCGGCTTGCGGGATAAATGTCCCTTGTAATGGCCGTCCTCCCTCGCGATCGCACGGGCGATCACCTGCCGGTTGGTCCTGTCTCCATTAGGAGGCTGGCCACCGGTCGTGTTCAATGTATGGTAACCGGTGTCAGACTCAGCGCAAGCCCAGTTTTTTGGAAGGGCGTCAGCGCAGTTGAGCCTGTGTCGCAGGGCTTGGAGGCCCCTGACGCTACGTCCGCTCATGCTGCAGGTGCGGGCGTTCAAATAAAAAAATGCGTGACTTTAGGAAACCGGTGTCAATTTTCCTTGCGGCTTAGGTAACCGGTGACTATTCCTGTAAACAACACGGTGGGGGGCGCCGCATCCCATCAGATAAGCCAGGCCTGCACTGACGGGTCCGGCACGGATCAGGGAGTGGAACAATGGCTCAATCGAGCAACAAGAAAGCGTGGCTTCGCCTCGGGACCGGCGTGTCACTGTTCACGATGTCCTCCGCTCTTGGCCTCGCCGCACCGGCGCTGGCCCAGACGCAGCCGGCGCCGCCGGCAGCCGACACGGAGAGCGTCATCGTCGTCACCGGCTTCCGCGAAAGCCTTGCCGCCGCCATCGAGGTGAAGCGCGAGGAGAATGGCATTGTCGATGTCATCACCGCAGAAGACATTGCCGACTTCCCCGACCTCAACCTCGCCGAATCCCTGCAGCGTGTGCCGGGCGTACAGATCGACCGGGATGGCGGCGAAGGCCGCACGATCAACGTGCGCGGCCTGTCGTCCGATTTCGTGCGCGTGCGTCTCAACGGTCTCGAAGCGCTGGCCACCACGGGCGGACGCGACGGACGCCAGAACCGCAACCGCGCCTTCGACTTCAACGTGTTCGCCTCCGAACTGTTCAACTCGATCAAGGTGTCGAAGTCGCAGTCGGCGGAAACCGAAGAGGGATCGCTGGGCGCCACGGTGGACCTGACCACGGCGCGGCCGTTCGACTATGACGGCTTCACCTTCGCGGCCGGCGCGCAGGCCTCCTACAACGATCTCGCGGGCAATACCGATCCGCGTTACACCATGCTGGTTTCGGACCGCTTCCTCGATGGCCAACTCGGCGTGCTGTTCTCGCTGGCCTACTCCACGCGTAACACGGTGGAAGAAGGCTCCAGCTCGGGCCGCTTCCGCATTCCCAGCGTGGATGGCTGCGCGGCGACCCCGCCCATCAGCGGCACGGTCGCAGGCGCCAACCGCTGTTACCAGACCATTCAGGGCCCGATCACGACGCCATCGGGCGTTCTCACGGGCGCAGCCGCCGCGACGGCCGCGAACAGCGCCGCCCACCCGCGCATCCCGCGCTATGGCCGCATCAGCTATGACCGCGAACGCCTGGGATCGACGCTCTCCGTGCAGTACCAGCCGTTCGAATCGACCACATTCGGCTATGACCTGCTCTATGCCGATCTGAAAGAGCAGCGCCAGGAAGAGTTCCTCGAGGCGATCAGCTTCGCGCGTGAGACCAACGCCTCCGGCCTGCGTTCGACAGATCTGCTCGCAGGCACGATCGATGCCTCCAACACGCTGGTGGCCGGAACGTTCAACGATGTCGACGTTCGACTGGAACAGCGCCGGGATAACCTGGAAACCGAATTCTTCCAGAACGTCTTCCGTGTCGATCATGACTTCTTCGACGGTCTGAAGGGCGAGTTCGTGGCGGGCCACACGCGCGCCGTACAGTACAACCCCAACCAGACGACGCTGTCGTTCGAGCGCTATGACGTGGACGGGTATTCGTATGACTATTCGAACCCCAACCTGCCAGCCTTCAACTACGGCTTCGACGTCACCAATCCAAACAGCTACGTGTTCTCGTCTGCAGCGACGTCGGGCGATGCGTCGCTGATCCGGTTGCGGCCGAACAAGGCGGTGAACACTTTCCTGTCGTTCGACGGGCGCCTGATCTACGAGCTGGACGATGTGTGGACGCTGAAGGGCGGCGCCTCTCGCAAGCAGTTCGAGTTCACAGGCACGGAATCGCGCCGCGCGACGGAGGCGCTGCCCGCCAGCGTGCTGACGGCGCTGGCCAGCGGCGGCTATGGCATCGCCGACTACTCCTCCCTGCTGACGGGCTTCGGCAAGAATCTCAACCTGCCGGCCGGAACGGCGACAAGCTGGGTTGTTCCCTCGATCAACAAGCTCAACAAGCTGATCGATTTCGAGTGTGACTGCGTCAACGCGTTCGGCGATTTCCGCACGGACGCCGTGAACAGCCTCGGCGAGAACCGCTCGGCCACCGAGACATCGACCGGGTTCTGGGCGCAGGCCGATTTCGACTTCGAACTTGGCGCGATGCCGGTGCGCGGCAACTTTGGCGTGCGCTATGTCGAGACTGACCTCAAAGCGACGGGCTATACCAACCAGGGCACAGGTTCGCTGCCGCTGACGGTCAGCAACAAGTACAATAACACGCTGCCGTCGGCGAACATCACGATCGAGCCGGTCAGCGACTTCCTGGTGCGCTTTGCGGCCGCCAAGACGATCGCGCGGCCGAGCCTGCCGGCGCTGACGCCGGGGGGCACACTCGACGCCAACCCGCCGGGCTTCTCGATCAACGCGGGCAACCCGTTCCTCGCGCCGATCGAGTCGACCAATTATGACGTGTCGTTCGAATGGTATCCGTATGACGAGGCGCTGTTCGCCGTGGCCTTCTTCCAGAAGGACATCGGCACGTTCGTGCAGCGCCTGCGCCAGCTGATCCCGTACAGCCAGACCGGCTTCCCGGACTCACTGCTGCCGCCGGGCGTGGCCAACACCGAGCTGTTCGACACCAACACCTTCCTCAACACGCCGGGCGGAAATCTCGAGGGCTTCGAGGTGACGGCGCAGACACCGTTCACCTTCCTGCCGGGACCGTTTGACAAGTTCGGTGGCCAGCTGAGCTACACCAAGATCGAGAGCGATGTGTCCTACGTGCTTGCCGCCACCATCGGCGCGGGCTTCGTGAATGCGCCGCTGACCGGCCAGTCGCCGGAGTCGACCAGCGCCACGCTGTACTATGATGACGGTCCGTTCCAGGCGCGCATCTCGGCAGTGTCGCGTGCCGCGTATCTGACGCTGGTGCCTGCCGCGAATGGCAATGATTTCGAGGGCAAGGCCGATGTGCTGAACGTCGACTTCTCGGCGTCTTACGAGATCAACGACAACTTCACCGTGTCGTTCGAGGCGATCAACCTCACCGACCAGTTCGACGAGCGCTGGATCTCCTCGGCGCGGCGCAACAACCTGAACTACGAACACACCGGCCGCGAATTCGTGATCGGCGGGCGGTACAAGTTCTAGACTGGGGCGATCTTCCCAAGGGTGACTTGCGCCGGCGCTGATGAAGCGCCGGCGTTTGTTTTTGGGGTGGGGGTCGGTCGGAACGCTGAATGCATCCTTCGAGACGATCGCATTGACACGGCTGCGCCGTTGAAATGGCGTGCCTGCGATCCCTCAGGATGAGCGCCAGTGGGCGTTGCTCGATTCTTTTGGCGAAACACCCACCAGCGCTCGTCCTGAGGGATCGCGGGCACGATGCATCAGGTGCGGGACTCGCGCGTGGCGATCGTCTCGAAGGATGGATTATTGGGCTGCTACGGCCTTGCAGGTGATCTCGCCGCAACCCGCGAACGTGATGCGCGCGGTCTGGCCGGCGAGGATGTCGTGGACGCCGGTGATGGCGCCGCTGGAGACGAGCTGGCCCCTGGCGAGGGGACGGCCGCGCTGGGCGAGATGCGACAGCAGGAAACGGAGTCCGGCGATGGGGCCACCCGGGAGAATGCTGGCGAAGCCTGTGCCGACGGCGGCGCCGTCGATCAGGGTGGTGACTTCGATGTCGGCGAGGCGTTCGCGCCACTCCGGAATCTCTGCGCCGAGGATGACGCCGTAATTGTTGCCGAAGTCGGAGCTGACGACGGTGGCGCCGAGATCGTTGATCGCGGCCATGGGCGAGCCTGCGGTTTCAACACCGATGTGCAGGGCGGCGACAAGGGCGATAGCTTCCGCGTCAGTCCACTCGGTCTTACCGGCGGGCGCGTCGACGCCCATGCGGAAGACGAACTCGCCTTCGACCGCGGCAAAGCCACCGGTGAAGACGGGGAACACGATCTCCTGCCCGGCTGTCGCCAAGCGAACGTCGCGCGTGAAGATGGGGCCGGAGAGACGCTCGGCGCCGAGGCGGGCGCGCATTGGCAGCGGATTGACCATGCCGATCTTCCAGCCGGCGATCGTATCCTCCCAGCGGGCAATGCCGGCTTCCTGGATGCGGTAGGCTTCATCAAGCGAGGCGGGCATCGGACCGGGGAAGCCATCGAGCGCGCGACGCGACAGGCGGGCGCCGACCAGCGCCCCCGCAATCTCGTCAGCTGTTGCGACCCTCGCGCTGTCCATGCTTCCTGCTTGCGTCCTGTTCCTGTCCGCGTCCGGGGACTCACGATTCCAGAGCGACAGTTGCGCTCTTAGGAAACCGGTGTCAATTGTTGTCAGTACCGTATTCGGCGGCCATGTGCAAAGTCGGGTGAGACATGATGAAGCTGCGCCATACCAAGATCGCCGTGCTGGCCGCGCTTGCCCTTTCGGCATGTGTGGGAACCGGCGCGCTGGGACAGGTCGGGGCTGGCGGCGGGCAGCCGACGCTGGTTGCGGGCGATCCCGTCTCGCAGTGGTTTCCGGCGCCGATGGGATGGGCGGCGGGAACGAAGGGCGGCGCGGGCGGGCAGATCATCCGCGTGACCAATCTCGACGCGAAGGGGCCGGGATCTCTGCGCGCGGCGCTGGACACCAAGGGCCCGCGCATCGTGGTGTTCGAGGTGGGCGGCGTGATCGATCTTGGCGCGACGACGCTGAAGATCGAGGAGCCGTATCTCACGATCGCGGGACAGACGGCGCCATCGCCCGGCATCACGCTGATCCGGGGCGGGATCGATATTCCGGCGCATGACGTGATCGTGCAGCATATCCGCGTGCGGCCGGGAGCGGCGGGCGGGACATGGCGCAAGGGGCCGGACTTCGATTCCATCTCCACCGTCGGCGCGTACAATGTGGTGATCGATCACTGCTCGCTGACATGGGGGACGGACGAGAACCTTTCCGCCTCGGGCCCGCGCTTCACCGGATCAACACCGGACGCGTGGCGCAAGGGCGCGAGCCATCAGGTGACCTTCTCCAACAACATCATCGCCGAGAGCCTGGCGCATGCGAGCCACCCGAAGGGCGAGCACTCGAAGGGGTCGCTGATCCACGACAATGCGGCGGACATCCTGATCATCGGGAATCTCTACGCGCACAATTACGAGCGCAATCCCTTGTTCAAGGGTGGGGTGCGCGGGACCGTGGTGAACAACCTGATCTACAATCCGGGGCAGCGCGCCCTGCACTACAACCTGATGGCCAATGAGTGGGGCGCGACGGCGCCGGTGAACGGGCATCTGACGGCTGTCGGCAATGTGCTGCGCGGGGGACAGGATACGGCGCAGGGGATGCGCTTCCTCACCATCGGCGGACAGGGCGATCTGGACTACTTCGGGCGCGACAACCTGATGGTGGATCGCTGGGGATCGGCGCTGGAGGAGTTGGGCTCTTACGGACAGACAGGCGCGAAGATCGTGAAACACGGCGCGCCGCTCGACTGGCCTGTGGGGCTGGTGGCGTTACCCGCGCTGCAGGTGGAGACGCATGTGCTCACACATGCGGGCGCGCGGCCGTGGGATCGCGATGCGGATGATGTGCGCATTCTGGCGGATACGGCGGAAGGGCGTGGCGAGATCATCGACAGCGAGGAGGAGACCGGCGGCTATCCGAAGCATGCGATGACGAAGCGCGCGTTTGATCCGGCGCAGTGGGATCTGGCGACGATGCGGCCGAAGGATGCGAGCGTGCTGGATAGCGGCGCGAAAGCGCGCGGGACGTGAACCGGCGGCTTTTCCTGCTGGCATCGGCGGCGATGGCGGCAACGCCGGCATGGGCCGTGCCAATGCCGGGAACGATTACAGGTGGATATGGCGGGCGCATCATCCGCGTGACGACGCTGACACCGGATGGACCAGGATCGATCAGCGAAGCGGTGAAGGCCAAGGGGCCGCGCATTATCGTGTTCGAAGTGGGCGGCGTGATCGACCTCGGACGCGAGACGCTGGAGATCAAGTCTGGCGACGTCACGATCGCGGGGCAGACGGCGCCCTCGCTGGTGACGTTCATCAGGGGCGGGATCGCGATCCGCGCGGAGAATGTTGTCATCCAGAATATCGCGGTGCGGCCAGGCGAGGCTGGACAGGCGAAGGCAAGCGGCTGGGAGTGCGATGGCATCTATGCCTACGGCGCGGCGCGGGTGGAGGTGTCCAACTGCTCGATCACCTGGGCGACGGATGAAGGACTGTCCGCTTCGGGCAAGAGGTTCGAAGGCGCCAACGTCGATGAATGGCGGGCGAACACGTCTCACACCATCATGTTCCGCAACAACATCGTGGCGGAGGGGCTTTCAAATTCGACGCACTCGAAGGGCGAGCATTCCAAGGGCACGCTGATCCACGACAATGTGCGCGATGCGGCGATCATGGACTCGCTCTATGCGCACAACCGCGAACGGAACGTGCTGTTCAAGGGCGGAACGCAGGGACTGATGGCTGGGAACGTCGTCTACAATCCGGGCAAGCGGTTTGCGCACTACAACCTGCATGCGAACGAATGGGAAGGACATCCGTTCGAGGCGGGCAAGGTGCGCGTGGAACGGAATGCGTTTCTCGCGGGGCCGTCGACCGATGCCAAAGCTGCGGCGTTCATGATGGGCGGCGATGGTCCGCTGACGCTGGAGATCGAGAACAATCTGGCGTTGCGCGCGGATGGATCAGTGCTGGCAATGACAGGGCGGTTCGGCGACGGAGATCCAGTGCTGGACATGCGAACGAACGCGGCGTTCGACGATGCGGCTGCGGTGCGCGCGAACATGGCGCGCGTGCTGGAGGCGTGCGGCGCGTGGGCGTGGGCGCGTGATCCCGTGGACGCGCGGATCGTGGCCGATGTGAAGGCGGGGACGGGGCGAATCATCGATTCCGAGAGCGAGGTCGGCGGGTATCCGGTGAGGCCGGAAACGCGCACGGCGTTTGTGGAGAACGAGTGGCATCTGGCGAGCATGGTGCGGCGGACTGCGCCCTGAGTGCATCCTTCGAGACGATCGCATCGCGAGATCAGTATCGTTGAGGTGACGTGCCTGCGATCCCTCAGGATGGGGCCGGTGGGCGTGGCGCCAAAGAGTTCGTCGACATCATCACAGACCTCATCCTGAGGGATCGCGGGTACTGCGGTTCGACAGCGCCGCCTTATCGGTGCGATCGTCTCGAAGGATGTGTTGTGGAGCGAGCTCCTACAACGCGCGATAGGTCGTGGAGCGGATCAGCGCGCTGCCCTGCCCGGTGCAGTAGAGCGCGGGGCGCAGGCTCAGGAAGTCCCAGGCGGTGTTGTGGTTGTAGCCGCTGGTTTCGAAGCGGACGCCGTATTGGGTCCAGCGTTGGCCGGGCGTGCGCGTCCAGCAGGTGACGATGTGGCGGTCGTTCTGGAGTTTGATCTGCAGGCGTTTGCCGAAATCGGCGGGTGGGGCGTTGCGGCGTTGCGTGGCGACGCGGTGCATGACGAGGCCGGAGTTGGAGAAGCCGAGGCCGCAATAGAGTTTGGGGGAGTAGAACAGCAGCACGCCGGCTTCGGCGCCTTCGTTGAGTTCGATGTCGGCTTCGATTTCGTAGGCGAGGTCGCCGTTGATGAAGGTGAGCGGGCGGCTGTCGGTTGGCGATGAGCCCGAGGCGCGGAGCGTGAGGCCGCCGGTGTTGCGCGTGATGCGCGCGGCATCCGTTGGGCCGGGCGCATGGAAGGCCCACAGGAGGCCGGTGCGATCGGTGGTGAAATCGTCGGAGAGGGCCATGCCGTGTTCGGCGTTGGCGATGTTGACGGGCTTACGAATTGGCTTCGAGAGATCACCGCCTTCGGCGCGGAACCAACCATCCTGCGTCCACGACACGGGATCGAGCAGGCATTGGCGGCCGAGGGTCCAGAAGCCGTTTTCGTAGCCGTGATAGACCATCCACCAGCCGCCGTTGGGACCTTCGAACACGGTGGCGTGGCCGCGTGACCACCATTTTTCGCGCGACGACCAGGTGCGCACGATGGGATTTTCCGGATCGTGCTGCCACGGGCCATGGATCGAGCGCGAGCGTGCGACGATGACCATGTGACCCGTTGGAGGACCGGCTGTGCCGCCGACGGCGGTGATGAGATAGAACCACTCTCCCCTGCGCAGGATTTTGGGGCCTTCGGGTGCGAAGCCTTCGACGACCCATTCCTCGGGATAGCGCCAGGGGTCGTAGACGTGCTCGACGCCTCCCACGGTGGAGAGGCCATCGTCGCTGAGACGGATGCGATCACCACCGGAGAGGAACAGCCAGCGCGAGCCATCTTCGCCGACAGCGTGGCCGGGGTCGATGTGGCGCGGCAGGTTGAGATCGACAGGCTCTGACCACGGGCCTTCGGGATGCTCGGCGTGGATCACGTAGATCGAGCGTTTCTCCGGGAAGCGCGCGGGGATGTAGAGGAAGTAGCGACCGTTGTGCTTTGAGAGTTCCGGCGCCCAGACGGAGCCGATGTTCGTCGTCAGCGCGGCGGTGAGCGGCGTCCAGTTCACCAGGTCCCGGCTCTGCCAGATGACGAGGCCGGGATAGGATTCGAAACTGGAGAAGGTCATCAGCCAGCGATCGCCGTCGCGGAGGATGGTGGGATCGGGGTGATCGCCCGAGAGGATCGGGTTGAGGAATGTGCCATCGCCATTGTCGGCGCGGCGCTGGTTTTCGATACCGCGTTTCCATTTGAGATGCGCCCAGTCGAGTCCGGCGGGCGAAATCTCGTCTTCGCGGCGGAGGGCTGGCGGCACGGCAAGCGTGGAACAACCGGCGCTGAGCGCGGCGCCGGACAGCGTGGAGAGGACAAGTCGCCGGGTCATCCGCGCCATGGCCAATCCTCCGGTTGCCAGCGCACAGGTTTTCCCTTATTGCTACCGGTGTCAACGCCTAAGCGGAAAATCTCGCAAGGCTGCGGCAAGCGAATGCGCCTTGTCCTGCTTGACGGCCTTGCGGCCGCGCGCGCAAGCAGGAGACATGAAGAAGACAATGAAGCCCGGACCAGCGACAAAACCCACGACATCCGCACCGCTGGAGCCGAAGCGACGGCCGACGATCAACGATGTGGCGCGTCTCGCCAATGTCTCGAAGAAAACGGTGTCGCGCGTCATCAACCAGAGCCCGTTCGTCAACAAGGACACACGCGAGCGCATCGACGCGGTGATCAAGGAGCTGGGCTATGCGCCCGACCCCGTGGCGCGCGGGCTGGCCTCGCGGCGCAGCTATCTGATCGGGCTGATCTACGACAACCCAAACCCGCAGCACGTGATCGACACGCAGCAGGGCATTCTCGACATCATCCGTGGGTCGGGGCTGGAGCTGGTGGTGCATCCGTGCAACCGGCGCGACAAGGATTTCCTCGCGGGCGTGCGCGGCTTCATCGACCGGCAGAAACTGGCGGGCGTGATCCTGCCGTCGTCGGTATCGGAAGACGAGGAGCTGGTGGCGCTGCTGCGCGAGGCGGATACGCCTTATGTGCGCATTGCCTCCGTGCTGCTGGACAGCGAAGAGAATTCTATCGTCACGCATGATCGCGAAGGCGCGCGGCAGGCGGCCGAGCATCTGGCGGGGCTTGGCCACAAAGTGATTGCGCACGTGTCGGGGCCGGACACGTTCCGCTCCTCGCACGAGCGGCGCGCGGGATTTGTCGAAGGCCTGAAATCGGCGGGGCTGGCGCTGGACAAGAAGCTGGACCTGCGCGGCGGCTACACGTTCCAGTCAGGCATCGAGGCGGGGCGGCGGCTGATGGCGACGGTGTCGCGGCCGACGGCAGTGTTCTGCGGCAATGACGAGATGGCGGCCGGCGTCTGTCAGGCGATCCGCGAGACGGGGCTGGATATCGGCAAGGATGTGTCAGTTGTCGGGTTCGACGACAGCCCGCTGGCCTCGCGCATGTGGCCGGCGCTGACGACTGTGCTGTTGCCGATCCGCGCCTCGGGGCGAATGGCGTCGGTGCGGCTACTGGGCGACCGGCTGACGAAAGAGCCGCTTGAGGAAGACGACCAGGGCGAGGTGCATCCGCGCCTCGTGGTGCGCGCGTCCAGCGGACCAGCGCCGAAGGGCTGATCCATCCGTGGGAGGGCTTGACCAGAGCCCTCATTCCACGGCTTATGACACCGGTTTCCGCGATGCTCTACGAGTAGTAGTAGTAGCCATAGAAAGCATCCGCCCAGGGAGGGACCATGTTCGAGAAGACCTATCACGCCACCCATCCCGACATGATGGACGGGGCGAGCAATGATGACCTGCGTGCGCGCTATCTGATCTCGGGGCTGTTTCAGCCGGACAAGGTGACGCTCAACTACTGTCACAACGAGCGGATGGTTGTGGGCGGCGCGGCGCCCGTGACGCAGGCGATCGAGCTGCCCGCGCAAACCGAGCCGGCTTCGGCGAAAGGAAAGCCTTTCCTCGAGCGGCGCGAGATCGGCGCGATCAATATCGGCAACGGGCCGGGCGTGATCGATGTGGATGGCGTGGCGCATGACCTCGCGCAGCGCGACGGGCTCTACATTCCGATGGGCTCGGAAAAAGTGGTGTTCAAGTCCAAGGACGCCGCGAAGCCTGCGCGCTTCTATCTGGTCTCGACACCGGCGCATGCGCGTTATGAGGTGGCCAAGATTTCGATCGAGACGGCAGTGCCGCTGGAACGCGGCGCGCCGGAGACATCGAACGAGCGGACGATCTATCAGTTCGTGGTGCCGGCGAAGGTGAAGTCGTGCCAGCTGCTGCTGGGCATGACGATCCTTAAACAGGGCAGTGTGTGGAACACCATGCCGCCGCACCTGCACGATCGCCGCTCGGAAGTGTATCTCTATTTCGGGCTGGGGCCGAACGATCGCGTGTTCCATTTCATGGGCGAGCCGGACGACAGCCGCTCCATCGTGATGGCCAACGAGGAAGCCGTGATGTCTCCGCCGTGGTCGATCCACATGGGCGCGGGGACGGCGGCGTATACGTTCATCTGGGCGATGGGCGGGGAGAATCTCGACTATACCGACATGAACCAGCTCGACATCTGCCAGTTGAAATAGGCCATGACCTCTCCCTTCTCGCTCGCAGGCAAGGTCGCCATCGTCACTGGCGCCAACACCGGCATTGGCCAGGCGATTGCCGTGTCGCTCGCCGAGGCGGGCGCGGACATAGCGGCGGTGGGGCGGACGGCGCCGACCGAGACGGAGGGGCTGGTGAAGGCGACGGGGCGGAGGTTTGTTTCTGTCTCGGCTGACCTGTCGTCGACCGAACCGGTGGCGCGGGTGATCGCCGAGAGTGTGGGCGCGCTGGGGCGGGCGGACATTCTCGTCAACAATGCGGGGATCATTCGCCGCGCGGATGCCGTTGAGTTTTCGGAAGACGACTGGGACGCGGTGATCGACACCAACCTCAAGAGCGTCTTCTTTCTCTCGCAGGCATTTGCGAAGCACTGCTTCACGAACGCGCAGGCAGGCAAGATCGTGCAGATCGCCTCCCTGCTCTCCTTCCAGGGCGGGATACGCGTGCCGAGCTATGCGGCGGCGAAGAGCGGGCTCGCGGGCATCACCAAGGCGCTGGCGAATGAGTGGGCGGCAAAAGGCGTGAACGTCAACGCCATCGCGCCGGGCTATATCGAGACCAACAACACCGAGGCGTTGCGCGCGGATGCGAACCGCAGCCGCGATATCCTCGCGCGCATTCCGGCGGGACGCTGGGGCGAGGCGCGCGACATTGGCGGGGCGGCTGTCTTTCTGGCGTCGGCTGCCGCAAACTATGTGCACGGGGCGATCCTGCCCGTGGACGGAGGCTGGCTCGCGCGATGAGCGGCAAGCTCGTTTGTTTTGGCGAGATGCTGGTGCGGCTGTCGGCGCCGCAGGGCGAGATGCTGTTGCAGACGCCGCGCCTCGCCGCGCATGTCGGCGGGGCGGAGGCGAATGTCGCGGTGTGCGTCTCGCGGTTGGGCGGACGCGCGGCGATGTCGACGGTGCTGCCGGACAATCCGCTGGGCCATGCGGCGCGCGACGAGTTGCGGCGGCATGGCGTTGATGTTTCGGCCGTGCGGTTCGTGGCCGGACGGATGGGGCTTTATTTCCTGACACCGGGCGCTGTGCTGCGGCCGAGCGAGATCGTGTACGACCGCGCGGGATCTGCGTTTGCGGACAAGGCGGATGCGGCGGACTGCATCGCGCAGCTGGATAGCGCGGCGATGCTGCACGTATCGGGCATCACGCCGGCGGTGAGCGCGAAAGCGGGAGAAGCGGCGTTGACGGCCGTGGCGGCGGCGAATGCGGCGAGCGTGCCCGTGTCGTTCGACGGGAATTACCGCAGCAAGTTGTGGGAGGCGCGTGGCGAGACGGGCGCGCCGGTGCTGCGAAAACTGCTGGAGGGCGCAAGCCTCGCCTTCATCGACGAGCGCGACATTGCGCTGGTGCTGGGCGAGACGTTTGCGGATCGCAGCGCGGCATGCGCGACGGCGTTCAAGGCGTTCCCGAAATTGCAGCGCATCGCGGCGACAACGCGGACGACGCATGCGGTGGATGCCTTCTCGCTGGGCGCGACGCTGCACCGGCGCGATGGCGTGGCGAATGCCAAGCCGCTGGAGCTGGGCAATGTGGTGGACCGCATCGGTGGCGGCGACGCCTTCGCGGGCGGCCTTCTGCATGGGGTGATGCAGGGCTGGGCCGACGAAGATGCACTGGACTTCGCGCTGCATACGTCAGCGGCGAAGCACGGCCAGGTGGGCGATGCGAGCCATGCCAGCGAGGCGCAGATCAGGGCGTTGATGGGCTCTGGCGGGAAGGACGTGCGGCGGTAAACTGCCCCGCATGCAATTCGCGAAACACATCCGCGCGAAGGTGATCGACGGCACGGTGACGTGCAGCGTGCGGATCTGGCAGAGCGCGCGCGTGAAGGCGGGCGGACGCTATCGCGTGGGGCCGGGGTTCATCGAGGTTGTGTCGGTGAAGGAAATCAGCCTTGGCGATATTACGCTGGTGCTGGCGCGGAAGTCCGGATTTGCTGGGGTGGTCGATCTGCTGAAGACGGCGAAGCATGGCGCGGGAGAGAAGGTGTATCTGGTGGAGTTCAGATACGGTGAAGGGTGAGGCGAGGTGCGCTGTTGCACGGCCGGCGAGCCCGCGCTCGTGCTTCGACGGACGGCCTTCGGCCTGCTCAGCATGAGCGCTTCTCGCTATCAGCGCTGAACCCACCAAGCGCTCATCCTTAGAGTCTGACTCATAATTGGGGCTGTGTTCTGAGGTGTCTTGCGCGGCGGC
>JAOATF010000174.1 GCA_030158285.1 Hyphomonadaceae bacterium
CTGCCTCCACCAGCACCGGCTGCATCATCGCCTATTCCGCCTTCCGCGCCGAAGCCCCGCCCTCCGGCGAGTCGCTCTTCGGCGTCGCCGCCACCCCCGGCAACCACGCCGCCTGCGTGAACCCCGCCGAACTCGACAGCTCCGCCGGACAGCTCAGCGCGTATCTCCCCGCCGGCCGCGCCCTGTTCGACGACATGGCCCCGCCACCCGTGTGGTCGACCACCGCCACCGCGCCCATCGAAACACCCTTCGTGGCGCTGCCGGGTCTCATCTCCGGAAAATGCGTGGAGCAGGGCGGCTTCAGCTATCTCGCCATCACCGTCACGCCAGACCCTGCCGATCCCCGCGCCGACACCATCAATGGCGATGTCGTGGTCAACGGCGCGCTCCGCCCGCTCTGGGGGCTGCATCTGGTCGACATGCACCTCGCCCTCGGCAATCTCGTGAACGTCGTCTCCACCCAGTCCGCCGAATGGCGCAGCGCCCAGACCCGTGGCAGCGCCCTGCCGCCGGACTTCCACAAGGACCAGTGACCGGGGACCAGTGACGCTCTGCCACTGAGCGCGGCCGTAGACGTATCCTCCGCCATCCCTATCTTTCACCGCATGACCGGATGGAGCCTCAACGCAGCCGAATTGCGCATTCCGCGCCGCTCGCGCTTTGCCGCCCATCGCATGATCGTCATCGCCGATCCCTCCGGCCGCGCCGTGCGACAGCTCAACGGCCTCGCCTCCTGGTGGGATGAAGCCGCCGGCACATGGCGCCACAAGCCCATCGGCTACCTGCCCAGCGACCGCCTGCGCGGCTACGACAGCAAGGCCAATCCGCGCACCTACATGCCCATCAACGGCGCAGACGCGCCCAACTGGCATCTCGCCCCCGCCATCGTGTCCGGCGCCGTCCGCGTCCTCGCCGAAAACCTCACCCGCGAGGCCGCCGAAGCCCGCCTCGCCCCCGCACTCGACGCCCTCCGCCGCATCAACGCCCTCAGCAAAGGGCCGGAAGGCGGGGCAGGGCTGCCCTATCCCTTCCTCGGCTTCGGCCGCAACTCGAACTCGTTCTTCTCCACCATGCTCCACGCGATGGACTTCGAAGAGCCCGCCTTCGCGCAGAGCGCCATCGTGGTCCCGGGCGCACGCAGGCTGCTACTCCCTCGGGAGTCATTCCCGGGCTTGTCCCGGGAATCCCGGTTGTCGCCCAGCGGGAATTCGTGAAAATTTGCAGGTGGCTGTCGGCAACCGGGACCGTTGATGCGGAAGGTCGAAGAAATTCGTGCGGACCTGCTCCGCTACATCGCTAGGGAGCGCGCATCCGACTATTCCGCGGGCAGTCTCAACGAACTTTGGGAATTTGCGATCCGCCTGAAGACCGAGCTGGCCGAACTCCCAGCGTCTGCGAGCGTACCGTTCGAACTCCACAACCTGGTCAGCAACGTCGATTTCGGCGCCGTCAGGAGAGAGTATCGATCTTGGGTTCTGGATGATGCAGAGAGAGCTGTCGGCTCGCTCACGCTCTGACCTGCCGTGCCGCCAGTGCCCCTCCAATGCTTTCAACGCCAATGAACCCCGCCCTCTCCCTCGACGACGTCCACCTCACACTCCCCGCCGCGTCCGGCCCTGTGGAGATCCTGAAGGGCGTCAGCTTCCGCGCCATGCCGGGCGAGAGTGTCGCCATCGTCGGCCCGTCCGGCTCGGGCAAGTCGTCCCTCATCGGCGTCTCCACCGGCATCGAGCGCGCGACCAAAGGCTCGATCCAGCTCCTCAACGAAACGCTCGACGGCAAAAGCGAAGACGCGCTCGCCCGCCTGCGCCGCGGCCGTGTCAGCCTCGTCTTCCAGTCCTTCCACCTGCTCGCCACCATGAACGCCTTCGACAATGTCCGCGCCCCGCTCGAAATCGCCGGCCTCGCCAATGTCGATGATCTCGCCCGGTCCGCGCTCACCGCCGTCGGCCTCGCCCAGCGCATGGATCACTATCCGGGCCAGCTCTCCGGCGGCGAACGCCAGCGCGTCGCCGTCGCCCGCGCCTTGGCCAGCAACCCCAGCATCGTCTTCGCCGACGAGCCCACCGGCAATCTCGACCGCGCCACCGGCGCCATGGTCGCCGACATGCTCTTCGCCATCGCCAGGGAGAGAAGCGCCACGCTCATCGTCGTCACGCACGACGCAGAGATCGCGGCGAGGGCAGACCGCATCGTGACGATGAGCGACGGCCGGATCGTGGCCTGACTCAGAAAGCCCTCATCCTGAGGGATCGCAGGCACGCCACCTCAGCAGCGGCATTCCATCGATGCGATCGTCTCGAAGGACGGGGGCGTGCTCACCATCGCAAGCCAGATCGCACCGCCGATGCAAGACCGTATCGCCCCGACGCCGAAGGTCAAGAATTGACCCAACCCGCCATTTCCTGAAACCACCCTCATGCCATCGCAGGAGTTGTCATGCCGGGCTTTGCCTCCGCAATCGACCTACGCCCCGCCGCTCCCGGCCTCTGGGCCGGTGAGGCCGACCAGGACTATTCGCATCCCGGCGGACAGTTCGGCGGATGGACGGCGGCAGCCCTGCTGAAAGCCGTCACGCTGGAGGAGGGCGAGCGCGGCCCGCCGCTCTCTATGACGGTGATGTTCACCGACGCCGTCGGCGCCGGCCCGCTCGAGATCGAGACGCGCCTGTTGCGCGCCGGCTCGCGGCTACAGTTCTGGCGCTCCGAAGTCAGCCAGCGCGGAAAACTCTGCGCCCACGCGCAGGTGACGTTCGGCGAGCGGCGTCCCGCGCCGGGCTTCACCGACGCAAAGCCGCTCTTTCCCCTCCCGCCGCCCAGCGATCCCGCGATGATCTCTTTCGTTCCACCCACGCGCGTCGGCGAGATGATCGACGCCCGCACTCCGCCGCGCGCGCCGGAATTTCAGGGCCCCGATGCTCCCGCTTCAACCGCCTGCTGGGTGCGCCACAAACAGGCGTTCAGCGTCGATCACGCCCTGCTGGCCATGTTCGCCGACTACGCGCCGGGCCGCCCGATGATCAAGTTCGGCCGCTTCATGCGCTCCTCCACCGTGACGATGAACATCTACTTCCATGCCTCGGAGGCCGAACTCGCCGCCGTCGGCGATGGCTGGCTGATGAGCGACGTCGAGTGCCGCCGCTGCGACGGCGGCTATTTTGACCACGTCCTGAAACTCTGGAGCCCGCAAGGCGCGCTGCTCCTCACCTCCGAACAGGTTTCGGCCTATCGTGATGGCGCCTGATGGTGGAGGGGTCATGCGCGCGCGTGCCGGTGTTATTCTATCTCTGGCGGCCCTGATGCTCTGCGCGTGCGGGCTGGATGAACCGGAGGACAGGCGGACCCGGCACTGGTCCAAGGCGACTATTGCGCCAGCGGAGTTCAGGTTCTGGCGAGAAGATCGCGCCTCAATAAGCCTTCCTGCGGAAAAGGAGGCATTTCTGGAATTTGTTCGCTCGCGGGGCGGCAGCTACTACATCCCCGGTGAGGGCACAGCAGAGGCCCTGTCCAGGCCGCCCGCTCCGTGGCCGGGTTCTCCCTGCAGCGAAACTCCCGATGGAATTGTTGTGTCGCTCGATTCCCCAAATCCGCGCGAGGCTGCGGGCTTCGTCGCGTATGTAAGCGATGGGAAGGTGCTTTGCGTCGAGCCACAATTCGGGTACTCGACATCGCCCTTCTAGCGACAGTGTTAGTTCGCTGTCAGACCTATGGCAGACAAGCGGCGTGACGCGCCGCTGGCAAGACTGACACGCATGGCCCACCAGAAACCCGCCCGCCATCCCTGGCTCCGCATCGCCCTGCGCGAACTCTCCGGCGGCCTCGCGGGCTTCTGGATCTATCTCGCCTGCCTCGCGCTCGGCGCATGGGCCATCGCCTCTGCCGGCTCCATCACCTCCGCCCTCAATACCGGCCTCGACCAGCAATCGCGCCAGTTGCTCGGTGGCGACGCCGCCATCACGCTCTCCCAGCGCGCCGTCACGACGGAAGAACGCGCCTGGTTAGACGAACGCGGGCAAGTGACTGAAGCGGCCCAGGTCGATCTCATGGCCCGCGCGCGCGACCAGATTTCGCAAGCCGACGTCCGCGGCATCGACAGCGCCTTTCCGCTCGTCGGCAGCTTCACTTTCGATCGCGAGATCCCGCTCGGTGACGTCCTAGCCCAGAAAGACGATCTCTGGGGCGTTGCCGCCAGCGAGACGATGGCCCGCGATCTCGGCCTCAAGCCGGGCGACACGTTCAACCTCGGCCCCATCAAGGCCGAACTCCGCGCCATCCTGGTCCGCGAGCCCGACCGCATCGGCGAGCCCGGCATGTTCCAGCCGCGCGTCATCATCGCGATCGACGCCCTGCGCGAAGCCAACCTGCTGCAGCCCGGCGCACTCTTCCGCACCGCCTACCGCATTCTGCTCAAGCCCGAAGCCGCCGTCACTTTCGAAGCGGATTTCAACGCGAAATGGGAAGACGAAGGCCTGCGCTATCGCGGTCCCGACGATGCGCTCGACGGCCTCCGCGCCATGCTGGACATGCTGAACACCTTCATGACGGTCGTCGGCATCTCCGCCCTCATCGCCGGCGGCGTCGGTGTCTCGCAAGCCACCAGCTCCTTCCTCGAAACCCGCCTCGACTCCATCGCCGCCCTGAAAGCCCTCGGCGCAGACGGTGGCACCATTCGCGCCGCCTACGCCCTGCAGCTCGGCGCGCTGGCCAGCCTCGGCGCACTCGCGGGCATAATGCTCGGCGCACTCACGCCCTGGGCCGTGCGCTGGTGGGTGGGCGACGCCATCCCGCTCCCGATGATCCTCGGCGTCTATCCAATCGCGCTCCTCAAAGCCTTCGCGCTGACGCTTCTCGCCGCCGCCATGTTCGCCGCCCCGCCGCTCGGCCGCGCCCGCGCCACGCCGCCCGCCGCGCTCTTCCGCCGTGAAAGCGGCGACACCCGCCAGCGCACCCCGCGCATCGAACGCCTCGCCGCCATCGTCGCAGCCCTCCTGCTCGTCGCCATCGCGATGCTCTCCTCGGCGCGCCCGATCATCGTGCTCGCCCTGCTGGCCGGCGCGGGCGTCGCCTACCTCGTCCTCATCGGCGCCGCCGTGCTCGTCCGCCGCCTCGCGCGCCGCGCCTCGCTGAAAGCCAGAGGGCAGGGGCGTCTCGTCCTCGCCAATCTCGGCGGCACAGGTTCCCTCGCGCCCGTCGTCGCCCCCGCGCTCGGTCTCGGCCTCGGCCTTCTCACACTGATCACCGTCATCCAGACCAACCTGCTCGGACAGCTGCGCGACACCACGCCCGCCGAAGCACCCTCCATCATCTTCCGCCAGATCCCCGCCAACGACCTCGACGCGTTCGACGCCCTGATGCGCGAACACCACATCGACACGGAAAACCAGCTCGCCTACCGCCGCGCCCCCGTCCTCATCGGCCGCGTCATCACCCACAACGGCGTCGCGATCGCCGAGTCGGCCATCCCGGTGGAACAGCGCTGGGTCACACGCAGCGAAGTGCCGATGACGCTCCTCGCGCAAAAACCGGTCGAGCAGCCGGTTATTGCTGGCGCCTGGTGGCCGGAAGACTATGCCGGCCCGCCGCAAGTCTCTGTGGAGGCAGACGCCGCCACCGGCCTCGGCGTCAAAGTCGGCGACCGTCTCACCTTCCGCATCTTCATGCGCGTGGTGGAGGCCGAAGTCGCCTCGATCCGGAAGGTCGACTGGCAGGGATTCGGCGCCAACCTCGCTTTCATCCTCTCGCCGGGCGCGGTCGGCGACTTCAGGCCCGCGCATGCCGCAATCGTGATCGTTCCGAAGGAGGCTGAACCCGCGCTTCTCGCCGCTGTTTCCGCGCGCTGGCCGAACGTCCTCGCCTTCCAGGTTCGCCGCACGCTCGAGACCGCCGCCGACCTCCTCGGACAGGTCTCGCTCGTCGTCACCGCGCTGGCCGGCGTCGTGCTCGCCGCGGGCATTCTCGTGCTGTTCGGCGCCTTCGCTGCCGCTGCGCGAAGCAGGCGTCGCGAGTCCGCTCTGCTAAAGGTGTTTGGCGCAAGTCGCGCGACGATACTCGCGCTCTACGCGACCGAGTTCGCGCTTGCGGCATTGCTCGCTGTAGCGCTCGGCGTCGGTGGTGGAATTGCAGCGGCGTGGCCCATCGTTCTCCTCGTCTTCGAGGCCGACTGGCGCTTCGACTGGGCCCCCGTCCTGATGGTGGCGTCCACCACCATTTTCGCTGCTGCGGCAGGGGGCGCTGCTGTGGGTTGGTCGACATTGTCCCACCGTCCGGCGCGAGTATTGCGCTCGGCATGAAGGCAGGTATGTTCCCGGTGCGTCAGCCCGACGCGACGTCCTCAAGAACCGCCCGCAGTTGTTTGCGGAGACGGTGATGGAAAGCCATCACTGGGATGTCGAATAAACTGGTGTTGGGCGAACGGGGAGGAGTCATGAAGAAGCTTGTGTCTGTCGTTGCACTGGCGGCTGCGCTTGGCGCATGCACGACCACTGCAGCTGCGCCGGCGGTTGAAACCGCTGCCGCAACGCCTGCCGCCTGGAAAGCGAAGCGTGGACCCGATGGCGTCCACCCGGACCTGAACGGCGTCTGGAAAGTTATGAACACCGCGAACTACAACGTCGAAGCTCACCCGGCCCAGTCCGCGCTGCAGCTGCGTCCTGGCCCGTACGTTCCGGTGCCGGATGCTGCCGTTGTCGGCATGGGCGCCATCGGCGCTGTGCCGGCTGGCGTTGGCATCGTCGAAGGCGACGGCAAGATCCCCTACAAGCCGGAAGCTCTCGCCCAGCGCGACGAGTACCGCGCCAAGGCGATCGAGCAGGACCCGGAAGTGAAATGCTACCTGCCGGGCGTTCCGCGCGCCAACTACATGGACAAGCCGTTCCAGATCTTCCACTCGGACAAGGCCGTGTTCATCGCGTATGAATTCGCCGGCGCCGTCCGCAACATCTTCCTCACCGAGCAACCGCCGGCCCCCGCCCAGTCGTGGATGGGTCAGTCGTACGGCTACTGGGAAGGCGACACGTTCGTCGTCGAAGTGACCGACCAGCTGGCCACCACCTGGTTCGACCGTTCGGGCAACTTCAAGGGCCCGAGCACCAAGGTCGTCGAGCGCTGGACGCCCACGTCCGACTCGACCATCCGCTACGAAGCCGAGATCACCGACCCGGAAATCTACACCAAGCCGTGGAAGATCGGTTTCAACCTGTACAAGGCCTCCGGCGAAGACGCGCAACTCCAGCAGTTCAAGTGCGTCGAGTTTGTGGAAGAGCTGATGTACGGCCACCTGCGCAAGAACCCGCTGCCGGGTCCGGCGCTCGAGCGTTCGAAGCGTGAAGCCGAAGAACGCGCCGCCGAGGAGGCCGAACTGGGCGAACAATAGCCCGAGGCCTGCCGCCAGATTGTCCTGTCCTTAGGGAACGGATTGGCCGGGTTTTCGCGTTGAATATGTTGTGATGGCGGCGCCTGCGTCCGTTACCCGGTCCCGGGTCGCCGCCAAAACAACGCGAATTCAGGCTTTCTGCCATCCGGACCGGTCGGCAGATGCGGCAATGAAGGCCCGGACTAGGTGAGTCAAACCCTTGAGAACCCGCTGTTACGGGTTTAAAACGGGTTCAAATTCAGGGGCGCTGGCGGGCGGAATCGGTCGCAGGCGCGGAAAAAGATAGACGGTGGTGAAAGCCGCTAGTTCTGGAGGAAGTCGATGAAAAACAAAGTTCGTCTGGCCGTTGCGGGCGCCACTCTGGCCGCGCTGACCGCCGCGGGCGCCGGCACTGCCGCGTACGCCCACCACGCCTTCGCCGCCGAGTTCGATGCCAACCGTCCGGTCCTGCTCAAGGGTTCGGTCGAGTTCGTCGAATGGACGAACCCGCACACCTGGATCCACATCAAGGTTCCGGACGTCAACAAATTCGGCCAGCCGAAAAAAGGCTCGACCCTGAACTGGGCGATCGAAGGCGGCACGCCGAACACGATCTTCCGCGGCGACCTGTCGACCACGGATGCCAAGTCCAAGGCCATCCCGAAAGGCACGCAAGTCGTCGTGCGCGGCTACCAGTCGAAAGACACGGTCTGCTCGCGCAAATGGGGCACGGGCGCCAAGCTCGACGCCATCACCTGCAAGGCCAACGGCCGTGACGTGACCTTCCCGAACGGTTGCAAACTGTTCGTCGGCGGTTCGTCCACGGGCGCTCCGAAAGACGGCGCCGACGCTGGCGCCAAAACGGATTGCACCGCCACCTCCGCGCCGGCCTAACGCCAGCGCCGAAAGGCCAAACCATCAAGCCCGCTGTCGCAAGACAGCGGGCTTTTTGTTTGCCTCGAATCCCGAGCACCGCCCGGCAGTTGCGGCGACAGCCGCAAGCCTGTGCCTGCGGTCCATCCTTCGAGACGATCGCCACGCGAAAGTTCCATCGCCGCAACACCGCACCCGCGATCCCTCAGGATGAGCCCGGTGGGTATAGCTCCCGAAGAAGACATTCCCTCCCCAGCGATGCTGCGCACATAGCGATCATCCTGAGGGATCGCAGGTACGGCGCTTCAACAGCTCCATACTCTCCATGCGATCGTCTCGAAGGACAAGCGCGTGCTCACCGGCCTCTCGACCGACGGACTCCTGCTTGCCGCGCCACCCGCACGTCCCATCACCCCATCGGGGTCACTCTCGGGCTTGTCCCGAGAGTCCCGGTTGTTACCCGTGCGGGATTGCAAGCGTTCCGCCGTTGATCCAACCGAGATTCCCGGGACAAGCCCGGGAATGACACCGCTTATGAACCGGGACCGCCGGGCTCCCCGCTTGCCGCGCCGAAGCGCGCAGCGCGTAGGGGGGGACCGGCAGCTGCCGCAAAGCGGCAGACTCACCCCCCCGCAATTCCCGGGAATTGGCGTTTCACTTTTTCAGAAACTTCCCAACACCACCAAGGCTCTACAATTTTTTCCGCGTGTTTTT
>JAOATF010000175.1 GCA_030158285.1 Hyphomonadaceae bacterium
TCGATCTGGGCAATCGTCCATACGGTCCAGTCGCCCGCGACGAGAAGGACCTGCCTTCCCTCCGCGGTGGTCTCCACCTGGAACCGTGTTGAGTTGATCGCCATTACGCAGTCTTACATTACAAACATCTAGGAAACACCAAACGCCGGAGCCTCGCGACGCGGTTCGCGTGCAGGTTGCAGCTCCGAAACGCCCGGACTTCGCAAAACGAGCCAATAGTGTTTACCTGCCAGAAAGGTTGAGGTTCCGGAGACGCTGATGCGTGCACTGATCATTGGCGCCGCCCTGGTCGGCCTGCTGCTGGTCGCGGCGGGGGCGGCCGGCGGCCACACGCTGGTGCCGCTGGACATGGCGGCACGCTGGCAGACCGCCTTCATGTACGGCTACGTCCACGTCCTCGCGGCACTGGTAGCCGCCATGCTCCCCTTCAGCGGCTGGATGCACAAGGCCGGCGGCTGGGCCTTCCTCCTCGGCGTCCCGCTGTTCTCGGGCGTGCAGATCGGGAAGATCATGGTGGGCGGCATCGCCATGACGCCGACCCCGCTCGACAACCTCACCCTGCTCGTCCCGTTCGGCGGAGCAGCGTTCATCATCGGCTGGTTGCTGGTGGGCCTGTCGGCCGCGATGGCCCAGAAGGTCGACGAGGACGAAGAGACTAGCTAGCCGCCGGCTGGTCCTTGTCGGAGCGCGCCGCCGCCAGGTCATCCGCCGTCACCCGCGCCCGCGCCAGCGCTTTGTCCAGCGGCGCCAGCTCCAGCGCGATCTGGTACTCGCTGCTGCCGCGCCGGTTCACCTGCGCCAGCGCATCCGAGAACGAATCCCGCGCCTGCCGTGCATGGATCAGCGCCGTCTCGAACGACGTCACATCCTGCCGTTCCGGATCGCCCTTGCCGATGACAGCCCGCGCCATCGCATCAAGGTCAGACAACCCCTTGGCCGACACACCCAGATCATCCCGCACACGGGTCACCACGCTCGCCGGCGCCGACTTGTCCGCGCCGATCTTGCGCCAGTAGGCATTCGCGTCCGACTGCTTGCCCGACAGCATGCCCGCAAGGCTGGCCAGGCTGGCCTCGCCCGTCGCCAGCCCCTTGTCCCGCGCGGCCTTGGAGAAGGCTTCCGCTGCGGCGTGGAGCTGCGACTGGTCCTCGGTCAGCGAGATCTCGGCCGAGACCGGCTCATACACGGATACCGTCGCGCAGCCGGCAAAGGGCGCAGAGGCAGCAAGAATGAACACCAGCGACTTGAAGGTCGACACTGACCCGAACCTCGAAAGTTCGTTGCATCTCAGACTGTTATAGATGCGACGCATCCAAAAAACAAACCTCGGATGAATTGGTTTGACGCAAGGATGATCGCCGGTAGATGAAACAACCATGAACGAAGATCGCGCCCGCCGTAACCTCTATCCCTCACTTGAGCCGCGCAAGACAGGCCGCCTGGCCGTCAGCGCGCTGCACGAGATCTACTGGGAGGAAAGCGGCCACCCCGACGGTTTGCCCGTAATTGCGCTGCATGGCGGGCCCGGCGGTGGTTCCAGCCCCGAAATGCGCCGCTTCTTCGACCCGCGCCGCTACCGCATCATCATGTTCGACCAACGCGGCTGCGGACGTTCCACGCCCCATTCCGAGCTGCGTGAAAACACCACCTGGGACCTTGTCCGCGACATTGAGACGCTCCGGGCGCACCTCGGCGTCAAGAAGTGGGTCGTGTTCGGCGGATCGTGGGGATCGACCCTCGCCCTCGCCTACACCGCCGCCCACCGCAAGCAGGTGCTCGGCCTCCTGCTGCGTGGCATCTTCCTGCTGACCGAGCACGAGATCCGCTGGTTCTACCAGGAAGGCGCCAGCAACATCTTCCCCGACGCGTTCGACCGCTATCTCGCGCCGATCCCGGAAGAAGAACGCGGCGACCTGCTGCAGGCCTTCCACAAACGCCTCACCGGCAAGAACGCCGCCGCGCGCGCCGACGCTGCCGCCGCCTGGGCCCGCTGGGAAGGCGAGACGCTGTCCATTCAGGGCCCGAAACAACGCCCGCCCCGCTTCGACGAAGCCGACTTCCTCGACGCCTTCGCGCGCATCGAGTGCCACTACTTCGTCAACAAGGGTTTCTTCGACAAGGATGGCTGGCTGCTCGAACAGGCCACCAAGTTCGGCGACCTCCCCGGCGTGATCGTGCACGGCCGCTACGACGTGGTGACGCCGCTCGACTCCGCGTGGAAGCTCCACAAGGCCTGGCCGAAATCCCAACTCAAGATCGTCCCCGACGCCGGCCACTCCTCGCTCGAGCCCGGCATCGTCAGCGAACTGATCCGCGCCAGCGACTGGCTGTCGGAGAAGGTGGGTTAAGGACCGCCGGGCTCCCGCCCGGCAGTCGTTGCGAAGCAGCGAGCAGCACCATGCTCACACGACGCGCTATCCCGCGCGTGCCGGGCAGGAGCCCGGCGGCTCCGTAAATCCGTCGTCGTAAGCGCCGGGGAAACATGTGGTGGACATGCCCGCCGCGTCCAGCTTCTCGCGCACGCCCAGCACGAGGATCACACCGATCGCAATCGGGATCACCCAGCGCACCAGCACGCTCCACACGCGGAAGAACGGCATGCCGAACTCGGCCTGCATCATCTTCTTCTCGATGACCCAGCCGGCGAAGATCGCCATCAGGAAGCCGCCGATGGGCATCAGCAGCGAGGCGGCCACGAAGTCCACGAACTGGATGTAGTCGCGGCTGTAGACATAGCCCGCGCCGATCACGAATACCGCGAAGCCAACGCCCAGCGCCGCACCCCAGCGGGTGACGCCCGTGCGTTCGTCGAGCCACGACACCGCGACTTCCATCAGCGAGATCGACGAGGCCAGCGCCGCAAACAACGCCAGCAGGAAGAACGCGCCGCCGACAACCGTGCCGAACGGCATCTGCGCGAGGCCAATCGGCAGGTTCACGAACAACAGGCTGACGCCGGCATTCGGCTCGCTGCCGACCGCGAACACCAGCGAGAACACGACGAACGCGGCAACCAGCGCCACCGCCGTATCCGATACCGCCACGATGGCAGAAGACCGCGGCAGGTCCGCATCCGTCTTCAGGTAAGCGCCATAGGTGATCATCACCGCCGCGCCCACGCCGGTTGCGAAGAACGACTGGCCCAGCGCATCGAGCAGCATGGAGAAGGAGAAGTCCTCGCTGCGCACCTGCGTGAGGAAAGCCACCGTATTGCCGAACGCGCCCTCGGCGACGCTGAAGCCCAGCAGGATCAGCAGGACAAGAATGAACACCGGCATCAGGATGATCGAGGCGCGCTCGATCCCGCGTTTGACGCCAAGGCCCACAACGACAGCCGCCGCGCCAATGAACAGGCCGAGATAGACCAGCAGCATCGGCAGGTTCTCGCGCGAGGTCACAGCCTCGAAGCGCACGCGCGAAGCGTCGATCGATCCGCCATCGTTGAGGAACGCGCCGGACACGGCCTGCGGAATGTAGGCGAGGAACCAGGCCGACACGACGCAGTAGAACGTCAGGATGAAGAACGCGCTCAGCATGCCGAGCCAGGCAACGCCGCCCCACAGCTCGCTCTTGCCAGAAGCGCGGGCCAGCGCCTGCACGCTCTCGACGGCGGAGTGACCCGAGCGGCGGCCAACAGCGTATTCGGCGGCCAGCAGCGGGAAGGCGATCAGCGCGAGACAGGCGAGATAGGCGATCACGAACGCGCCGCCGCCATTCTCCCCGGTCGTGTAGGTGAAGCGCCAGATATTGCCGAGGCCGACGGACGAGCCGACGGCGGCCATGACAAACCCGAAACGCGAAGACCAGGTCTCGCTCTTGCGGTCGACCCGCCCGGCAATCGTCATGATGTCCCTGCCCTGTTCACAAGCCTGACCGATCCCGAGTCAGGCTGGGACCGGCATAGCAGGTTCAGAACAGGCCGCGAAGGGTCATATCGTTCGCCCGATTGAGGTGAACGGCCATCAATAGACCAAAACCTATCATGACTGTGACAATAGCCGTGCCGCCATACGAGATTAGCGGCAAGGGTATGCCCACAACCGGCAGTAGGCCGATCACCATGCCTATGTTGATCCCGACGTAAAGCAGGAGGGTCGATATGAACCCCGATGCGGCAAGGGAGCCGAACGCGCTTCGCGAGTGTCCAGCGACCATCATTCCCTGGAAGATGGCCGTGCCCCAGGCCAGCAGCAGCACCACAGACCCGGCAAAGCCGAACTCCTCCGCCACGATGGTGAAGATGAAGTCGGTATGCTGTTCGGGGATGTATTCCAGCTCTTTCTGGGCGCCTTCCATGAAGCCCTTGCCGGCAAGGCCGCCCGAACCGACGGCGATCATGCCCTGCTGCAGCTGGTAGCCCTTGCCGAGCGGGTCGGCGTCCGGGTCCCACATCGTATGGATGCGCTCACGCTGGTAGTCGTGCAGTCCGAAGAAATAGACGACCGGCGTCATGAAGGCGACCAGCGCGATCACAACCACCACGACGCGCAGGCTGATGCCGGCAAAGAAGATCACGCCGCAGCCGGTGCCGAGGATCATCAGCGAGGTGCCAAGGTCCGGCTGCTTCAGCACGAAGGCCACCGGCACCAGCACCATCACCAGCGCGATCAAATGGACCCACAGCCCGTTGCGTCCGGCAGCGAACATCTGGTGGTAGTAGCGCGCCAGCGCGATGGGCACGGCGATCTTCATCAGCTCCGACGGCTGCAGGGTCAGCGGACCAAGCGTCAGCCAGCGCTGTGAGCCGTTGACGATATTGCCCATCAACTCAACGCCCAGCAGCAGCAGCACGCCGATGAAGTAGGCCGGATACGCCAGCGACGCCCACAACCGCAACGGCAGCAACGCCACCACAAGCGCCACGCCCAGCATCAGCACGAAGCGCCAGATGTGCGCGATCGCATAGCTGGCGTCGATCTTCAGGTTGCCGGTTTCAAGATCGTGCGCGGATGAACCCGCCGAGAACAGGATCAGCGAGCCGAACATCGCGAGCGCGATGATCGTCAGCAGCAGGAACCAGTGCAGCTGGGTCAGCTTGTAGAGCAGCGTGTCCTTGCGGATCATCATCGCCATCAGGCTTTACCCGCTTCGTTGGCGGCGATCGTGCTGACATGCGGCACGAAGGGCTTGCGCGAACCCGGATCGGTTTTCAGCGCGTGGGCCAGCAGGTCGCGGGCGACCGGCGCGGCCGCGCTGGAACCCGAGACGCCGTGCTCGATGACCACCGCCACCGCGTAGCGCGGCTTGTCGGCCGGCGCAAAGGCAACGAACAGCGCGTGGTCGCGCAGGCGCCAGGGCAGCTTGTCGTTCGAGATGGCCTTGCCACGCGCGTCGCGCCGGCCGCTGAGATCGATGACCTGCGCCGTGCCCGACTTCCCGGCCATGCGCGCGCCCGTGTACGGCGCGGGCAACTCGTTCTTCTCGTCGAGCGCGCCGAAGCGGATCGCGGTGCCGCCCGGCTCGGACGTCACGGCGAACATGCCGGCGCGCACGGCTTCCAGCACGCCGGGCTTGAACTGGCCCATCGGCTCGATCTCGTAGTCCGGCACGTCGATGCCGCTGACGATCAGGTGCGGATTCGGCGTGTTGCCGCCGCCGGCGATGCGCGCGCACATGTAGGCCAGCTGGAACGGTGTAGCAGTAACATAGCCCTGCCCGATGCCGGCCGAGATCGTGTCGCCCGCATACCACTGCTCGCCGACCGCCTTGCGCTTCCACGCGTCGTTCGGAACCGATCCCGCCTTGCCGCCCGTCAGCCCCAGCGCGTAGCGATGCCCCAGGCCAAACCGGTGCGCCACACTCGCAATCGCCTCGATCCCCGTCTTCTCCGCCGCCCGATAGAAATAACAGTCACACGACTTCTGGATCCCGGTGTGCAAATTCACCGTCCCGTGACCTTCGGTTTTGTAGCAGTTGTAGAAGCGGTTGTAGTACCAGGCCTTGCCGGAGCAGTGGACCGTGTCCTCCGGCTTCATCGCGCCGCTCTCGAGCGCCGCAGCCGCAACCACGATCTTGAATGTCGAGCCGGGCGGATAAACGCCGTCATAGGCCTTGTGGTAAAGCGGGTTGCGCTCGTCCTCGCGCAGCGCCTTGTACGGGCCCGCCGCGATGCCTGAGACGAACAGGTTCGGATCGGGCGCCGGCGTCGACATCATGCAGACGACTTCGCCGGTGTGGACATCGATCATCACCGCGCTGCCGGCATCGGCGCCGAAACGCTGGATCGCGAAGTTCTGCAGCTCGGCGTCGATCGACAGCACGACGTCAGCGCCGGGCTTGCCCTGGATATCGTCGCTCGGCAGGCGGTCGATCACGCGGCCAGTGGCGTTCTGCAACAGGCGGATCTTGCCCGGATCGCCCTTGAGCTGCATCTCGCCATAGGCCTCGATGCCCTGCTTGCCGACACGCATGGCCGGGTGCTTGTAGAGACGGCGAATGGTCGTCGCGCGCGTCTTGCCGGCCTCTGAATCCAGCGCCTCGCCAGCGGCCTCCAGCTCGGCCTTGATCTTGGCCTGGATGTCCGCCTCGTTGGCTTTCTGCACGTAGCCGATGGTGTGATAGAACGCCGCCTGCAGCGGATAGGAACGCAGCTCGCCCACTTCGGCGCTGACGCCCGAAAGCTCCGGCGCCATCACGTTGACTTGCGCGAACTCTTCCCACGTCAGGTCGTCCGCCACGAGGATGTCGCGGTGCGCCGGTGGCGTCGTAGCGTCCTGCAGCAGCGTGCGCATCTTGGAATCGCTGAGGCGCAGCAGGCGGCCGACGCGATCGATGACGCGGGAAATCTCCTCGCGCGACTTGCCGGCGACTTCGGGCCGGATGGTGACATAGAAATTCCGCTTCGAGCCTGCGAGCACGCGGCCACCGCGGTCATAGATCGTGCCACGGTGAGGCGGCGCCGGCTCAAGCTTGATGCGGACTTCGCGTGCCTTGGTTTCAAACTCCGCCTGGCGGAACAGCTGCAGCTCGGCAAGACGGGCCGTCAGCCCGAGAAACACGACACCGCCGCTGCCGAGGAAGATCATGCGGCGCGAGGGGAATAGGTTCTTCCAGTCCCTGTTCATTGCCTGGCCCCATTCATCGTCTGGCCACCCTGATGCTGGCGGGCAGGATCACGAAGCGCACCAGCGGATAGAGGAGCGCCGTCATGATGAAATCGCCTGTAAGAGCGCCACGCGCAAATCCGGGATGGCCAGCAATGCTGCCGGCGATGCCAAGCGCGATGATCGCCACGATGAAGCCGCCAAGAATCGCAATCGCCTCAGCGAACACGACCGGTATCGGCGGCTGCCGGTCCCACGCGACGAGCGCGACGCCATAAGCCGCGAGCAAGGCCAGCGGCCAGGAGCCTATCGGCGCTTCGCCCATGTAATCCATCACGAGCCCAAGCATGGTGAGGCAGCCCGCAACCCAGACCGACAGTCCGAACGCGGCAAGCCCGCCCGCGAGCCAGAGCCCTGCAATCGGCCACCACATGCCAACCATGCCCGCGCGCATGCCGAACGCGGTGGTGAGGCCCGCGAGGACCACAAGCACCAGCACCCAGATGCGCCACGCGGCTGTCACTGCGCGCCTCCCTGCCCTGTCGTGGCAGCAGGCCGCGGCGCATTGGCGGCGGGTGCTGCCGGCGGACGTGCGCCGTTGGCGGGCGCAGCGCCTGTTGCCGGCGGGGCTGCAGGCGCAGCCGGCGCCGCGCTGACGGTGCGCAGGGTGGAGTCGTTGTTTTCCTGAACGGCGCCGAGCGGCGGCACGAGATCGGGTGAGGCAAAGTCCGGCGGCGGGACAAGACGCACGAAATCGATCGGCCCGGCATCGAGCGCCAGATCGAGGCGCCACTCATCGCCGACCTTGCGCGCTGTGCCGACACGTACGCCAAGCGGCATCTTGCCATCGTCGCCCGAGGTGACCCAGACTTCGCCGGCAATGATCTGGTCCGGCGTTTCCGGCTCGACGAGACGCGCACCCGTTCCATTGTCGCCGACTAGCAGCGCGCGGTCGCCCGACTTGGTGCCCATCACCGGAATGCGGCTGGCGAAGTCAGTCAGCAGCAGGACGCGCGATGTGTATTCGCCTACGCGGACAACGCGGCCGACGAGGCCGTATTCATTGACCGCCGCGAACCCTTCGCGGACGCCATTGGAGGAGCCGGCGTTGGCGATCTTGGAGGCCGCGAAAGGCCCGTTCTCTTCGGCGACGATGCGGGCGGTGACGGACTGGCCCTGCGTTTCGCCAACAATGTCGAGCAGCGATTCATAGCGCTCCATGCGGAGCGCCATGGTCTCGGCAAGGTCTTTCCAGCGGTGGAGATCGCGAACCTGCGCTTCAAGTTCGAGGATCCGCGCCTCGTCTTCCTGGCTGCGGCCGAAGCCGAAGGACCAACCGGCAAGGCCGGACGCAAAGCCGGCAAGGCTGGCGGTCGTTCCGTCCATGGAACGGCGCGAGGCATCAATGCCCGAGCGAACGGTGGAGGAAGTCTGGATGGCCAGCACGCCGACCATGGCGATGCCCAGGCCAACGACGACCGCCCGCGCACCAACGCGCGGCTGACCGGATCGTCTGTTACCGTACCAGGCCATCTTGGCTCCTCGCGGACTGTCCGGTCCGGCGCTTCAGCCGGAAGCCTAGACCTCCGGCGCCAGCACGCCCTTCATCTTGTCGAGATTCTCTAGCACTTTCCCGGAGCCGAGCACGACGCATTTCAGCGGATCCTCAGCGACTGTGACCGGCAGGCCAGTCCGTTCACGGAGCACAACATCGAGGTTCCGCAGCAAGGCGCCGCCGCCGGTGAGGACAATGCCCTTGTCGACGATGTCGGCGGCCAGTTCCGGCGGCATGGCTTCCAGCGCCG